>NZ_JBYOJU010000071.1:0-37329 GCF_057798855.1 Cupriavidus sp. 96C5-1 | reverse complement strand
GGCGCCTTTGCCCAGGCACGGCGCGCGCTGGGTGCGCGGACCTATATCAATGGCTATGGCCCGACCGAAACCGTGGTCACGCCGATGGTCTGGAAGGTGCGCGGCGATGCGCCGGAAGCGGATTTCGCGGGCACCTACGCCCCGATTGGCCGCCCGGTTGGCGACCGGCGCTGCTACCTGCTCGACGCGGAGCTGAAGCTCGTGCCGCCGGGCGTGGCGGGCGAGCTTCATATCGGCGGCGAAGGGTTGGCGCGTGGGTATCTGAACCGTCCCGGCATGTCGGCGGAGCGCTTCATTCCCGATCCGTTTGCCGATGACGGTGCGCGGCTCTACCGCACGGGTGATCTGGCGCGCTGGCTGCCTGACGGGCAACTGGAGTACCTGGGCCGGATCGACCAGCAACTGAAGATTCGCGGCTTCCGGATCGAACCGGGTGAAATCGAGGCGCGGATTCTGGCGCAGGCGGGTGTGGGCAATGCGGCGGTGCTGGCTGTCGAGGGCCCTGCCGGCGCAAGGCTGGTCGCCTATGTGGTGTCGGCCAGCGCTGCCCAGATCGACGTGGCCGCCGTGCGCACGGCATTGGCAGCCGACTTGCCCGACTACATGGTGCCGGCGGCGTTCGTCGTGATCGACGCCCTGCCCCTGACCCCGAACGGCAAGCTGGACCGTCGCGCGCTGCCGGCGCCGGAGGCCGAGGGTGCCGAGCACTTCGTGGCGCCGCGCAACGAAGCCCAGCGCTGGCTGGCGCAGGTCTGGCAGGAGGTGCTGGGCGTGGAGCGCGTCGGCCTTGACGACAACTTCTTCACGCTCGGGGGCGACTCGCTGCTGAGCCTGAAGGTGATTTCGCGCGTGCGGGCCAACAAGGCGCTGGGAATCGACCTGAAGCTGCGCGACCTGATGCGGACGCCGACCATCGGCCAGTTGCTGCCCGATGCGGAAGCCGCGCCCGTGGCGGCCACGGCGCTGCGGGTGCTGGCGCAGGGCCCCGCCGGCGGCGCCCTGCCGCCCGTGGCGTGCGTCCATGCCGCGCTGGGCACGCTGTTCGACTACGACGCCATCGTGGGCCAGCTCGGCACGGCGCGGACGGTCTATGGCTTCCAGTCGCGGGCGCTGGGCGATCCGGCGTGGCGCGACACGTCGCTGGCGTCGATCGCGGCCGACTACGTTCGCGAATGGCGTGTCGCCCAGCCACAAGGGCCCTATCTGCTGCTGGGCTGGTCGCTGGGCGCGACGCTGGCCACGGCGATGGCGCGCGAGCTTGAGGCCCAGGGGCAGTCGGTGCAATGGCTTGGCCTGATCGACCCATTCGTGCCGGAAGGCCGGGCGCCGGCTGCCGACGCCGCGCCGGGCTGGCCCGCGGCGCTGGCCGATTTCGCGGCGCGGTTGCTGCCGGGTGCCGGCGCCCTGGCGCTGCCCGCGCAGCCGGCCGCTGCGCCGGCGGCCGACCTTGTGGCCAGCCTGCTGGCGCCGCTCGTGGCCGCCTCGCCATCGCCGCAGGCCGGGCTTGGGGCCGCAGAACTGGCGCAGATGTTCGTCGCCGCGCATCGATTGGGCGCCATGGCGGCATCGCAGCAGGCGGTGCCTGTCGTAAGCGCGCCACGCGCCGTCTGGTGGCGTTCCAGCCGCGATATTGCCGCTGCGCGGCTGGCCGCATGGCAGGGAGCGCCATGGCGGGAGGCGGTGCTCGATGGGGTGGATCACCACGGAATCGTCCGCGACGCGCGGCTGCTGGCCGATCTGGCCGCCAGCCTCGACGCCGGGCTTTCGGGCGATGGACGCCCGCATTCCCCTGTGCCGACTGAGGGCATGTCCGCCACAAACCTACCGACGTAGGCCAGGAATCGTAATTTTATAAATGCAAATGCGAATAGTTTGCATTTAGAATCACTACTCCATCAAAAAACTGCAGAATCAGGAGAAATATGAGGACGGGTAAAAGCGCCAGGCCGCGTCAGGCTTGGGCGAATCGGCAACCATTCGCGCTGACCGCGCTGGCCATGGCTGTCACGATCCAGACGGCGTACGCGCAGACGAACGACGCCACGCCTGCCCCCGCCAGCGGCGGCGAAGTCCAGTTGCCGGCCGTCAGCGTGCGCGCCGATACGGTCGCCGAAAACTACGGCCCGGTGGGCAAGAAGTCGGTATCGGCCACCAAGACGGACGTGCCCATCGAGGACACGCCGCAGTCGATCAGCGTGGTCACGTCGGACCAGATCCGTGCCCAGGGCGCCCAGCGCGTGGAAGAAGCCCTGCGCTACAGCGCCGGCGTGCGCACCGAGCCGATCGTCGATACGCGGCGCGGCACGTACTACATCCGCGGCTTCAACGCCGCCCAGAACGGCCAGTACTGGGATGGGCTGAAGATGCCCTGGTCCGGCGGCTATGCCTACTGGGACCTGGAGCCGTACAGCCTGGAGCGCGTCGACATCGTGCGCGGGCCCTCGTCGGTGCTCTACGGCCAGACCGCGCCGGGCGGCCTGATCAACCAGGTCAGCAAGCGGCCGCAGGCGGAATCGTCGAACGAGATCAACCTGAGTTTCGGCAACTACGATCGCCGCGAGATCTCGGGCGATTTCACGGGTGCGCTCGACAAGGACGGCAAGGTGCTCTACCGCCTGACCGCGCTGGCGCGCGATAGCGGGACGCAGACGAACCACGCCGGCGACGACCGCCTGTTCATTTCGCCGCAGATCACGTGGCGCCCCACCGACGCCACCAGCTTCACGCTGTACTCGCAGATCTATCACGACAACGCCGGCAACAGCGCCGGCTTCCTGCCGGCCGTGGGTACGATCACGCCGTTGGCGAACGGGTCCAAGATCCCGACCGACTTCTTCCCGGGCGAACCGTCCTTCGAGCGCTTCAAGCGCGAGCAGTACATGGTGGGCTACGAGTTCTCGCATCGCCTGAATGACACGGTGACGCTGCGCCAGAACCTGCGCTACAGCCACATGTACACCAGCTACGAGGACATCAACGGCAATGGCGGTCTCGTATCGAATCCGGCGAATGGCCCGTACCTGCTGCGCCGCATCGGCCTGAGGTCGAACGAGTCGTACAACCTGTTCACTGTCGACAATCAGGCGCAGATCAAGGTCAAGCACGGCATCTTCGAGCACACGATCCTCACCGGGATCGACTACACGCGGTCCACGTTCGGTCGCCTGCTGGGCCAGACCGGCAGCCTGCCGACGCAGCAACCGCCTATCGACATCTTCAACCCGGTGTACGGCAACTTCGTGGCGCCGGCGTACCAGAGCGACACCACCACGGTGCGCAGCCAGGTGGGCTTCTACCTGCAGGACATGCTGCGCGTGGCGGACCGCTGGGTGGTGCAACTGGCCGGCCGCTACGACAAGGCGAAGGTCGATGCCGACGCCCGCACGCTGGCCACCAACGTCGTGACGCACTCCGGCACCGACGACGGCAAGTTCACCGGCCGCGCCGGCCTGCTGTGGGAAGGCCCGTATGGCCTGTCGCCGTACTTTGCCTACTCGACCTCGTTCGAGCCGACGGCCACCACCGTGCTGTACGGCGGCGGCACGCCGAAGCCCACCACCGGCAAGCAGTACGAGGCCGGCCTGAAGTGGCAGCCGAAGGGTACGCGCAGCTTCGCGCAACTGTCGCTGTTCAACCTGACGCAGCAAAACGTGCTGACGACGTCGCCGGTGCCCACCCAGGTCTCGCAGCTCGGCGAAGTGCGCTCGCGCGGTGTGGAACTGGAAGGCACGTGGGCCGTCACGAACAACTTCAACATCCTGGCGTCGTACACGTACACGGATGCCGAAGTCACGCAGGCGGGCCCGAACGCGCCGAACGCAGGCAAGACGCCGCAGTACATCCCGCGGCACATGGCCTCGCTGTGGGCGGATTACCGCCTGTCGAGCGGCTTCCTGCGGGGCGTCTGGCTAGGCGGTGGCGTGCGGTACATGGGCAAGTCGTATGACCAGACGAACGTGACGACCGTGCCGGCGTACACGCTGTTCGATCTGGCCGCGAGCTACTCCTTCGCCAAGCACTACACGCTGCGTCTGAACGTCAACAACCTGTTCGACAAGACGTATGTGGCCGGGTGCGACAGCGCCACGAACTGCTACTACGGTCGCCGCCGCACCATCATCGGTACGGCCACCTACCGCTGGTAAGCAGCAAGACGCCGCCCGTCCGTCCGGGCGGCGTTGCCTTGCAGGAGTCCAAGAACATGAAAGCCCCCACGCTGCGCTTCTGGTACGCGATCCATCGCTGGACCAGCCTGCTCTGCACATTGAATCTGCTGGTGCTGTGCGTCACCGGCCTACTGCTGATCTTCCACGAGGACATCGATGCGCTGCTCGGCCAGGAACATCACGGCGCGGTGGCTGCCGAGCGCACCGTTGCCGTGCCGGCACAGCGGCCGGCGTTGCAGACGCTGGTCGACGCGGCCCAGGCCGCGCATCCGGGTCAGATCACCAAGTCGATTTCGTTTGCGGACGACGATGCCGACGCCGTTGGCGTGCGCGTGGGACCCGTTGGCGAGCCGAAGCTGCGCAATGGCACGACGGTCCAGTTCGACGCTGCCACGGGCGCCACGCGCAAGCCGGGGCCGCCGGGCGAAACCTTCAGCGGCTTCATCCTCAAGCTGCACCTGAACCTGTTCCTCGGCCTGCCGGGGCAGTTCTTCATCGGCTTTATCGGCGTGCTGTTCGCGCTGAGCCTGATGAGCGGGCTCGTCGTCTACGGGCCGTTCATGCGCAAGCTGGCTTTTGGCCTGATCCGCTTCGGCAAGCCGGTGCGCATCGTGCAGGCGGACCTGCACAACCTGTTCGGCATCGTCGTGATGGTGTGGGCACTCGTGGTCGGGCTGACGGGGACGTTCCTGTCGTTTTCCCCGCTGATCATCGGGGTCTGGCAGAAGACCGAGCTGCAGCACCTGATCGCGACGCTGCCGGGGCCGACGCCCGCATCGTTCGTGCCGGTGGATCGCGCGCTGGAGCAGGCGCACAAGGAGGTACCGGGGAAGGACCCGGCCTTCGTCTTCTATCCGAATACCGAGTTTTCCACCGGACGCCACTACGGCGTGGTGCTGCGCGGCCACACGGAGCTGCAGAAGCGCGTCTACGCGATCGTGCTTGTCGATGCGGGCGACGGCAGCGTGGCCGCCGTGCGCGGCATGCCGTGGTATCTGCAGGTACTGCTGCTGTCGGCGCCGTTCCACTTCGGCGACTATGCGGGCCGGCCGCTGCAGATCCTGTGGGCGCTACTGACGGTCATCACGGCGGGCGCCACGGTGACGGGTTTCATTTTCTGGCTCAAGCGACCACGGCGCAGCCGCGAGGACGCCACTGCAACGCTGCCGCCGCAACTGTCGGGAGACCAGGCATGAAGCTGATCGACGATACCTGGCCGATGCCGGTGCTGCTTGGCGTGCTGTCCTTCGCGGGTCTGGCGGCCGGCATTTTCGGCGATGGCGCGTGGGACGCCCTGTGCTGGATCGGCCTGGGTGTGCCCGTTGCCGTCACGGCGTACTGGCTATGGCAACATTGGCGCCTGCGGACGGCGTCCGCGAAGGAGTAGGCGCCGTGCGCGGGCATGTGCCGCAATGGCCCTCGCCCGGCAAGCGGTAGTTCAGGCAGCAGATGCGTCGCACGGGCGCCACGCCCGGCTGGCCCGGTTCCGCGCCAGGTCGGAATGCGCCATGGAACGGGTTGGCGAAGCCGTCGATGGACACGGGTGCGTCGATCCATGCCAGCACTTCCGCGCGCTGCGCGGGCGTCAGCACCAGATGCGCGGCCAGTTGCCGCGCGATGCCCGCGGCGGCCACGCCACCCGTACACCAGAGCAAACGCCGGGATACCCGGGCGGCTACGGAAAACGCCGCCACCACGCGCGGCAGATGGGCGTTGACCAGCGGTGACAGCAACGCGGCAAGCGTGGCGCCGGACGCCTCGCCGCCGTCCGGCAGTACCAGCATCGCCAGCCAGCCATTGGCTGCGCCACACCAGACCACCGCGTCTGCGTCGAACGTCAGACCGCGCCGATGCAGCGTGGCCGCGACAAGCGCTCCTGGTAGCACCGCCATCGTGTAGTCGCGGAACCACGCCGCGGCGAGTGCCCGCAGGTCCTCGCAATCGCTCGCACGGGACGCACGCGCCAGGCATTCGGCGGCCCAGCCGGCGTCCAGACTGGCACCGCGTGCCATCACCCCCGATGGTTCCGCCCCCGCCGCACTGGCCAGCGCGAGTCGTTCGGCATAGGGCCGCAAGGGCCCGGCGAAGAATGGGGCGAGAAAGTCGATCATGCGGTACGTGTTGCGTCGGCCATGGCGAGATGCCGGCCTGCCTGACGGATGACGAATGGCCTGCGATGGAAATTAGGGAGGTGGCTCCATGACGATGGGCTTGCATGACGCCCCCTAATTTTCCCCGCGCGCCGCACGTCATCCAGGCAATGCCGATCCCGGATCTAGCCAGCATGTCGCTTATTGCCTCCCTGCCGCGCAAGCTGCGGCTCACCATCGTCCTGGCCGCCGCGGCCAGCCTGGCCGCTGGCCTGTGCGCCGTCAGCATGGTGGCGCTCATCAACCGCGTGCTGGCCACGCAAGGCGCGGACGCGCCGCAACTGGCACTGCCGTTCGCGGCGCTGGCGATCGCCGTGCTGGCGTGCCGCACGCTGGCGTCGACGCTGTTCGTGCGCGTCAGCCAGAGCGCGCTGGCGCGTATCCGTGCGCAGATCTGCGAGCGCTTCATTGGCGCGCCCTACCCGCATATCGAGCAGACCGGCAATGCGCGGGTGCAGGCGGCGCTGGCCGATGACAGCACCCACGTGGCCAACGGCCTGTCCGTGATTCCGGTTGTGCTGACCAACTCGATGGTTGTGCTCGGCTGCCTTGGCTATCTGGCGTGGCTGTCGCTGCCGACGTTCGCCATCGCCTGCGCGATTCTCGGTGTCGGCTCGTGGTTCTATCACTGGAACCACCGCCGCGCGCTGGTGCACCTGAAGCAGGCCGGTATCGCACAGGATGCGCTGCACGGCCATTTCAAGTCGCTGGTGTCGGGCGCGCGCGAACTCAAGCTCAATCACGACAAGCAGCGCAGTTTCATTCGCGACAGCCTGGGCGTGACGCTCGATGCCGTGCGCACCGCACGCACGCGTGGCCTGTCGATCTTCTTTGTGGCGCTGGGCTTCGGCAGCTTCCTGTTCTTCGCGGTGATCGGCGGCGTGCTCTTCGCGCCGCGCGCAACGCCGCTGGACCCGGCCGTGATGACTGGCTTCACGATCATGTTCCTGTACATCATGTCGCCGCTGGAATCGCTGCTCAATGCGCTGCCGGCGCTGAGCATGGGGCGTGTGGCATACGCGCGCATCGAGGCGCTGGGTGCCGATGCCGCGCCCGAGGCTCCGCCCCGCGACCGAGCAGTCTCCCGCTTTGCCAGCGTGTCGCTGGATGCCGCCAGCCATCGCTACTTCCACGAAGGCGAAAACAGCTTCTTTGCGCTGGGGCCGGTCGATCTTGCGCTCCATGCCGGTGAAATCGTGTTCCTGGTGGGCGGCAACGGCAGCGGCAAGACCACGCTGGCCAAGCTGATGGCTGGCTTGTATCCGCCGCTGGCCGGCGAACTTCGCCATAACGGCGAGGCGGCCGACCCCGCGCATCTCGCCGACTATCGAGCGCAGTTCTCCGCCGTGTTCTCCGATTTCCACCTGTTCGACACGCTGCTTGCGCACGCTCCGCAGGACGACGCGCTGGCCAATCGCCTGATCCAGCGCTTCCAGTTGGGCCACAAGGTCACGGTGCGCGACGGTCGCTTCACCACGCAGTCGCTGTCGCAAGGCCAGCGCAAACGACTGGCGCTGATCGTCGCGTGCCTGGAGCGTCGCCCGGTGATGATCCTCGACGAATGGGCCGCCGACCAGGACCCGCTCTTCAAGGACGTGTTCTATCGCGAAGTGCTGTCGGAACTGCGCGCGCAGGGCAAGGCGGTGCTCGTGATCTCGCACGATGACCGCTACTTCGACCTGGCCGACCGCGTTGTGAAGATCGAGAACGGCCAGATCGTCAGCGACACCGTGCAGGCGCATCGCGGGGCGCAGAGCGACACGGCCACGCTGGCCACGGCCACGCTGGCCACGGCCACCGCTGCCTGACGCGCGGCAACGTCCACGGAGAATTCCATGCCCCTGCATCCCGACCTCGAAGCGCTGCTCGACATGGTGGAAATCGCCACCGCAACCGGAAAACGCCCGGTGATTCATCAACTGACGCCCGCGCAGGCGCGGCGCGAGTTCGATGACGCGTCCACGGCGCTCGACTTGCCGCCCGAACCCGTGGGCCGCGTCGAAGCGCTGCGTATTGCCACGCGAGACGGGTCCGACATCGACGCCCGGCTCTACGCGCCCGATCGACAAGGAGACGGGGATGCGCTGCCGGTCCTGCTGCATTTTCATAGCGGCGGTTTCACGGTCGGCAGTCTCGATTCCCATGCGTCCCTATGCACGGCGATCGCCGCAGCCACGCCTTGCGCCGTGGTGTCGGTGGCGTACCGGCTGGCGCCGGAGTTCAAGTTTCCAACTGCGGCATATGACGCCATCGATGCGCTGGCGTGGCTGGGCAGGCATGCCGCATCACTGGGTCTGGACGCCTCCCGGGTCGCCGTGGGCGGCGACAGCGCGGGCGGAACCCTCAGCGCCATGCTTGCCCTGGCGGCGCGCGACGAACCCGCCTTGCCCCGGCCATGCTTTCAGGTGCTTTGCTATGCGGGCCTTGGCGGCACCACCGACACCGCTTCGCATCGGCAGTACGGCGAAGGGTATCTGCTCGATACGGACACGATCGAGTGGTTCTACAGCCAGTACCTGCGCGACGAGGCGGACCGTCGCGACTGGCGCTTTGCGCCATTGCGCGCCGAGGATCATCGCGGCGTGGCGCCCGCGCTGATCGTGCTGGCCGAATGCGATCCGCTCTGCGACGAGGGCCACGCCTATGCGCGAAAGCTCGCCGATGCCGGCGTGCCGGTCGTCGTGCGTGAATACGCGGGCATGGTTCACGAGTTCCTGCGCATGGGCAATATCGTCGCCGACGCCGGCGAGGCCCGCGCGGAAATTTCCGGCGCACTGGCCCGCGCCTTCCAAACGCGCGATGCAACGGCGGTGCCGTTGCATCGCGCCGCCTGAGCGCTAAATTCTCCACGCCGCGCATCGTCTCGATAGGCATGACGGCAGACGTCATGCACCGTCCAACGAATGCCATGCCAGACACGAAGATCCATATGCCGACAACGCTTGCTCCTTTTTCGCGCCACCTGTCGTTCGCGGCGCAGCCCACGTTGCGCCGCGAGAGCCGCTACGACGGTTCGCGCCTGACGGTGACGAGGGGCGGCCAGCCCCTTGCCAGCTTCCAGTTCGCTGGCGACGTGCTGCGTCTGCACGACAGCCACGCCGATGACCACGAACTGGCCTATGCAACGATGGCCGCGCTGGATGCCGCTTTCGCCAACGGCGCGCCGTACGCGCTGCGCGTCGATATCGAATCGCGCGGCGCACGGGATCGTCTTCACCAGATCGGCGCGCTGCTGCGCGAGCCCGGTGGCGCGCGTGGCGGTATCGCGGGTACTGCGCACGCCAGCCTGCTTTGGCAACGCCCCGAGTTGTACATGGCGGCGTCCGAAGGGCCGTTCCCGCTGCGCTATGCGATGACCGATGGCAAGCGCCATCCGCTGCGGCCGGGCAAGCCGGATGGCGTGGTCTATGCGCGCCATATCCCGTGGCTCGACAAGACGCTGATGCTGCGCGCCGCTGAACTGGAGCGGGATCTGCCGCTGCTGCATCGCTGGATGAACGATCCGGATGTCGCCTACTTCTGGAACGAGGAAGGCGACGAGGCCAAGCATCGCGCCTATCTGCAAGGGCTGATCGACGATCCGCATATGCTGCCGCTGATCGCGTCGTTCGACGACACGCCCTTCGGCTATTTCGAGGTGTACTGGGCCAAGGAGAACCGCATCGCGCCGTTCTACGATGCGCACGAGCACGATCGCGGCTGGCACGTGCTGATCGGCGAACCGGCGTTCCGGGGCAAGGCGTTCCTGACGGCGTGGTTCCCGGCCATCCAGCACTACCAGTTCCTGGACGATCCGCGCACGCAGCGCATCGTCGGCGAGCCGCGCGCCGACCACGTGCGCCAGATCGCCAACCTCGACAAGGCGGGCTTTTCGAAGATCAAGGAGTTCGACTTCCCGCACAAGCGCGCGATGCTCGTGATGCTGCTGCGCGAGCGGTTCTTCGGCGAACACCTGCTCTTGCCGGACACCACGGCGCCAGCCACGCCACGCAACTGATTCCTCTGCCAACGGGGCGCGCGTGCGCCCTCTTCCCTTTTTCCCGATTGCTCAGCAAGGACCGAAACATGACGCTCCGCGACATCTCTCCCGCCGTCCACGATCTGGTCGGCATCGGCTTCGGGCCATCGAACCTGGCCCTGGCTATCTCGCTTCAGGAGCAAGCGGCTTCCGGCCGGCCGCTCGACGCGCACTTCCTGGAAAAGCAGCAGAACTACCAGTGGCACGGCAACACGCTGGTTTCGCAGAGCGAGATGCAGATCTCGTTCCTGAAAGACCTCGTGTCGATGCGCAACCCGACCAGTCCGTACAGCTTCGTGAACTACCTGCATCGCCACGGGCGACTGGTGGACTTCATCAACCTGCGCACGTTCTATCCGAGCCGCATGGAGTACAACGACTACCTGCGCTGGGCCGCGAGCCACTTCGCGGGGCAATGCAGCCTGGGCGAAGAGGTGCAGACGATCGAGCCCGAGACGGATGGCGGCAGGATCGACCGCGTGCGCGTGATCTCGCGCGATGCGCAGGGGCGCGAACGCACCCGCGTGGCACGTTCCATCGTGCTGTCGACCGGCGGCACGCCGCGCATTCCGGAAGCGTTCCGCGGCATGCGCGATGACAGCCGGGTCACGCACCATAGCGGCTATCTGAACTGGATCCGCAACCAGCCCTGCGTGGGCGGCAAGCCGATGCGGATTGCCGTGATCGGCGCCGGCCAGAGCGCTGCCGAGGCGTTCATCGACCTTCACGACAACTATCCGTCGGTAAAGGTGGACTGGATGGTGCGCGGCGCGGCGCTGAAACCCGCTGACGACAGCCCGTTCGTCAACGAGATCTTCGCGCCGGCCTATACCGACGTGGTGTTCGAGCAGGCCCAGGCTGGCCGTGACCGGCTGATCGAGGCGTACCTGAACACGAACTACTCGGTCATCGACGCCGACCTGATCGAGCAGATCTACGCGATGCTGTATCGCCAGAAGGTCAGCGGCCAGTTCCGCGCGAACCTGCTGACGTGCAAGGCCGTGCGGGCCGCCCATGGCGGTGCGAATGGGATCGAGCTGACGGTCGCCACGACGGCGCCCGGCGCGGGTATCGATGCCGATTCCGAGACGCGCCGCTATGACGCCGTGGTGCTGGCCACCGGCTATGAGCGCGAAAGCCATCGTCGCCTGCTGGAGCCGCTGGCGCGCTATCTCGGAGACTTTTTGGTGGATCGCAACTATCGCGTGCAGGCGGCGCCGGAGCTGGCCGTGCCCGTGTACCTCCAGGGCTTCTGCCAGAGCAGCCATGGTCTGAGCGATACGCTGCTGTCCGTGCTGCCCGTGCGCGCCGAGGAAATCGCCGGGGCGATCCACGATGCATTGAGCGCGAATCGCGATCGTTGCTGGGCCCCGTCTACGGTTCAGAAGGGTGGCAGCCAGGCCATTGCCGCGGCATAGCCCGGAGGCGCGTCCAGCCGATAGAGCCGGGTCCGCGCCAGCGCTGCCGCATGGGCAGCGAGCTGGCCGGATTCTGGGCGGACGGTGAGCCAGCGCGCGCCGTGCGCGTCGCCCACATCGCCTTGTTTCGTATCGACGGCCACCGAAACGTGCTGCAGGTGGTCGGCAATCCCCAGCCCCAGCGCCTTCAGCAAGGCTTCCTTGGCGGTCCATAGCAGGTGAAACGCCTCGGGCCATGCCGCCGCCGGCATAGTTTCGAGCCAGTCGCTCTCCCGCGCGGTCAGACAGTGCGCCGCCATCTCGCGCAGCGAGTCCTGCCCTAGTCCGGGGTCGATCCGTTCGATATCGACCCCCACCGCCCCGCCGCCCTCCGCCAGGGCGATCCACGCGAAATTTCCCGCATGCGACACGTTGAATCCCGGGGCCGCCGAAATTTCTAGCCATGGCTTGCCGTGCGGGCCGGTTTCAAAGCGCAGGGAATCGGCAGGCAGGCCAAGCCTACGCCCCAACAGCGCGCGCAGTGCGGCGCGGGTGGCGGCGTAGCGCAGTCGGTCGGATTGCAGCCGAAGATTCGCCGCATGGGCTTGCTCTTCGGCGTTCAGGCACTCGATCAATATGCCCCTTGAGGCGCTTTTCCCGTCGAGATGCAACTGCCACAGCGCGACGCTCGGCATCGGACTGGGAAGAGATGTGAGGGGCGGCACGCCCGGGGCGAATCGAATCTCCATTAAGACCATGACGAACGGCGAGCGTATCTATTTAGAGGGGCCAGCCGATGCGTCACGTGGCTGCCAAGGCGTCTCAACCGCAGCCTGGACGAGTGAGCAAGGGAGAAATTTAATGGCTTTCACATCCCGAAATCGTGATAAAAATTTCATCTTTACTAACAACAGGGTTACTTTTTTATTAATTGACTATCATTCTCATTCTTATTAACGTACCTGCTCCGCACTGCACCAATTCAAGGAGCCGCCCCCGTGATTCCCTTAACCGAAATTGGCACCAGTCTGACGCCCGCCCTTGGCGCGGACACGCTGTTGGGGCTTTTCGTGGCAAATCGACGTGCGCTGGTGGGTGCCGCGGCCCGCATCGTGGGTTCTCGCGACCAGGCCGAAGACGTGGTGCAGGACGCCTTCCTGCGCTTGCGCACCATGACGGACGAGCCGTCGATCCGCAGCCGTCTCAGCTACCTGTTCCAGATCGTTCGAAACCTGGCGATCGACACGTACCGACGGCAGTCGCTGGAACAGAAATGGATGGCGCCGGAGGACGAAGGCGTCAACGCGCCCTCCCCGGCCACGCTGCCCGACATCATCGTCCGGGATCGCCAGGCGCTGTGCGCGCTGATGGGCGCGCTGGCCGAACTGCCGGAGCGCACGCAACGCGCGTTCGAGATGTGCCGCGTGCAGGGCATGGCGCAGAAGGATATTGCTTCGGAACTCGGCGTCTCGCCGACGCTCGTGAATTTCATGGTGCGCGATGCCTGCATCCATTGCCGTGCCCGATTGACCCGCCAGCAGGCCATCTGACTGGCGCACCCAAGACCGCCTCGAATCGCCGCCACGCCGGTATCACGGCCTGCCCCCCGCTGGCAAGGCTGACCGAAGCCACCGCGTTGCCAATCCACCGAGCCCCCTTGGACAATCCGGATTGCGTGAACCGATTCCGCCCCCCGATTCCATGGCACGCTCGCTTGCGCTCGTCGCGTTGGCCGCTTCGCTGTCTGGTTGTGCCGGCGCCCCGTCCATAGGCCTGTCTAGAGCCTATTTCCCGCTTTGGCTGCTGAGCGCCGTGATTGGCATCGCGGGCGCCATCGTTGCCTGGCGCATCCCCATCGCCACGGGCTGGGCGGATATTCTCGGTTTCCCGCTGCTCGTCAACACGGCAATCGGCCTGATGATCGCCGAGATCGTCTGGCTCCTCGGTACGGGGCACATCCTATGAAAATGGCCGGTGTCCGCCGCGGACCGCTGCGCGGAAAGCTGATCGTCCTCCTCATCGTCCTGCTCGCCGTCCTCCTGTCGGTCTACGCGTACGAACGCACCGTCCGCTATCCCGCTTCGGACGACGCCTCGCTCGATGCGGACCTCGTCCGCGCGATGCTGGGCACGCGGCGACGCACCATCGGCACGGAGCGTGGCACGGCGTCCGTGGCATCCGAACAGATCGCGCGCGCCGAGCAGAATTACGCACTGACCGCGCGGACGGTAGAACGGTTGCGGCCGTTGGCCGCCGATGGCTATGTGCCGAAGGCTCTGTCACGTTACCGGCATGGTCGCGTAAGATCGTGCAATGAAAAAGACAAAATCGCTCTATCATGGCCACCGATTCCCGGCGGCGGTCATCAGCTGTGCCGTGCGCTGGTATTTCCGGTTTCAGTTGAGCCTGCGTGATATCGAAGAGCTGCTGTTTGAACGCGGCATCATCGTTAGCTACGAGACGATCCGCCGATGGTGCGACAAATTCGGTTCGGGCTTCGCACATCGCCTCAAAGCTGCCCGTCGCAAGCCGGGTTCGACCTGGCACCTCGACGAGGTGTTTTTGATGCTGCGCGGCGAGCCTTATCTGTTGTGGCGGGCAGTCGATCAGCACGGCGCCGAACTTGATATCCTGCTGCAGAAGCGGCGCGACAAGGCTGCGGCAAAACGGATCTTCAAACGCGTACTGGCGGCCTGTCCTGAGGTGCCGCGCAAGATTGTCACTGACCAGTTGCGCAGCTATCCGGCGGCGAAGGCTGAGATTCCCGAACTGGCGAGCGTCAGGCACGTCTTCGTCAAAGCCAGTGCTCGGGTCAATAACCGCGCCGAAAACAGCCATCAGCCCACGCGTGAACGTGAGCGTCGAATGCGTGGTTTCCGGGTTCCTGAGCGCACGCAGGCTTTCCTGTCGAGCTTCGGTCCCATCCGGCAGCATTTCGCGCTCAAGCGGCATCTGCTACGGGCATCACTCTACCGAAAACAACTCGCCGCACGGTTCGATGCATGGCGTCTTTTGACCGGCCTCACCCAAAATCCGTCCACCGTCTTCTGAGCGATGCGCCGCCCTTGCTTGCATTGTGTTCAGCCACCGCAACGTGACAACACCGCCGCTGGCATTGCGACCTAGATCGTTCGTCGCGGCGAACCGCACTGCAGCGGTCGAGGCAAGACCAGGTGCGTCGTCGAGCGAACGATCGCATGCACCGGCCATCCGGCACCACGGTCACACGCAGGCCGTTCTTGGTGAGATAGGTCGAGACCAGCTCGCGGATCTCCCGGTCGTCATCGACGATCAGGATGTGGTCGATATGTGCGTCCATTTGCATCGTCCCGGCGCGATTGCCAGCGAACAGCCGCTATGCTGTGCTGCATGGCATGAATGACTGGCAAGCAGTTGCGGAGCTGGCGACTCGCGCCAACGCGCGCGGCATGCCCACTCCCCGGGCCACCACCAGCATCATGTCGATAATGCCACGGGTGGCGCCCAAGCGGGGGCAGACCTGACGGGCCCGCTCAATGCCCGGCGCTCTGGCCGCCGTCAACGTGCAGGATCTCGCCGGTGACGAAGGGCGCGGCGTCGAGGTACAGGACCGCATTGACGATGTCCCGCATCTCGCCCATATGCCCCATCGGATGCAGCGCGCCCAACGCCTCATGGGTTTCCGGTGCATGCATGGGCGACTTGATGATGCCGGGCGCCACCGCGTTGGCACGAATGCCGGCCTTTGCATACTCGATGGCCAGCGACCTGGTCGCGGCGTTCAGGCCGCCCTTGGTCAGCGACGCCAGCACCGACGGCACGCCGTTGATGGCATGGTCGACCAGGCTAGTGGTGATGCTGACCACGTGGCCGCTGCGGTTCTTCTCCATCTCGGCGATGGCCAGCCGCGTGATATGGAAGAAGCCAGTCAGGTTGACGCCCGTCATCGCGGCGTAATCCTCGTCCGTATAGCTGGTGAACGGCTTGGCGACGAAGATGCCGGCATTGTTGACCAGCGTGTCAACGCGGCCGAACCTGGCAACGGCTTCGGCGATGACGCGACGCGCCGTGGACGGATCGGCGATGTCGCCGGCGACCGTCAGGATGTCCTGATCGTCGGACGGCCTAATGCTGCGCGCCGTCGCCACGACGCGGTGGCCACGCTCGCGGAATGCCTTGACCAGTTCGGCGCCAATGCCTTGCGATGCGCCCGTGATGACTACGACTTTCTGTGCTGTGCTCATTTTGAACCTCGATGTAAGTTGAGTCGGCCTCGCCGCCGATCGGGCCGGTGGCTCCGATGGGTTCCAATCTAGGCAATTCCGTACGGCCTTCGAAGACCTCGCGGGAACAAACAGTTGTGCGTGGCAAGTACAAGTGGCGCCGTACGCCGCTCCCTCTGAAGCGATATGTAAGTACCTTTATCATCACCTAAACGCGCTGCCGGCCCTCCCGCATCGACTTCCGTCGATGCCACACATATGATTCTTGGATCGCTTGATCCTATCGGCCGCATGGTCACCAACGACAAGACATGAAACGGCAATTCGATGACCTTCAGCTTGGCAGCATCGAGCTGTTCTGCCTGGCGGCTGAGCTGGGCAGTTTCACCGCGGCCGCCGTGGCCGCCGGCGTGACACCGCCGGCAGTCAGCCGCACAGTTCAGAGACTGGAGGAACGCCTTGGGGTCCGTCTGTTTGTGCGAACCACGCGGCAGATCCGCCTGACCGACGAGGGACGGGTGTACTTCGAGCAGAGCCGTGGCGCGCTGGCGCAACTGGTAGACGCGGAGCGGCAGATCAGCGGCCAGCACGGGGCCCCCGCCGGGCGGCTGCGCATCAGTCTGCCGACCCCTTACGCCCACTATCGCGTGCTGCCGGTGCTGCCGGCATTCCGGAAGCAGTACCCGGAAGTTGACATCGACGTGCACATCAGCAACCGCAACGTCGACTTCGCGGATGACACCTATGACCTCTCGGTGCGAGGACGCGCGCCAGATGACTCGAACCTGATCGCCCGCAAACTGGAAGACGCCGAGCTGGTTGTCGTGGCAACACCCGGGTATCTCCGGCGTGCCGGCACGCCGCAATCATTGGAGGACCTGCTCAAGCATGAGTGCATCCAGTTCGAGCGGCCAAGCAGCGGCCGCAAGCTCCCATGGAGCTTCCAGGTCGACGCAGAGGAGACGGAGATCGCCACGACCGGCGGGTATGCGGTGTCAGAGGATATTCTCGGCGGGGCAACGCTGGTGCGCGCCGGCGCCGGCCTGTTCCAGACCTACCGCTTCGTCGTGGAACAGGACCTGCGCGATGGCGCACTGGTGGAGGTATTGCAGAATTACGGCGGCAGTTCGCGGCCTTTTGTGCTGCTTTACCCGTCCGCGCGCCATGTCACGCGCCGGGTACGGGTGTTCGTCGACTTCCTGGTCGAGAAATTTTCGGCATAGCGGCGCGAAGCGCTGCGCTCATGCGGACCGGATCTGGGCAATGACAACGAGAATCACGGCCGCATTCCCCGGCTGCTGGAAGTGGGAGGAAATGGTCCGCGCGTGGCCGGCCTTTTCCGCCAGCACGTCACGGAACAGATCGGATGCGCCGTCGAGGACCGTCGGCTGTTCAAACCAGCCCGGCGCACTGGCAATGTGACCGTCGACACGGACAATGTGGTCCAGGCGCCCGAAGCCATCCAGGTGGGCGTCGATCTGTGCCAGCACGTTGAGCGCCGCCAGCTCGGCCGCGCTCCTGCCCTGCTCGACGGTCAGATCCGTGCCGATCCGGCCCTGCCAGACTACCTTGCCATCCTGCAGCGGCAACTGCCCCGAGATAAACAGCAGATCCCCGGCCTGGCTGACCGCTGTATAGCTGCCCAGAGGCTGCGGGGGAGGCGGTAACACCAGGCCGCGCGCGGCGAGTCGTTCGTGAATGGACATGGTGTCTCCAATTGGATCGGACGGGAATTCGAGAACCGCATGACGTATCGTCACGGGGGATGCCTTGCATTCTGGACAACCATCGCCGCAAGATCATTGTGGTCCACCGCATTTCACTTGTTCCGTGGCCTTCACAATGCGCGCGCCGATCCGGCTGCCGTCGCGCTTTCTATGCAGCCTGCAGTTCAGCGCCGCGCGCCATGCGCCGGATCGCCTGCGGCGGTTGCCCAAAGGCCCGCAGAAAGGCACGACGCATGCGCTCGCGATCGCCGAATCCGGTGTCCCGCGCCACCACATCGATGGTATGACGGCCGGCTTCCATCATCAACCTGGCCGCCTCCACACGCAGATGCTCCACGGCCTTGGCGGGCGTCTGCCCGGTCTCGTCCCGGAATGCGCGGGCAAACTGGCGCGGGCTCAGGTGCGCCGCATCCGCCAGTTGTTCCACCGAGAGTTCCAGTTGCAGGTTCTGCCGCGCGAAATCCAGCGCGGCACGAATGCGGTCCGAGCGAGGCTCCAGGTCCAGCAGCGCCGAGAATTGCGACTGCCCGCCGGCCCGGCGGTGATACACGACAAGCTTCTTCGCCACATCGCGCGCGACCGCCGCGCCTGCGTCTTTCTCCACAAGCGCCAGTGCCAGATCGATACAGGCTGACATGCCGGCCGAGGTCCAGACCGGGCCGTCGATGATGAAGATACGGTCCTCCTCCACCCCGACGCCCGGGAAGCGCCGCCGCAGTTGCTCCGCGTAGTACCAGTGCGTCGTGGCGCGACGGCCATCCAGCAGTCCTGCCTCCGCCAGGTTGAAGGCGCCAGTACAGGTCGCGCCAATGCGCCGCGAGGTCCGTGCCGCGCGCTGCAGGAACGCCACCAGTGCGGGCGGCGTGGGCAAAACGTCGTTGTCCCCCACTACCAGCACCGTATCGAAGCGGCGCCGGCCAAACGGCTCTGTACTGACGGCGAAGCCGCCCGAACTCATCACGGGCCCGCCATGCTCGGACAGCAGGTGAACTTTGTACAGCGGCTCCCCGAGCGACCGGTTGGCGAACTCCAGCACCGTCGAGACCGCCAGATTCAATGCCTGAAACCCGGGATAGAGGGCAAGGGCTACGTGATGCATATCGATCTCCATGGCGAATCAGAGGCACCCGCCGGGTGATGGCAGAAAAGGTGGCATCTATGACATTGGCGTCACGCCATTATGTCCCTAATCTTCGTTTCACGCAGCCGTCGGATCCACCGCCGATTGCCAAAACCCCCATCCACACTGAATCTGGAGAACTGACATGACAACACACTCGTACGCCGGCACCGCACTGATCACCGGCGCGTCTTCCGGCATCGGCGCCATCTATGCCGACCGCCTGGCCCGCCGTGGCCATGACCTGATCCTGGTGGCGCGCAGCCGCAACCGACTCGAAGCGCTGGCCCGCCGGGTTACGGACGAGACCGGCCGGTCGGTCGAGATTGTGACGGCAGACCTTGGCCTGGCCGCCGATGTACGACGCATCGAAGACGTGCTGCGCACTGACGCCAGCATCACCACGCTGGTCAACAACGCCGGTATTGGCGGCGCGGCGCCGCTGCTGCAGTCGGATGTCGACAAGATGCAGGCAATGATCGAACTCAACGTCACCGCCCTGACGCGCCTCACCTATGCCGCCGCACCTGCCTTCGTTGCGCGTGGCCAGGGCACGATCATCAACATCGCCTCGATCGTCGCGGTGGCGCCCGAGGTCCTGAATGGCGTGTATGGCGGCTCGAAGGCGTTCGTGCTGGCCTTCACCCAATCGCTGCAGCACGAGCTTGCCGGCAAGGGCGTGCGCATCCAGGCCGTGCTGCCGGGCGCAACCCGGACCGAATTCTGGGACACCGCCGGCCAGCCGGTCGAGAACCTGCCGCAAGGCATCGTCATGAGCGGCGACGATCTGGTGGACGCCGCCCTGGCCGGGCTGGATCTGGGCGAGGTGATTACCGTGCCGTCGCTGCCCGAAGCTGCCGACTGGCATGCCTTCGAGGCCGCCCGCGCCGTGCTCGGTCCTAATCTCTCGCGCGACCAGCCCGCCGCGCGGTACGGCGTCGCGCGGTAACAGGTGCCGCCAGACGGGTGCTCTCTGCGGCGCCCATTCGCTGACATGCCGGTATCCGGGAAGCGCCTCGGATACCGCGTCTCCTCCTCGCCTTTTCCCGCTCCGTTCCTCCCACCCTCCTCTCTCGACCCGTGCAAGACGCCTCTCCGAGTCCCCTTTTGTACCGCCATGTCAGCGGGTGTTCGACGCAGTAATCATGGCCTCGCTAGTGGCGAACTCGCTTTCCAACTGACAGGCGACGGCAAGGCGATTCACGAACTCATTTCCCCGAGTGCCAACCGTCGCTCGCAGCGGCATCACCCGTGCTCAGGGAAGAATGTTGGAGTTTGCCGGCAATCCAACCCTGTTCAGACCGTTCGCGGTGCGGGCCAGATTCTCCGGATTCCTGAAGGGCATACGAGCGATCTGATCTGCGAACGAGTAGGCCGGGTTGATGGCGATGAGCTCGTCCCAGACGCCACGCGCTTCGTCGAGATAACCAAGGTTCCCGAGCGAGGCAGCAAGATAAGCCCGGTTTATGTCTGTCTGAGGGACAAGGAGGATGCGCTCCCGCAGGACCGCGATGGGGTGTGGATGCGCTGGCTGGTGAAGTCATCTCGCCTGCCTGGCGTGCCAAGCCGAGCTGGTACCTGATCGCCAAGGACGACAAGATGATTCCACCGGATGCGTCCGAGCTGCTCGCAGACCAAGCCACCTCGCTCTCACCGGTGCCAGAAATCAGTTCGCCAACACAAGGAATTTCAGAACGTGCGGCAGATTCGAGATCCGCGCCAGATCGGGCCCTATGGGTATTCAGGAAGCACAAAGTGGCCTGAATCCCAGCACAAATACGGCACACCTCGATTCATTCAGGGCCCATGCCTTGAGCATGGGCCCCGCACCTTATATCGATCAATGCTTGCGATGCCCCTGGGCCTTCCCGTGGGAGGTACGGGTATGCGTTTCGCTCCGATCCTCCGCACGCGCGCGTCCCTTGTCGCGGTCTACCGCGTCCGGACCGTTGGAGTTGCGCAGGCCGCTGCCGCTGATGTGGCTGTCCGAACGGCCGCCAAAATCGCCTCTGGCCCCGCCGCCCATGCCACCACCGCCATGCTGGGCGAAGGCCGCCATCGAACCCGTCGCCAGGACGGCCGCCGCGATCAAGGATAGTACGCGAGTCTTTTTCATCAGAGTCTCCTCAGTTAGGTAAACACACTGCTGGTGCAGCCGGCTGCGGTTCAATTGCTCAGCAACGCCCCTTCTTGGCCTGACCCGGTGGGCAGAAGCCCGGCCCCGGGCCTGGATCGACGACCACCGCAGCAGGTGTCTGAACCGCGACACCAGGCGTATAGACCGTGCAGCCGGTCGCAAGCGTGCCAGCCAGCACCGCGCCGAGAATGAATTTCATTTCTTCTTCTCCCTTGTCTCAATTGGGCACCGGCGGTACCGGTATCCTGGCTTGCTTTCGCGTCAGAATCCGAAATTCTGGATCACGTTGCCCACGGTCACGTTGACCTGCTGCGTGCTGACTGTCCCGCTGGCGCTCGTGGCCTGGATGCCGTACTTGCCTGCCGCAGCAGCGTCCGCCGTCAGCGGAATTGGCAGCGTGGTCTGGTAGGTCCCCACCACAGGAGCGCCGGCCGGCAGCGCAGCCTGGGTCGGGAACAAGCTGTAGGCGCCCGTATCGCTTGCCGCGGCAGTCGATGCAATTTCGAAGGTGCCGCCGCCCGTCGATTGAAGTGCGCGGATGGTCGCCAGTGCGCTGGCCGGGGTGACTGCTCCGGAAACGGTGCGGAACACCGAACTCGGGAGGGTGATCGGCAAGGCCGCGGTCGACACGGCAGTGCTGCCGCTCGCTACCACGGGCACGCTGCGCACGATGCCGGTGCCGCGCCCGTTCGCGGAGGTCGGCACGATCACCACGTCCACATTGCCGGCAGCACTGCGGATCTTCCGATTGGGTGAGTACCGTCAAGCCGCAGAACCTTTCAGCAGGCGATTCTGCGCGCGGCTACCGCCAGATCTGCCACGAAAGGTACGATTACCCTTGAAAGAGCCCGGGCGGCGTGCACAGGCAAAGAGTTGCGTGTGGGTGCAGATGAACGGCTCAGGACCACCTGTGACAGGTGATGCAGGTGGCCATGCTCGCCGCGGGCTTTTCCGCCGGCGAGGCCGACCAGCTGCGCCGCGTCAACTTTAGTAGCGAATTCGTACCATCTTTAGTTCGTTTGACAGCAGACGACCATGAGCAAGCCTGCCCATCGGTACCGCTCCGACACCGCGCTTGAGACAGATCATTGAAGGCCCCACGCTTCCAAACACCCGCTCCCCACGGGAAACTCAGCTACGAAGATGCGTTGGGGCCTCTGGATCCCTCATGACTCAGTGCTGCGCGCCGGGATGAACAGACGGGCCTCGAGCCCACGCTCGGCCCTGCGACGTAACTGCAACTCGCCGCCATAGCAATCGCCAATGGAACGGACAATCGATAACCCCAGACCGCTGCCCTGCGTTCCCGCGCTGCGGCGCCAGAAGCGCTCGACCGCCTGCACGCATTCGGCGTCAGTCAATCCAGGTCCCTCGTCGAGCACGCAGAAACAAACGAAGTCATCGCCAGCAAGTTCGACTCTCAGTTGAACGATACTGGACGGGAGCGAATACCGCAGTGCGTTGTCGAGCAAATTACGTAGCGCCGACACCAGCAAGGCCTCTGGGATTGCAACGGAAAAGGGCACGCCCCGGCCGGCCTCCTCCAGCACCAACCGACCTGCAGCGCTGTGGGTGGCCGTTGCATCCTCCACCGCCTGCCGGGCTGCCGAGCCCGCGTCCACACAGTCGACGCTTCCCGGTTCGACCCGTCCGTCCAGTCGCGCCAGCAGCAGTAGCTGATCCAGCGTGCCCTGCAGCCGCTGAACGCCGTGGTCGGCATTGGACAATGCTTCCGCTAGAATCCCTGCCGCCTGCGGCTTGGTGGAAGCGAGCCCGGCTACCTGCAGGTGGGTCTTGATCGCAGTCAGCGGCGTGCGCAGTTCATGCGCGGCGTCGTCGGTAAAGCGGCGCTCACGGGCAATCGCCCCCTGGACCCGCTCCAGCAAGCGGTGGATGGTGCTCACCAGTGGGCGCAGTTCGGGCGGCGTGTCGGTCTCAGACAGCGGCATCGCATCGTCGGGACGGTGCTGAGCCAGCGCAACGCGCACGCGCTCGATGGGAGCCAGCCCCCGGCCGATGCCGAACCACAACAGCGGCAGACTGCCTGCCAAGGCGACAACAAAGGGCACACCCGCCGACAAGGCAATGTCGCGCAGCAGGCCTTCGCGTACATCTACCCGGTCGGCCGTGGCAATGCGAATCCCACCCTGCTCAAGGACATAGGTACGCCAGAGCTTGCCGCCGAATAGGTGGGTGCCGTACCCAGGCGAGGCGACGGCAAGGCCGGGGCTGCCCGCCGTGCGCGCCATGGTCTGGGTCATGACTTCCCCTCGCAGCAGGCTGACCTCGCAGGCCAGGCCGTCGCGTGCGATCACGTCGAGCGGCGAGCCACCCCGCCCATCCGCAGGGGCCACGGATGACGGAAACTGAAGCGCTAGCCCGGCCACCATGCGCGCCGACGCCGCCAGCCGATCATCCAGCGCGGTACGCAGTTCATTGCGCACGTCCAGGAACATCCACATCGCCACCGCGCTCCACAGCAGGGTGAGCGACACACCGATGATGGCCAGCAGACGCACGCGCAGGCTGGTGGAGCCTACTTCTGCTGCCATTACCGAGCCCCCTCGGTGGTTCGATCTTGCGAGTTCATCGCTCCAGCTCGCCGCTCACCTCGCCAAGCCGGTAGCCCTGCCCTCGCACAGTCTCCACAATGCTGGCACCGAGTTTGCGCCGCAGGTTATGGATGTGCACGTTGACTGCGTTGCTTTCGACCTCCTGCTCGAAGCCGTAGAGGCTGTCGCGCAGTTGGTCGCCCGCGAGGATCTGGCGCGGATGCTGCAACAATGCACGCAGCAATGCCAATTCGCGCCGGGACAGATCCACTGGCTCCCCGCGCAGCAAGACTTCTCCAGTCGATGCCGTGAACGTCAACGCGCCATGTTCGATCCGGTCCACGCTGCGGCCTGAGGCACGGCGCAGCAGGGCCTGCAGCCGTGCCACGAGTTCCTCGAGGTCGAAAGGCTTCAGCAGGTAATCGTCCGCCCCCGCCTGCAGCCCCTTGACGCGATTCTCGACCGCATCGCGTGCGGTCAGCACCAGCACCGGCAGCGCTCTTCCTCGGGCACGCCACCGCGCGAGCACGACCATCCCGTCCTCGTCCGGCAGCCCGAGGTCAAGCACGCAGACATCAAAATGTGATGTCATCAACGCAGATTGCCCCAGGCTGGCAGTGCCCACGTGGTCCACCGTGAGGCCATGCAAGCGCAGGCCAGCGACGATGCCGCTGGCCACCAGCGGGTCGTCCTCGATCAATAAAACATGCACGGCAGTCACCTCCTTGGGGCCCGTCGCCGAATCGCGTTCGGCAACCAATGCTATCGAACTACGATGAAGGCACCGTTAACGCTGCCTTAATCGCAAGCTACCACCATGGGCCAACTCAATAGTTTAGCAATTCTTCATCGTGCCCGAGACGCTCCCAACCTGTACTCAACCGCATTGGCCCCGTCTGCCCCGTCGGGTCGCTGCCTGGCAGACGCTTCTCACGGTGCTGGTGTTGCTTGTCCAGTTGACGGGCATGTTCATGGCGACCGCATACGCCGCCGACGGCTTTCTGGAACCCGAAGAAGCCTTTGCATTGACTGCTGAGCTATCCCGCTCCGCCACTGGCGACCTCCGGCTGCACTGGAAGATTGCCCCGGGCTACTACCTCTACCGAGACCGCATCGGCGTCGCTGCCAAGCCTTCGGGCAGCCTGAATAGCGTCGACAAACCCTCCGGCGACCGCAAAGAAGACCCGAATTTTGGCGCGACGGAGGTTTACCACGATGCGGTGACTATTCCCATCCATGCGCCTGGCGCCCAGGAATTGGTCGTCACCTGGCAAGGCTGCGCCGATGCCGGACTGTGTTATCCACCGCAGACGCGCAGGATCGCTGTCGGTGCTGCCGCCATGAACACTTCCGCGGAGACTGTGCTATCGGCTCCCGCCACCGCCTCCGCGAAAGCGTCGCTGTTCGATGCAGCGGATGCCAGCGACAGCCGTATCACCCAGTTGATCGGCGAGCGAACTCTGGCCTGGAGCGGGCCGCTATTCTTCCTGCTTGGCATCGCACTGGCCTTCACGCCCTGCGTGCTGCCCATGGTGCCCATCGTCTCGGGCATCGTGGTCGGTAGCCAGGCGCCTCCGAGGCGAGCCTTCGCGCTGTCGCTGGCCTTCGTGCTGCCGATGGCGCTGACCTATGCACTGCTGGGGGCAGTCGCCGCAATGGCCGGCGCCAACCTGCAAGCGCTGCTGCAGAATCGCTGGACTGTCACCGCCTTCGGCGCCGTGTTCGTGGTGCTCGCGGCGGCGATGTTCGGCTTCTTCACGCTGCAGTTGCCGGGCTTCGTGCGCGACCGTCTCGATGGCGCGAGCCGGCGCCGCCAAGGCGGCACCCTGGCGGGCGCGGCTGCGCTGGGCCTGCTCTCCGCGCTGCTGGTCGGTCCCTGCATGACGGCACCACTTGCGGGCACGCTCCTCTACATTGCGCAGACGGGAAATGTCGCATCCGGAGCGGTGCTGCTGTTCGCACTGGGTCTCGGTATGGGCCTGCCGCTGCTGCTCATCGCGACCTTGGGCGCACGCTGCCTGCCCAAGCCCGGCCCCTGGATGGAACGGGTCAAGGGCGCTTTCGGGTTCCTGCTGCTGGGTACGGCTGTCTGGATGGTGCAGCGCGTGGTCCCCGCGCCGCTAGCGCTGGCCCTGTGGGGCGCGCTGCTGGCCGGCTTCGCACTGACGCTCGCGCACCTGGCTGCGCAGGCCGCCGCCGGCGCCCGCCTGTTGGGGCGCAGTGTAGCGCTGACGGCAGGACTCTGGGGCTGTGCCATGGTGCTGGGCGCGGCGGCTGGCAGTGGTGATCCCTGGCGGCCACTCGCCTTCGCAACGGCATCTACCGCAACGCCCACAGGTGCCACTGGCGAGCCGGCCTCGTTGCCCTTCGACACCGTCCGTAGCCCGCAGGCTCTCCAGGCACGGCTTGACATCGCCCGGGCTGCAGGTCGGCCGGTGCTCCTGGATTTTTCGGCCGACTGGTGTGTCTCCTGCAAGACGATCGAGCACGAAGTGTTTTTGGATGCCCGGGTGCGTCAAGCCCTGGCTGGCGTGGTCCTGCTGCGCGCGGACGTGACGGCTGGGGATGCCGACCAGCGTGCGCTAATGCGCCAGCACCAGGTACTCGGCCCGCCGACGGTGATACTGTTCGACGCAGAGGGCCGCGAGCGGCGTGACGCCCGCCTGGTCGGCGAATTCGGGGTGGCTGACCTGCTGGAGCGCCGTCCTGCCGACGGGGGCGTCTCAGGGGATCGCTCATGAGGTCGACGCTCCAGATCGGTCCATTGGCCCTGCCCTTCGCCTTATTGGTGCTCCTGAGCGCCGCCGCGCTGGGCTTGTTCATCGGCAAGCGCATAGGCCGTAAGGTCGGCATGGATGTGGAGCCGCAGATAATCCGCGTGTTGCTGGTCGCCGTCGTGCTCGCACGCCTTGCCTTCGTCTGGCAGTACCGGGACGCCTATTTCAGCGCACCGCTGGGCATCCTGGACATCCGCGATGGTGGCTGGGATCCGCAAGCCGGCTTGATTGCGGCCTGGGTCTATACGCTGATACTCATCCGGCCATGCCCTGCGCTTCGCAAGCCGCTACTCGCGGCCATTGGCACGGCCGGCGTCTTCTGGATGGTGGGATCGTTCACGCTTCTGGCGCTGCCGCAGGACGAAATCCTGCTTCCGGCCATCACGCTTTCCACCTTCGACGGCGGAACCGCATCGCTGATGTCCTTCGAGGGCAAGCCCACGGTGGTTAATCTCTGGGCCACGTGGTGCCCGCCCTGCCAGCGTGAGATGCCCGTGCTCCAGCACGCCCAGGCCGACCATCCCGAGTTGCACTTCGTCTTCCTGAACCAGGGCGAGTCTTATGCCGCCGTGCAACATTTCCTGGCGAGCCGGAACCTTGAACTGCGCAATGTGCTGCTCGACCCCGAGGGCGAGGCGGGTGCGCAATTCGGCCAGTCAGCATTGCCGGCCACCCTCTTCTTCGATGCATCGGGACGCCTGGTCGACCAACGTATTGGCGAACTGTCGCACGCCACGCTGGCGCAGCGACTGACCGCACTCGCCGCTCCCTCTTCCAAACGAACTTCCCAACCACCATCAATTCCATGACCATGCCAACGCCAGTCCCCCGTGTCCCTCCCGTCGGCCCCCGCCTCCTTTGGGCTATCGCCGCTGCGGCGGTGACCGCGGCGGGTGTGGTTGCGCAGTCGTGCGCGCTGGCCCAGGACCGCCCCTCCCCCTTGCGCGCGCTCGAGAAACAGGGCCTCACCGTCGTCGGCACCTTCCCGTCGCCGGGAGGTCTCACCGCCTGGGCTGGCTACATGGGCCAGCAGCCGATCGCACTGTACGCCACGCCCGATGGCAAGCACGTGATTGCGGGAGCCCTCCTGGATGCTGACGGCAAGGACGTCAATCGTGCGGTGCTGGAGAAGACCGTCAGCAAACCGATGACCGATGGCGTATGGGGTCAACTGCAGGGCAGCCGCTCGGTTGCTGATGGCTCTGACAAAGCGCCGCGCACCGTCTACGTCTTCACCGACCCGAACTGCCCCTACTGCAACAAGTTCTGGTCCGACGCGCGCCCCTGGGTGAACGCGGGCAAGGTGCAACTGCGCCACATCATCGTCGGCATCCTCACACCAACCAGCCCGAACAAGGCAGCGGCCCTGCTGGCCGATAAGAACCCTGCAGCGACATTGGCCGCCTATGAGCGCGCGCAGTCGGCAGCCACCGCCAAGGGCTTGGCCTCGGGCCGCCCGCGCCCACTCGGCGACGAAGGCATCCGGCCCCTGTCCCTCATCCCGCCGGCAGTGCAAGCGCAGCTCGATGGCAACGAGAAGCTCATGACCGACCTAGGCTTGCGGGCCACCCCAGCGGTGGTCTGGCGCGATTCCAAGGGCGCGGTGCAGATGCGCACCGGCGTGCCCGACCAGGCATTGGCCGAGATCATGGGCCCACGCTGAACACTGTCGCACCATAAGCCTCCAAGGAACTCTCCATGCCCCCCCCACTTACCACCGACGTTGCAATCATCGGCGCCGGAACCGCCGGGCTCACCGCCTTCCATGAGGTCACCCGCACAGGAAAATCCGCCCTACTGATCGACCACGGCCCGCTAGGGAGCACCTGCGCACGCGTGGGCTGCATGCCCTCCAAGGCCGCGCTGCACGCCGGCCAACGCTGGGCTACCCTGCGCGAACTGTTGAACGGAGCCAAGGCCCCTGCCGGCACTGTTTCGCCAGACGACCTGTGGCGCGAGGCGCGCGCCACCCGCGACATGCTGGCGGCAGGCGCCGCCCAGCGCACGGTGACCGCAGCCGGCGACCGTCTATTGATGGGTACGGCGCGGTTCGTCGACCGTCGAACCCTCGATGTGGACGGCCGGCGTGTGAACGCCCGCGCCTTCATCGTGGCCACCGGCTCCCGTCCCGTCGTACCCGCGGCATTCACAGCGCTGGGCGGTCGCCTGCTTACGACCGATACGTTGTTCGAGCTCGAGGAGCTTCCGCGCCGCATCGGCATCGTGGGCTTGGGTGTCATCGGGCTGGAAATGGGCCTGGCGCTGGCACGGCTCGGCGTGCGCGTCGTCGCTGGCGACCTCAAAGCCACGCTGGCCGGCATCGCAGACCCTGAGGTGGACGCGCGGGCTATCCAACGCTTCGGCAGCGAGCTCACGATGTGGCTGGGACGGCCAGTCGAAGCGCTGGCCGATGGCGAGTCCATCGTGCTGCGAAGCGGCAATGAGGCCGAGAACGTCGACATGGTCCTTGCCGCGCTCGGCAGGCGCCCCAATCTCGAAGCGCTCGACCTCGTTCAAGCCGGCATCCCGTCGGATGCGCACGGCCGCCCGGCCTTGGATCCGTACACGCTGCGCGCCGGCACCTCGTGCGTCTTCCTGGCCGGCGACGTCGCGGCCGACCGGCCACTGCTGCACGAAGCCGCCGACGAAGGACTGATCGCGGCGCGTGGCGCATTGCAAATGCTGGATGGGAACGCTGGGATGCCGCCGGCTCGACACGTCCCGCTGTCCATCGTCTTCAGCGACCCCGACATCGCCTCCGTGGGCGAGTCCTTCGACAGGCTGGATATGACCCGCACGGTGATCGGCACGGCACAGGGCTCGGGCAACGGCCGATCGCGCATCCTCGGCGCCGAAGGCAACCTGGTACGCGTTTACGCCGACCGCGTCGACGGCACGCTGCGTGGCGCCAGCCTGATCGCCATCCATGGCGAGCACCTGGCGCATCTGCTGGCCTGGGCCATCCAGCGCGGCGAAACCGTCAACGGGTTGCTTGCGGTGCCGTACTACCACCCAAGCATCGAGGAAATGCTGCAGAGCGCACTGAAGGATGCTGCGCGGCAGATCAGCGGCGGCTGAATCCCGCCGCCAGCTTGGCGGATCCACACACGAGGAGAAAAAAATGGAAGACCACAGCCACGGCGCGCGCATCCTCTTGCATGCGCCCACCGCCAACGCGCTAGCCCGCGCACGCAGCAACGCCGTCAATCTGACCAAGGACGCACCGCAAGCGACAGTTCGCATCGTTGCGAATGCCGAGGCGGTGGCGGCCGCGCTGGACGCGCCCGACGCCTTGGCCGACCCGCTCACCCTGATCTGCCCCAACACGCTGACCAAGATCGCCCGGGAAGCGCGGGCGCCCTTGACCGTGCTGCCGGAAGGCGCCGTGCTCGCGCTGGCGAGGATGCAGAGCGAAGGTTGGTTCTATGTGCGCGCCTAAGTTTCGCGCGGTGCTGCTGCTGACCGCCGCGTTCGCCGCACCGGCACTGGCACAGCAGGCCACTATCGCCCAGGGGCAGCAGATTGCCACCCAGGGTACCTTGCAAGGCGTCGCAGCCTGCGTCAGTTGCCATGGAGCGCAGGGCGCTGGCAATGCTGCCTTCCCTCGCTTGGCTGGCACCGGCCAGGCTTACCTGCAGGCGCAGCTTGACGCTTTCGCCGACGGCCGTCGCAAGAACCCCATCATGCAGCCCTTTGCGCAGAAGCTTTCGGCCACCGAGCGTATCGCACTCGCGATGTACTACAGCCAATTGCCAGCGCCCCTTGGGGCACCGCCTAGCGCTGTCGAGGCGCCTTCGGTAACACGCTCCGACGCCGGCGCCTGGCTCGCCACGCGCGGACGTTGGTCCGACAAACTCCCTGCCTGCGCGCAATGCCATGGGCCAAGTGGATCCGGCGTCGGCGCACAGTTCCCGCCACTGGCGGGCCTCTCGGTGGCCTACGTCACCCAACAGCTGCAAGCCTGGAAGGCCGGCACCCGGCCGCCAGGCCCTCTGGGCCTGATGCCGGCCGTTGCCAGCAAGCTGTCCGACAAGGATGTCGATGCCGTAGCCGCGTACTACTCAGCACTGGCCACTGTGCCGGCACAGGCCCCGGTCCAAGGCACCGGCAATGCCTTACAGAACAACACTAAAGGAGCCCGGCCATGAACACGCAGCCGCGACACGACGATGCCGCACCGAAGCGACGCATCAACGGTCTGGCCGTCTTCGCCGGTGCCGTCGTTACTGTGGTACTGGGCGTGGCAATCGGCGCGAACGTGATGTTCAATCGTCTCCTGGATGCGCCGTTGGCCGGTGACCATTCGGAGAACGTCTCTGCCACGACCACCACCGAGGTAGCCGTGGCACTATCGACAGCACCTGCCGCGGCGAAGGTGCAAGCCGTCACCACCGCCTTTGCCCCGCCCGCCGAAGATAGCCTTCCCGAAGGGGACTACGGCAAGATGATTCGTTTGGGCGAAAGGATTTTCAAGGAGACAGGCAAGTACGCCCCCCGCTACGTGGGTAACGACCTCAACTGCGTCAACTGCCACCTCGACGGCGGCCGCAAGCCCGACTCCGCGCCGCTGTGGGCCGCCTTCGTGCACTACCCGGCCTACCGAAGCAAGACAGGCAAGGTCGACACGCTGGCCTCGCGCATCCAGGGCTGCTTCGCGTTCAGCATGAACGGAAAGGCGCCACTGCAGGACGATGAGATCATGACCGCGCTGCAGACCTACGCCTTCTGGCTTGCCACGGGCGCGCCAGTCGGAAAACCGATGCCCGGCAGCGGCTATCCCAAGCTCAAGAAAGCCGCTCAGCCCGACTACGCACGCGGCGAAAAGGTCTACATGCAAAACTGCGCGCTATGCCACGGCACCGACGGTCAAGGGCAGCGCACGGGGAATATCCAGGTATTTCCGCCGCTTTGGGGTCCGAAGTCCTTCAACTGGGGCGCGGGCATGCATCAGCTTGCCAACGCGGCCGGTTTCATCCAGGCCAACATGCCACTGGGCAAGGGCGGTACGCTCAGCGAGCAGGATGCCTGGGACGTCGCGATGTTCATGAACAGCCATGAGCGCCCGCAGGATCCGCGCTTCATGGGTTCGATCGAGGCCACCCGCAAGAAGTACCACGACACGGACGACTCGATGTATGGCCGTACAGTGAACGGGCATGTGCTCGGTAGCCCATATCGGGACGGGGCGGCCTTTGAATCGATCGTGGCTACCGAAGCCAGATCGTATGGTACGCTGATCCGCAACGCCGGGCTCGCCGATCGCTGAAGCGGGTTCTTGCGTTCCGTCCGTGCGCGGGCCACGTCTCGTTGATTCAGCCTACGGTTGGGACAGGGCAAACTCGTGGCAAGTCGTGTCGAGCCGAGAAACGCGATACTCGATGCGTTCGTCATGGAATGAAGACGCAATCCTCAGTATCTTCAGTAGTGGACTGCCAAGCGGAACCCCTAGCAACGTGTGGTCATCCTCGTTCGCCAATGCGGACCGCAAATGTTCCTCGATGCGAATGACATTGATGCCAAAGATGTCCTGGTAGAAGTTGTAAAGCGTATTCGGCCGCTCGCGCAGCTGCTTTTCGGTCAGGCTCTTGAAGCGTGCTTCCGGGACCGTAATGGCATCGATCATCACAGGTTTCCCTTCCAGCGAGAGGACATTGGTGAACCGGAACACGGGATCTCCGACCGCGATAGCCAAAGCGGTGGCCTCCTCCTGGTCGGCCCTCGCCCGGCGAAACCTTGCCAGGCGCACGCGGGGATACTCGCGATGCCCATCCTGTCGAACAATCCGGAAGAACCGGAAGAAGTGGTCTTCCTGACGGTGAGTTGCTACAAACGTGCCTCGGCCCTGATGGCGAATCATGATGTTCTCTGCCACCAGTTCGTCAATCGCCTTGCGCAGAGTACCGATCGAAACACCGAATCGGTCGGTCAGCTTGCGCTCGGATGGAATGACTTCGCCCGCTTTCCACTCCCCCGCCGCAAGCGCGGCAAGGATTGCATGTTTAACATCTTTGTACAGCACGCCACCAATAGCGCTGCCGGCGTCAAATTGCGTGCCCACGTTCAGAATCCTGTTTGACGATCGCGCAAGCCGGGGCAACCGGTTGCACATTTCATATGATATAGATAAGCAGGATCATACCAAAGTGTTTGAGCGGCTCACAAACCAGCCCCTGATTCCCGTTCACGCACGGCCCCGACACTTTTTGCAAGCCTCTTTTCGTGATGAGAAGTGGTCTCCCTGCATCGTGGGTGCGAGCCGACGCACGCCCCGCTCTATCGGTTTATCGGTTCCAGTGCAACACACTGTGGCGATGCGGCTCCTGCCGCATCGCCTTCACAGCCCTCTTGCGGGACTGCATCCACGATCAGCCCGCTTTCATGGTTGCATGCCTCGTGGATAGCGTGAGGCACAGTCAAGAACAACTGCGAAAAGACAAGCGGCCAGTACATTGGAGTCAGCTGAACGCTCGCCCCATACCCGGTGTCAATCCGCGCTCTTCAGTTCGATCAGCAAATCCTTCGCCGCCACACGATCCCCCTGCTGAACATGCACCGCCGCAATCTCGCAGTCCCGGTCCGCCGCGATATGGGTCTCCATCTTCATCGCCTCCAGCGCCAGCAGCGTCGTGCCCGCGGCCACGCGCTGGCCCGGCTGCACCGCCACCGTCACGATCGAGCCAGGCATGGGCGCGGCGACATGCAGTGGGTTCTCGGGCTCGGCAACCGGCCGGCTGTGGCGCGCCGCGGCCGCTTGCGTGGTGCTGCGCTGCTCGACCAGCGCGGTGCGCGACTGCCCGTTCAGCTCGAACTGGACCTTGATCAGACCCTCCTCGGCGTCGGGGTGCGTGCCTTGCAGCGAGACCAGCAGGGTCTTGCCGGCGGCGATGTCGATGGCCACTTCTTCCTGCGGCTGCAGGCCGTACAGGTATGCTGGCGTCGGTACCATCGAGGTATCGCTGTAGGTGCGCACATGCGCGTGGTACTCGCCGGCCTGCTTCGGGTACATCAGGTACGAAGCCAGCTGGCGGTCGTCAAGCGGCTGTTCGCATGCGGCTTCGCCCGCGGCGCGCGCCGCGTCGAGATCGACCGGCGGGATCTGGTCGCCGGGCCGGTACGGCGCTGGCGGCTCGCCGCGCAGCACCTTGCGCGACAGTGCCGCGGGGAAGCCGTCGGGCGGAAAGCCCAGTTCGCCCTTGAACAGCGACACCACCGATTCAGGGAAAGCGATTTCCTTGGCCGGATCGCACACGTCGGCGGCGCTCAGGTCGTTGGCCACCATCATCAATGCCAGGTCGCCGACCACCTTGGACGTCGGCGTCACCTTGACGATGTCGCCGAACATCTGGTTGACCTCGGCGTAGGCGCGCGACACCTCGGTCCAGCGATGCTCGATGCCGAGCGAGCGCGCCTGCTCGCGCAGGTTGGTGTACTGGCCGCCGGGCATCTCGTGGCGGTACACGTCGGCGGTCCCGGCGCGGATTTCGGATTCGAACGGCGCGTAGTAGCGGCGCACCCCCTCCCAGTACATCGACGCTTCGTGCAGGCGCTCCAGGCTGAGGCCGGGATCGCGCTCGCTGCCGGCCAGGGCCGCGGCGATGCTCGACAGGTTGGGTTGCGAGGTCAGCCCGCTCATGGCGTCGAGCGCGCCGTCGACCGCATCGCAGCCGGCGTCGATCGCGGCCAGTGCCGAAGCGGCCGAGATGCCGCTGGTGTCGTGGGTATGGAAATGCACAGGCAGCCCGGTCTCTTCCTTGAGCGCCTTGACCAGCGCCGCGGCCGCCTGCGGACGGCAGATGCCTGCCATGTCCTTGATGCCCAGCACATGCACGCCGGCCTGCTGCAGCTCGCGCGCGATGCCGACGTAGTACTTCAGGTCGTACTTGGCGCGCGACTTGTCGAACAGGTCGCCGGTATAGCAGATCGCGCCTTCGCACAGCATGCCGCTTTCGCCGACGGCATCGATCGCGACACGCATATTGCGCACCCAGTTCAGCGAATCGAACACGCGGAACACATCCACGCCGGTGCTGGCGGCCTGGCGCACGAAGAAGCGCACCACGTTGTCGGCATAGTTGGTGTAGCCGACCGCGTTGGATCCACGCAGCAGCATCTGGAACAGCACGTTGGGCACGCGCTCGCGCAGTTGCTCAAGGCGCTGCCATGGGTCTTCCTTGAGAAAGCGCAGTGCCACGTCGAAGGTGGCGCCGCCCCAGCACTCCAGCGAGAACAGCTGAGACAGCTCGCGCGCATAGAACGGCGCGATCGGCAGCATGTCGGCGGTGCGCATGCGCGTGGCGAACAGCGACTGGTGCGCGTCGCGCATGGTGGTGTCCGTCAGCAGCACCTGCTTCTGCTCCAGCATCCAGCGCGAAAACTTCTCCGCGCCCAGATCGCGCAGCCGGTCGCGCGTACCGTAGGGCAGCGCGCCGCTGGTGTCGACGGCGGGCAGCACCGGTGCGGGCAGCGGCAGCGATGGCAACGTGCGGCCGCTCATCTCCGGGTGCCCGTTGACGCTGACCTCGCCCAGGTATCGCAGCAGCTTGGTGGCGCGGTCCAGGCGCTTGGTGAACGCCAGCAGTTCCGGCGTCAGGTCGATAAAGCGCGTGGTGACGTCGCCGGAGCGGAACGCGGGATGGTTGATGACGTTCTCGAGGAACTGCAGGTTGGACGCGACGCCGCGGATGCGGAACTCGCGCAGCGCACGGTCCATGCGCCGGATCGATTCGGGCGCGGTCGGTGCCCAGGTGGTGACCTTGACCAGCAGCGAATCGTAGTACGGCGTGATCACCGCGCCGCCATATGCGGTGCCGGCATCGAGGCGCACACCGAAGCCGGCCGCGCTGCGGTAGGCGGTGAGGCGGCCATAGTCCGGCAGGAAGCCGTTCTCCGGGTCCTCGGTGGTGATCCGGCATTGCAGCGCATGACCGTTCAGCGCAATCGCTTCCTGCACCGGCACGCCCGCGGCGCGCACGACGATCTCGCCGTTTTCATTACGCGTGTTCTCGGTCATGCCGATATGGCCGCCTTCGGTCACGCGGATCTGCGCCTTGACGATGTCGATCCCGGTGACCATCTCCGTGACCGTGTGCTCGACCTGGATGCGCGGATTGACTTCGATGAAGTAGAACTGGCCGGAGTCGGCATCCATCAGGAATTCGACCGTGCCGGCATGCGTGTAGCCGACCGCGCGCATCAGCCGCAGGGCCGATTCGCACAGCGTGGCCCGGCCGGCATCGTCGAGGTATGGCGCGGGCGCGCGCTCGACCACCTTCTGGTTGCGCCGCTGCACGGTACAGTCGCGCTCATAGAGATGCACTAGGTTGCCGTGCGTGTCGCCGAGCACCTGCACTTCGACGTGGCGCGCATTGCGCACCAGCTTTTCGACATACACCTCGTCGTTGCCGAACGCGGCCAGCGCCTCGCGCCGCGCCGCGGCCAGCGCCCCCTCAAGATCCTGCTCGCTTTCCAGGACCCGCATGCCGCGGCCGCCGCCGCCCCAGCTTGCCTTGAGCATCAGCGGATAGCCGATGCCGGCGGCCAGGCGCTTGCACGTCTCCAGGTCATGCGGCAGCGGATCGGTAGCCGGCATCACCGGCACGCCCGCCTCGATCGCCGCGTTGCGCGCTGCCACTTTGTTGCCAAGCTTGCGCATGACCTCGGGCGACGGGCCGATCCAGCGGATTCCCGCGTCGATCACAGCCTGCGCGAAGTCCGGGTTTTCGGAGAGGAAGCCATAGCCCGGATGGATGGCATCGACCTTCGCCTTCCGGGCAATGCGCAGGATATCGTCGATATCGAGATAAGCCGCCAGAGGCTTCTTGCCTTCGCCGACCAGGTAGCTCTCGTCAGCCTTGAAGCGATGGAGCGCAAGGCGGTCTTCCTTCGAATAGATCGCCACGGTGCGCACGTTCATCTCGGCGGCCGCGCGCATCACGCGGATCGAGATCTCGGAACGGTTGGCAATCAGCAGGGACTTGATCGGAGTGTAGTCCATAGGGCACTCGAGGAAAGAGCCAGCCATGCGCAATAGGCACGGCATGGTCAATTGATCGAAGGTGCAGCGTTTCAGGTCGGTTCTTCCACGCTGCGAGAACAGAAAAAGTCGCGGCCAACTCCCTGACCGTCTTACAGAGGCTTCACTTTATGTGATAGTAGCCCAGTCCGGCGCATCAGGCCGCCTTGCCCATGTCCTCGACCACCTTCTTGGCGTCGCCGAACACCATCATGGTCTTGTCCATGTAGAACAGCTCGTTGTCCAGCCCGGCGTAGCCCGCCGCCATCGAACGCTTGTTGACGATGATGGTCTTGGCCTTGTAGGCCTCCAGGATCGGCATGCCGGCGATCGGCGAGGCGGGGTCGGTCTTGGCGGCCGGGTTCACCACGTCGTTGGCGCCCAGCACCAGCACCACGTCCGCCTGGCCGAACTCGCTGTTGATGTCTTCCATCTCGAAGACCTGGTCGTAGGGCACCTCGGCTTCGGCCAGCAGCACGTTCATATGGCCCGGCATGCGGCCCGCCACCGGGTGGATGGCGTACTTCACCGTCACGCCCCGCTCGACCAGCTTCTCGGTGAGTTCCTTCAGCGCGTGCTGCGCCCGCGCCACCGCCAGGCCGTAGCCCGGCACGATGATCACGGTCTCGGCATTGCCCATCAGGAAGGCCGCGTCGTCGGCAGAGCCGGACTTCACGTTGCGCTGCGCCTGGCCGCCGGCCACGGCTGCCGCGGGCGCGCCGCCGAAGCCGCCCAGCAGCACGTTGAAGAAGGAGCGGTTCATCGCCTTGCACATAATGTACGAGAGGATGGCGCCGGAGGACCCCACCAGCGAGCCGGCAATGATCAGCATCGGGTTGTTGAGCGAAAAGCCGATGCCGGCCGCCGCCCAGCCCGAGTACGAGTTGAGCATCGACACCACCACCGGCATGTCCGCGCCGCCGATCGGGATGATGATCAGCACCCCCAGCACGAAGGCGATCGCCAGCATCAGCAGGAAGGGCAGCCAGGCCTGCGACAGGCAGAAGATGGCGCCGAAGCCAATCATGGCCACCGCCAGCAGCAGGTTCAGCATGTGCTGGCCGGCGAAGG
>NZ_JBYOJU010000070.1:0-38263 GCF_057798855.1 Cupriavidus sp. 96C5-1 | reverse complement strand
CGACCTGGCGCTGGCCTACTCGCCGGGCGTGGCCGCCGCGTGCGAGGAAATCGTGGCCGATCCGGCCAATTCCTTCCGCTACACCGCGCGGGGCAACCTGGTTGGCGTGATCACCAACGGTACCGCGGTGCTGGGCCTGGGCGATATCGGCCCGGCGGCTTCCAAGCCGGTGATGGAGGGCAAGGCGGGCCTGTTCAAGAAGTTCGCCGGCATCGACGTGTTCGACATCGAACTCGATGAGAAGGACCCCGAGAAGCTGGTGGAGATCATTGCCGCGCTCGAGCCTACCTTCGGCGGCATCAACCTCGAAGACATCAAGGCGCCCGAGTGCTTCTACGTCGAGCGCAAGCTGCGCGAGCGCATGAAGATTCCCGTCTTCCACGATGACCAGCATGGCACCGCCATCGTGGTCGGCGCGGCCGTGGTCAACGGCCTGACCGTGGTGGGTAAGGACATCGGCAAGGTCAAGCTGGTGGCTTCCGGCGCGGGCGCCGCGGCACTGGCCTGCCTGGACCTGCTGCTCGACCTCGGCATGAAGCTCGAGAACATCTGGGTGACGGACCTGGCCGGCGTGGTCTACGAAGGCCGTACCGAGCTGATGGACCCGGAAAAGGCCCGTTTCGCGCAGAAGACCGACAAGCGCAAGCTGGCCGAGGTGATCGACGGCGCCGACATCTTCCTGGGCCTGTCTGCCGCCGGCGTGCTCAAGCAGGACATGGTCCAGCGCATGGCCGACAAGCCGCTGGTGCTGGCACTGGCCAATCCCAACCCGGAAATCCTGCCGGAACTGGTCAAGGAAGTGCGTCCCGACGCGGTGATCGCCACCGGCCGCACCGACTACCCGAACCAGGTCAACAACGTCCTGTGCTTTCCCTTCATCTTCCGCGGCGCGCTCGACGTGGGCGCCACCACCATCACGCGTGAGATGGAAGTCGCGGCGGCGCATGCCATCGCCGAACTGGCGCGCCAGGAGCAGAGCGACATCGTCGCCACCGCCTACGGCATCCAGGACCTGTCCTTCGGTCCCGAGTACCTGATTCCCAAGCCCTTCGATCCGCGCCTGATCGTCAAGATCGCGCCGGCGGTGGCCGAGGCCGCCATGAAGTCCGGCGTGGCCGCGCGCCCGATCAAGGACATGGACGCGTACCGCCTGCAGCTGCAGCAGTTCGTGTACCACTCCGGCACGCTGATGAAGCCGATCTACGCGGCCGCCCGCCAGGTCGACATGGAGAAGAAGCGCATCGTCTTCGCCGAGGGCGAGGAAGAGCGCGTGCTGCGCGCGGTGCAGGTGATCGTCGACGAGAAGCTGGCCAACCCGATCCTGATCGGCCGGCCGGCCGTGATCGCCCACCGCATCGAACGCTTTGGCCTGCGCCTGCGCGGCGGCATCGACTTCACCGTGGTCAACCCGGAGCACGACGCGCGTTTCCGCGACTATTCCGAGGCCTACTTCAAGATGATGGCCCGCCAGGGCGTCACCCAGCAGTACGCCAAGCTGGAAATGCGCCGCCGCACCACGCTGATCGGCGCCATGCTGGTCAAGAAGGGCGAGGCCGACGGCATGATCTGCGGCACGGTCAGCAACACCGCCGCGCACCTGCGCTATATCGACCAGATCCTGGGCGGCACCAACGAGGTCTACGCCGCGATGAACGGGCTGGTCCTGCCGGGCCGCCAGATCTTCCTGGTCGACACCCACGTCAACGTGGACCCGACCGCCTGCCAGCTGGCCGAGATCACCCTGATGGCCGCCGAAGAGCTCAAGCGCTTCGGCATCGAGCCCAAGGTGGCGCTGGTGTCGCACTCGAACTTCGGTTCGTCGGAAGCGCCGTCGGCGCAGAAGATGCGCGAAACGCTGGCGATCCTGCGCGAACGCGCGCCGGAACTCGAGGTGGATGGCGAGATGCACGGCGATTGCGCGCTCGACCCGAAGCTGCGCGACCAGCTCGTGCCGGATGGCGCGCTCAAGGGCGAGGCCAACCTGCTGGTGTGCCCGAATATCGACGCCGCCAACATTGCCTACAACCTGCTCAAGGTCGCGGCGGGCAACAATGTGGCGATCGGCCCGATCCTGCTGGGCGTCAAGGCGCCGGTCCACATCCTGACGCCGTCGGCCACGGTGCGCCGCATCGTCAATATGACGTCGCTGGTGGTGGTGGACGCGGTGGCAAAACAGGCAACATACCGCTAGTCTCCTGCGAGAAAGTGGCAGCCAGCGGTGGCATCGGCATTCGATCGAACGGCGGTCCATGTCCTGGGCCGCTCCCGAACGCGAGCGGATGCACGCGTCGGGGCGATCCCTATAACCGGCCCGGCAGCGAAAGCCACTGCCCTGGCAAACGCACTCGCACTTGTTGCGTCTCGGGCCCGGAGGGAGGATATTGCGCCGCAATCCCTGCTTTCAGCCCGATGTCCAGCCGATCAGCGCCGCCGACATCAATCCGGGTAGTTCGTCAAAACGCCCTGCAACCTTCGTTGCACCTCTGCCCATATCCGGCCGGCCGTAACCCCAGGCGGCGAAGACGGAGGGCATGCCGTAGGCTTGCGCAGCGGCGACATCCGCTCGATTGTCTCCAACCATCACAGCCGGACGGTGAAGAAGCCTGGCGCGCGCCAATGCCTGCTCAATGTGCCGCGGGTCCGGCTTGCAGAATGCCACCGTATCTCCTCCACAAATCGCGTCGAAATAGGGCAGCACGCCAAGCTCCCTGAGGATGTTGCAAGCGGCAACTTCCACTTTGTTGGTACATAGCACCATCCGCCAGCCGGCTTCCCGAAGCGCGCCGAGTGTCCTGGCGACATCCGGATAAAGCCTGGTCTCAAGGATGGGCGCCTGGACATACCCATCCACGAAGGCCGCAACCTCGCCCTCCGTGATCTCAGACCGGCGCAGCCGAAACGCACGCGCCGCGAAAACCCGGAGGCCATCCCCCAACAAGGGCGTAGCCTCCGCCAGCTGCAGGGGCGGCAAGCCGCGTGCGCGAAGCAAGCCGTTGATTCCCGCTGCCATGTCGGGGGCGGCGTCAATGATCGTCCCATCGAGATCGAAGATCGCCACGCGATCCGATAAGCCCGCCGGGTTCCTCTTCGAACTACCTGCCGATTTCCCGCCTCTGCCTTCTTTCAATACAACCTCCCCCGCTCGCAAGCGAATCCATCCATCTACAGCTCGTTCTGTATGCGTTTGTAGCCAGTGACAAACTGGTTGTTCGTACGCGCCACATCTTCAGAAAACTCAGCCACATCCGCGGTCACACGCGGAATCAGCTGCAGGTCCGTTCCTGGTCCGATCCGCTCCGTCGAGGGGACATGGAAACCGCGCGGCAGCCGGCATCCGTCCACCACTGCGTTATGCCGCACAACGCAGTCATCGCCGATCGAACAGTTGTACAAAACACTGTTGAACCCAATGAATACGCGATGCCCCACATCGCACGGACCGTGGACAATGGCGCGGTGCGCGATCGAGGTGCCCGCACCGATCACCACGGAGCCCCCCGCACGGGAGTGAATGATTACCCCGTCCTGGATATTCGAATTCGCGCCAATGACAATTGGCTGCATGCCACCATCCGGTCCCACCTCGTCTGCCCGTATGACGGCATAGGGCCCGATAAACACATTCTCATGGACCACCACCCGGCCGCAAATAATTGCCGTCGGGTCCACGAACGCGCTCTGGTGAATAACCGGCAGATCGCCGTTGGGGTTCTTTCGTATCACGACGCAATCCATTTACCTATCGTTCCCAGTGCCGAGCGAAGTGAATACAGCCGAACACAGTCGAGCAACGCTTCGCGACACTCCCGCCGCACATTGAGTGCCGGCGGCTACAGCATACGTCCCCTTGCCGGGCGCAGGCAATGCAAGGAATATCGCCGCAATAGATTTCAATCCCCCTTGAGTAGATTTCAATCCCGTTCACGCTAGCGAAAAACCGCAGACCGGATTGGCCTCAACCAATCATGAAATACTTTCAAACGATTACCCTGCTACCGCCTCCGGATATCGACGCATACTAGCGTCATCTTTTTTTCGCCCTGCAACCACACGGTCACCCCAGCCCTCCCCCCCAAAGCGAGTAAGAAAATAAGCGAGATTGATTATGTCCGACTCCCCCTTGATCATCGGTTTCGATGTGCGCCCCGTCATTGTCCCGCTGCATCCTCCGCTCCGGACAGCGAGCGGCGTCATGGCGACCGCGCCCCTGGTTCTTCTCGACATCAGGACAAATGGCGGCGTGACCGGCAGTTCGTACATTTTTACCTATACGCCAGTCGTGCTGGAGGGAGTAGCCCAGGTGCTGCGGCATATTCTTCCACTCATCGAGTCCGCGCGACTTGAACCTCGGGCGAACATGGCCGCGCTGCGGCGCAAGTTCATCCTGATCGGCACGCCGGGTCTTCTTGATATGGCCCTGGCGGCAATCGACATGGCGCTGTGGGACGCACACGCGCGCTTCCTCGGCTCGCCCCTGGTCCGCCTGCTCGGTGGCACCCCCTCGAAGACGCTCGCCTATGCGAGCTTTGGCATGGAGCCGCCGAACGAGGCCGCACCGCTTATCGAAGCAGCCATGCGCACCGGATTCCGTGCCATCAAGATCAAGATCGGATACCCCACTCTGGAGGAAGACCTGCTGGCAATCCGCGCCGCCAAATCCCTGCTCGGGTCCAGCGGCAAGCTGATGGTGGACTACAACCAGTCGCTGACGGTTCCCGAAGCGATTCGAAGAGGCCGGGCACTCGACGAGGAGGGACTGGAGTGGATAGAGGAACCAACAAGGTACGACGATTTCGACGGCCACGCGAAAATATCCGCCGCGCTGCGAACGCCGATCCAGCTCGGCGAGAATCTCTACGGGCCGCGCGAGGTATCGCGCAGTATCCGGCAAGAATCCTCGGACCTGATGATGCTCGACCTGATGAAGATCGGCGGCGTATCGGGCTGGCTCGATGCGGCGGCGGTCTGCGCAGCGTCCGCCATCCCGGTGTCCACTCACTTCTTCCAGGAGGCGAGCGCCCATCTCCAGAGCCTGACCCCCACCGCCCACTACCTGGAGTACTTCGGACTCGCTGACGGCGTCCTGGCGGATCCGCTGTGCGTCACGGACGGTTACGTCGAACCTGCTGAAAACCCGGGTCTGGGCATTCAGTGGAACGCGGACGCGATCCGACGGTTCGCGGCGTAGATTTCATCGAAACCCTGCGGCGCCCGTTTGGCGGGCGCCGCAGCTGCAATCATCCAGACATCCGGCCCATCGGACACCCCTCTGCCGGTAACGGCACATCTTTCGGAGACAACCTCAAATGAGAACCTACCCCAAGTTCAAGGCAGCCGCATGCCACGCTGCACCGATCTACTTCGACACGCCGGCGACCATCGATAAGGCTTGCGCCTGGATCGCGGAAGCGGCCGGCAACGGCGCGGAACTGATCGCATTCCCCGAAGCGTTCATCTCCGCTTTCCCGGTTTGGTCTGGTGTCTGGGCGCCTGTCGACGTCCATGAGTTCTTCGTGAAACTTGCCTCGTCGACGGTAGAGGTGAATGGCCCCGAGATCAAGCAGGTCCGCGACTGCGCCAAGCGCTTTGGCGTATTCGTGTCGCTGGGGATCAATGAGGGCACGCCCATCAGTCCCGCCTGTATCTGGGACACCAACATCCTCATCGGCGATGATGGCTCCATCCTCAACGCACACCGGAAACTGGTCCCTACCTACTGGGAGAAACTGACCTGGACGCCCGGAGACGGCAACGGACTCCGCATTTCCGATACGCGGATTGGCCGCATCGGCGCGCTGGTCTGTGGCGAGAACACCAATGCGCTGGCTCGCTTCACGCTGCTCGCCCAGGGCGAGAATGTCCACATCTCTTCCTTCTCCCCCCGCTGGCCGACCAACCCTCCGGGCGAATCCGGCTATGACCTCGAAGCCGCCATCCGCCTTCGCGCCGGCGCACACGCATTCGAGGGCAAGCTCTTCAATATCGTCGCCTCCGGCTTCCTTCCTCCCGAGGCAATCGATCTGATCAGCCGGGACAATTCGCGCGCTCGCCAGTTGCTCGAGGAGTCTCCGAAAAGCGTCTCCATGATACTGGGCCCCGACGGCCAGCCCATCAGCGAGGTCGTTCGCGATGAGGAAGGCATTGTCTACGCCGATATCGACCTGGCGAAATGCGTAGTGCCGAAGCAATTCCAGGACGTGGTCGGCTATTACAACCGCTTCGACGTCTTCCAGTTGAAGGTGAATCGCCGCGCCCTGGCGCCCGTCGAGTTCTCGTCGCACGTCGAGGAACGCACCATAGGGGCGGACGAAGAAGACCTGAACGACCTTCCCGCCAGCGCCGCCGCCGGCAGTGCCATGCCGGTACGGCACAACGCCTGACCCTCCCTTTCATTTGTCCAAGGCTGGCCGGTGCCCCGCCATCGGCCAGCCAATACCTGCACGGGGTGGAAGAAAACCAGGCTTTTCCGCTCCGCCCCCCTTCCGGCGAAGAATCGAAGCATATCGATTCAGCCACATAATAATTATCCGCGAGGAGACAAACATGGCATGGAGTCAGATCTATGACCCATTGGGAAACCCGTTGCTATCGACCCTGGTTGCGGCAATTCCCATCGTCATCCTGTTGGCCGCACTGGCCTTCTTCCATATTCAAGCGCATCTGGCTGCAGGTCTGGCGCTTCTGGCAGGGGGCGCCATTGCCTGCACTGTGTTTGGCATGCCGGCCAGCATGGCGGGCAAGGCTGCCGCGTACGGCATTGCATCCGGCCTCTTCCCCATCGGCTGGATCGTCCTGAATATCATCTTCCTGCACCGGCTCACCACACAGAACGGATTCTTCAAGGCGCTACAGGACTCGATCTCCGGCGTCACCGAGGACAAGCGCATTCAGCTATTGCTTGTCGCCTTCTGCTTTGGCGCCTTCTTTGAAGGCGCGGCCGGCTTCGGTACCCCCGTCGCCGTCACCGGAGCCATCCTGATCGGCTTCGGCTTCTCGCCGCTGGCTGCATCCGGGCTGGCACTGATCGCCAATACCGCGCCGGTGGCATTCGGTGCGCTGGGTTCGCCCGTGATCGCCCTCTCCGCCGTGACCGGCCTGGATCTCCTGCAGCTTTCGGCAATGATCGGCCGGCAGTTGCCACTCTTCTCCCTTCTCGTGCCATTCTGGCTGATCTGGGCATTTGCCGGCTTCCGCGGCATGAAGGAAATCTGGCCAGCCATCCTGGTGGCCGGGATCAGCTTTGCGGTTCCCCAGTACCTCGTTTCCAACTTCCATGGTCCATGGCTTGTAGACGTGATCTCCTCGCTGGTTTCCATGAGTTGCCTGGCCCTGTTCATGAAGGTCTGGAAGCCCCGCAAGATCTGGACCTCCACGAAGCTGCTTAACCGTCACGACGATTCCTCGGTCGATGACCAGGCGTCGCCGGACGCTTGCGCGCAGTCCTCCGGGCGGCGCATCTCCCCCGCGAAAGCCTGGATGCCATGGGTCATTCTCACGGTCTTTGTCTTCCTGTGGGGAATCCCGCAGTTCAAGAAGTACCTGGACGCCATCTGGACCTGGAAGTACAGCATTCCGGGCCTGGACAAGATGGTGCTCAAGGGTCCGCCGGTGGTCGCGGCGTCAGTCCCCGAGTCCGCTGTGTACGCCTTCAACGTGCTTTCGATGGCAGGCACCGGCATCCTGGTGGCGTCGGTGATCGGCGGGATCCTGATGGGATACTCGCTGCCAAGATTGTTCAAGGAGTACTGGCAGACCATCAAGCTGGTCCGGTATTCGCTGCTCACCATCTGCGCCATGTTCGGCGTGGGATACCTGACCAAGTACTCGGGCCTGGATGCAACGCTGGGGCTCGCTTTCGCGCATACCGGCGTGCTCTATCCCCTCTTCGGTACGATGCTCGGATGGCTTGGCGTCGCCCTGACCGGATCCGACACGGCAGCCAACGTGCTGTTTGGCGGGCTGCAGAAGACGACTGCCGAGCAGCTCGGCCTGTCGCCGTACCTGATGGCGTCCGCCAACAGCTCCGGCGGCGTCATGGGCAAGATGATCGATGCGCAATCCATCGTGGTCGCATCGACCGCCACCAAGTGGTATGGGCATGAAGGAGACATCCTTCGCTATGTCTTCTTCCACTCCCTGGCCCTGGCGGGCCTTGTCGGGATCTTCATTACCCTGCAGGCATACATCGCCCCGTTCACGCACATGGTCATCCACTAGCCTCCCGGGCATTGCGCCCGAAGAAGACATGGGCCGATCCCCGATCGGCCTTTTCCCCCTGTCGCCCTACCTCCAAGGAGCAGCAGCGCCATGCATGCACTCATCGATCTCTACAGCGACACGAAAACACGTCCTTCCAATGGCATGCGAACGGCAATGGCAAACGCCACGGTAGGTGACGAACAAGCCGGCGAAGACGAAACCACGCTGAAGCTGTGCGCACGGGTAGCGAGTCTTCTGGGTAAGGAAGCCGGCCTGTTTCTCCCCTCCGGGACCATGGCCAACCTGATCTCGATCCTGGTACAAACGCGGCCAGGCGACGAACTGATCGCCGACGCCCAGTCCCACATCGTGTCCACGGAAGCCGGCGGGGCCGCAGCCATCGCCGGCGTCTCCGCCTATGCCCTTGCATCGCCGCATGGCATTTTCGATGCTGCGCAGGTAGCCCGTGCGATCCGCCCTGCCAGCCGCACCTCGCCGCGAACCGCCATGCTGTGCGTTGAGCAAACAACGAACTTCTCGGGCGGCGCGGTATGGAGCATGGAGCAACTGAGGAGCGTGCTCGACGTGGCCAGAGGCGCCGGCCTGGCCTGCCACATGGACGGTGCGCGTCTGCTGAATGCGTGTGCGTCCACCGGTGTCGCCGCATCGGACTATGCCTTGGGGTGGGATAGCGTTTGGATCGACCTTTCCAAGGGACTGGGGTGCCCTGTCGGCGCCGTGCTTTGCGGCACCGAGCGCTTCGTCGGCGACGCATGGGGCTGGAAGTATCGGCTTGGCGGTGCCATGCGGCAGTCCGGCGTTCTCGCTGCCGCCGGTCTGTACGCGCTGGACAACAATGTAGCGCAGCTGGTCCGCGATCACGAGAATGCCGCCCGCATCTGGCGAGCACTATCCGCGCATACGCTGTTCCGGTTCGATCCGCCGGCACCGCAAACCAACATCCTGCGCTTCGCGTTCCCGGGCGCTATGATCGACAACGTGGAATTCGTCGATCTGTGTGCCAGGCGCGGCGTGCGGGTCCGCGCACTCGAGCGTGGCTTCGTCCGCGTTACCACGCATCTTGATATCTCGCCTGACATGGCCGACGCCGCCGCCGCCACAATGCTGTCGGCCGCGTGCGAACTGGTTCGCCGCAAAGCCTGATTCGGAGGCCGTGGCCCGAGGCACGGCCGGGACCAGGCTACTTCAATGGGTTGCGCAGTATTTCGGCCATCCAGCGTACGAACGTCGCGATATCGCTGCCCTCTTCGCAGCCAGGCGGGTAGGTAATGTAATACGCATAGATGGAGTGCACCTGGATGTCGAACAACGGAACGAGCACACCGGAACTGATCCAGCTCCTCGCCATTCTATTGCGGGCGAGTGCGACGCCCTGACCGTTTACGGCAGCTTCGAGCATCAGCCCGAGGTCGACAAACTGCACACCGACACCAGGCTCCGGCCAATCGAGCCCTGCCGCCACCAGCCAGGGACGCCAGGGTTCGAGAGGGCAACGCAGCAAACGAGCGACGGAGAGCCTGTCCGGCGAAGGGAAAGGCCCGACATCCCTGAGGTAGCTGGGGCTGCACACGGGAAAAACGGGCTCATCCAGAATCTTCAAGGTCTCGAGCCCGGGATAGTTGCCGGTGCCAAAGCGAATCTCGATGTCCGCGTTCTCCGATTTGAGGCCCACCAACGGCACCGACAGCTGAAGAATCAGCTCGATCTCCGGGTGCGCCTCCTGGAAGCCAGTGAGATGAGGCACAAGCACCTGCCGTGCAAAGGTCGGAGGCGCCGCCACGCGAAGTTGACGTATTTCTCCTGCGGACCGCGGTCGAACGCTGTAGTGACTCAATGCGTTCAGGGCTTCCTTGACTACCTCCAGATACTCGGAGCCCCTCGCCGTCAAGGTGAACCCGCCCTGCGCCGAGTTGAAGACCTCGATCCCCATGATGTCTTCAAGCTGTCGGATGCGGTGACTGATCGCGCTCGGCGTGACGCACAGTTCCTGCGCCGCCACGGTTCCGCTTCGCAGGCGCGCAACGGCTTCGAAGGCAATCAGGCACTGCAACGGAGGAACCTTATACGTCATGGGAATTGCTCATGAGTCTGCCTGCCAATCCGGCCCGCGCCAAACGGTTCTCAAGCGATCGCCGTCACCCGGCAATCTGCCAATCGAAAAAGGAGGTCCGGCGCAGGTTCCACACCCGATGCTCCGGCGACATGAAGCAACGCAGCTAGCCTGCGAGTATAACCCTCACCGATGGATGCACAAGACCGCCAGCGTCGCCAGCCCTGCGGCCGGCGAACTCCCGGAACAGGGCGCCAGGCCCGCGCGGGCGCCGTCGGCGCGGTGCCCGCTCAACCGGCCCGTAGCAAGGCATCGACTTCATCGTCAAGCGCCGATGCCAGCAGACAAGCCACATGCACGGCCGACGTGCCCGCACCATCATGGATCTGGTGACGGCAGCTCGTCCCGTCCGCAACCACCACGGCGTCCCTGTCGGCGCTTCTGACCGCGGGCAGCAAGGATAGCTCCGCCATCGCCCGGGACGCCTCAAAGTGTTCTGCCTCATAGCCGAAGCTACCCGCCATCCCGCAGCATGACGATTCGACGGTCTCGACTTCCAGCCCTGGAATCCAGCTCAACACGGTCTGCACCGGGCGGAAGGCATCGAATGCCTTCTGGTGGCAATGGCCATGCACCAGCGCCTTGCTGCCTCGGACCGCGTTGAGCTTGAGTTGCAGCCGCCCGGCCTCTTTCTCCCGCACCAGGAACTCTTCAAACAGATAGGCAGACTGTGCAAGCCTGCGGGCTTCGTCCCCGAATCCGTAGTTCAGGAACTCGTCCCGGAGCGAAAGCAGGCAGGATGGCTCCAGCCCGACAATTGGCACGCCCGCATCCACATAGGGCTTCAGGAAATCCAGGGCGCGCCTTGCCTCGGCCTTGGCTTCGTCGACGAGACCGGCGGCCAGGAAGGTCCGCCCGCAGCACAGTGGCCGGCTGCCCGGCGCGGCACTGAAGTGGACGTCGTACCCGGCGGCGCCAAGGACGCGCTCCGCGGCGGCCGCGTTCCCGGGTTCCATGTAGTTGTTGAAGGTATCCACAAACAGCAAAACAGTCATCTTGTCGATTGGCGTTCGGCCCGATGCCGTTCGCTTTGCCAGAAAAGCGCGGTCAAAGCGGGGCAGCGACCGTTCGGGAGCGAAGCCGATCCAGCGCTTCACCATGGAAGACACGAGCGGGATGCGGTCTGCCAGATTGACAAGCGGCGCCATCTTGCTCGCCCATGGCGCATAGCGAGGCATGAACGCCACGAGGCGCTCCCGCAGCCCCAATCCGTGCCGCTGCGTCCAGGCCGATCTCGCCTCGATCTTGATCTTTGCCATGTCCACGCCGGTAGGACAGTCTCGCTTGCAACCCTTGCATGATACGCAGAGGTCAAGCACGTCCTTCACTTCCCGGCTGGCCAGCCCTTCGGATCCCAGTTGACCGGACAAGGCCAGCCGCAGCGTGTTTGCGCGCCCGCGGGTGACGTGCTTTTCATCTTTCGTGATGCGATAGCTCGGGCACATCGTTCCGGCATCGAACTTTCGGCAATGGCCGTTGTTGTTGCACATCTCCACCGCCTTCGCCAGACCCTGGGCACGATCCCCGCCCAGGCCGGGCGCGGTCTCCTGCCCCGAGATCGGGTCTCGCATGACATTCCATGCGGACCAATCGAGCATAGGCTTTAACGGAATCGTCTGGTACGCCGGGGGAAACCGGAAATACCGGCTGTCATCCATCCTGGGGGGCTGGACGATCTTGTCGGGATTGAAGCGATTCTGCGGATCGAACAACAACTTGATATCCCGGAACGCCTGATGGAGCTTCGGGCCATACTGCCATGCCACCCATTCCCCCCTGCACAGTCCGTCTCCATGCTCGCCGGAAAATGCACCCTTGTACTCGCGGACAAGCTCGGCGGCCTCCGCGGCGATGGCCCGCATTTTCCCTGCGCCATCGCGCCGCATATCGAGAATGGGGCGGACGTGCAAGGTACCCACGCTGGCATGCGCATACCAGGTACCCTCCGTTCCATGCCGGTGAAACACGCTGGTAAGACGCTCGGTGTACTCCGCCAGATGCTCCAGCGGGACAGCACAGTCTTCGATGAAGGACACGGGCTTGCCGTCCCCTTTCATGCTCATCATGATGTTCAGGCCGGCCTTCCTGACCTCCCACAATGCCTTCTGCTGCCCGGTATCGGCCATGCGGATGACCGCCCCGGGCAGGCCCAGATCCCCCATCAGCACGACCAGATCGTCCAGCCTCCCAAGCAGAGGGCCCAGTTCTTCCCCTGCGAACTCGACCAGCAGGATTGCCTGCGGGCTCCCTACCAGCGCCGATTCTATGACCGGGCGGAAAGCAGGATTGCCCATCGAAAGGTCGATCATCGTCCTGTCCACCAGTTCAACCGCGGTCGGACCCAGCTTCACGATATGCTGGGTCATCGCCATCGCCTGATAGAAGGTCGGAAAGCTGACGACCCCCAGTACCTTATGCACGGGCAGCGGCGACAGCTTGAGTGTGAGCTGCCGGCTTACCGCGAGCGTCCCTTCGGACCCGACAAGGATATGGGCCAGGTTGGCAAGGCCATCGTCCGTATAAGAGCGTGGATTCTGGCAGTCGAAGATGTCGATGTTGTAGCCACCGACACGACGCAGCACCTTCGGCACCCGTTCAACGATCTCGCGGCATTCGCGCTCGGCGATTTCCCGCAATCCCGCAAGGATTTCGCCCAGTCTTCCCGATTGCGGCTCCTGGCGCACCGAGCCAAAGTTCGCCTGGCTGCCATCGGCGAGAATCGCATCGATAGCATGCACGTTGTGCACCATGTTGCCGTACTCGATCGAGCGCGAGCCGCATGAGTTGTTGCCTGCCATGCCGCCGATCGTGCATTGCGCCCCCGTGGAGACATCCACCGGAAACCACAAACCGTGTGGCTTGAGCCATGCGTTCAGGTGGTCCAGGACAATCCCGGGTTCAACGGTAACAAGCCTGGCGACGGGGTCGAAGCTGACGACATTGTTAAGCCATTTGCTGTTGTCGATGACCAGCGCCTCGCCCACTGTCTGGCCGCATTGGCTCGTCCCGGCCCCTCGCGCCAGAATTGGCGCACCGCTGTCTCTGGCGATGTCCAGCGCCAGGACCAGGTCTGCCTGGTCGCGCGGCACCACGACGCCAATGGGCGTCATCTGATAGATCGACGCGTCGGTGGCATACCGGCCGCGGCTGGCGGCATCGAAGAGTACGTCCCCTCTGAGCTCCCTTTGGAGATGCCTTGCGAGCGGACTGGCAGAGCCGGCACGTGACGGTACGAGATGAACTGGTTTCACCAGCGGGGACGTGGATAGCATTGTCATGATAGTTGGCGATGTGCCCGGCTTCAGCCATACGCAATGGCGCCGGCCAGACACGCATGCACGGCCCGGAAGCGGCCATGCAAATATCTCAGGGGATCTCGATCAATCCACCGTTACGAGAAGCGAATGCAGTCCGGGCCGGACGGCTTTCCTCCAAACCCGGATTACCTCTTGAAACGTGGCAGCAGGCACCGCGGCAGCGCTACGCATGTACCGGACTACGCCGCGCGCCGGCCCGTTCTTTATGAGATCTTCTTCACTGCCGGCATCGACGATGCATGTCTGGCGGTCATCGTCGATCTTCGGTCTCTACCCCTTGGCCAGCGCCGGCACAGCCTGGTCGGCGAGATAGTCCATTGCCGCAGCAACACCGCTGGCATTGATCCTGACGCCCGAGATTTTCAAGCCCATCTCGCATCCCGCCAGCGCCGCGATCAAGGTCAGGTCATTGCAGTCGCCCAGATGGCCGATTCGGAACATGCGGCCACGCATCTTGCCCAGTCCGGCACCCAACGAGATATCGAAGCGCTCGTACGTGTTCTTGCGTATCGCGTCGGCGTCGACACCATCCGGCATCATGACGCCGGTCAGCACGGGGCTGTACACCGCGGGGTCGGCACACTGGATCTCGAGTCCCCAGGCCCCGACTGCCCGACGGCACGCCTCGCCGAGCCGCATATGGCGGGCAAAGACATTGTCGAGGCCCTCCGCCAGAATCATGTCCAGCGCTTCCGAAAGGCCGTACAGGAGATTCGTGTTCGGCGTGTACGGCCAGTATCCGGTCTTGTTCATCTCCAGTATCTCGGCCCAGCCAAAAAAACTCCGGGGGAGCCTGGCATTGCGGCTGGCTTCGATTGCCTTGGGGGACAGCGCATTGAAACTGATGCCGGGGGGCAACATCAATCCCTTCTGGGAGCCGGATACCGTCACATCCACGCCCCACTCGTCGTGGCGATAGTCCGCCGACGCGAGGCTGGAGATGGTGTCCACCATCAGCAAAGCCGGATGCCCGGCATGATCGATGGCATTCCTGACCGCGGCGATGTCCGAGGTAACGCCCGTCGAAGTCTCATTGTGAACGACACAGACAGCCTTGATCTCATGCCCCGCGTCAGCGCGCAGGCGCGCTTCGATCATCGACGCATCGACGCCCCGGCGCCACCCCTCGATGCCCGGCAGGCCGAGGAACTCCGGTTGCAGGCCAAGATTGCGCGCCATCTTGTCCCAGAGCGTTGCAAAATGCCCGGTTTCGAACATCAGGACTTTGTCACCGGCGCTGAGCGTATTTGCCAGCGCGGCTTCCCACGCACCCGTACCCGACGCGGGGTAGATAATGACGGGGTGCCGGGTCTGGAAGATCTGCTTGATACCTTCGAGAACCTTGAGGCCGAGCGCGCCGAACTCAGGGCCGCGATGATCGATGGTCGGATAGCTGATCGCGCGCAGGATCCTGTCGGGCACAGGACTGGGCCCCGGAATCTGAAGAAAATGACGACCGGAAGGATGAAAGTCCAGCTTAAGCATTGCGTTCTCCTCTGATAAATTTTGAATACAAAACAATTTAGCAGAACGATCTTAATAACGCCGGCAAGTGGACTTGAAGTTTTTTCAATCCATTTTGAGCATGGATTTCCCGACATTTTCGGTAATATTCCGGCACAACAAACTCACCGGAGTTTTGTATGCACGCGGCACCACCGCCCAGCTTCCCGCGATCCAGCCCCCCCTTCCCAAAGTGAGCCGCCAGTGGCTCCACGACGCCGTCGTGGAGCATCTCAGAAGTCTGATTGTCGAAGGCGCCCTGGCAGCAGGCCAGAAACTGAATGAACGAGAACTCTGCGAGGTTTTCGGCATCTCCCGGACACCGCTGCGGGAAGCGATGAAGGTCCTTGCGGCCGAAGGACTCATTGTGCTTGCTCCCAACCGCGGCGCATCCGTGGCAAGCATGTCGGAACTCGAGATACGCGAGGCGTTCGAGGTTTTGGGGGGCCTGGAGGCGTTGGCGGGGCAACTTGCCTGCGAGCGTATTTCCGAAGCTGAGTTGCTGGAAATCAGGGGACTCCACCAGAGCATGCTGGCCTGCCGTACGCGCAACGACCTGGCCGGCTACTATTCCCGGAATCAGATGATCCACGACAAGATCAACGAGGCAGCACGGAACACATCGTTGCGCCAGATTTATCTAGGTGTCAACCGGCGCCTGCAGGCGCTGCGCTTCCGCTCCAACTTCCAGGCGCCAAAGTGGGACAGCGCGGTACACGACCACGCCCAGATGCTGCTGGCACTGGAAGCCCGGGATGGTATCCGGCTCTCCGCCATCCTGCAGCGGCACCTGCTGGACAAGCGCGAAGCGGTGCTCGGCACGGCAGCGGCCCCATGCGAGGCGGACAGCGCCGCTTGCAGCGAAATCCCGAGCGGATGAGCGCCTGCCTGCGCTCCAATGCTTCGCTCGGGCCATAGACAAAAGGGGTAGGCTAAGCCTTACCCCTCTTCTCCAGTTGGCGGCCCGGTGAATGGCCGCCTCACCAGGAACCGGCCAGCCGCATGCGGCTGCGCGATCCCTCTGCGCTCAAGCCGCTGCCCGTCTGCCCCCCATGGCATTGGCCAGCCTGAACTGCCCCACGGCATCGGCAAGTCTGTTGGCTTGCTCGTGCAGGAATCCCGCGGCGGCCGATGCTTCCTCCACCAGCGCTGCGTTCTGCTGCGTGGCATTGTCCAGTTGCGCCACGGCTTGATTGACCTGCATGATGCCGACGCTTTGTTCGCTGCCCGCGCTGGAAATCTCCCGAAGGACTTGCTCCAGCTGCTTTACGCTATCCAGGATGTTGTGCATGGTTTCCCCTGCGTCCTGGACCAGCTCCGCCCCGGAATCCACCTTGGCGACCGACGTGCTGATCAGCGCCTTGATTTCCTTGGCAGCCTGGGCGCTGCGCTGGGCCAGCGTGCGGACTTCGCCTGCCACCACCGCAAACCCGCGCCCCTGTTCGCCGGCGCGTGCGGCCTCCACGGCGGCGTTCAGCGCCAGGATATTGGTCTGGAATGCGATGCTGTCGATCACCCCGATGATGTCGTGGATCTTGGCGGATGCCGTGGAGATTTCCTGCATCGTGGTCACCACCCTGGACACGGCATCGCCGCCACGGTTGGCTACGGCAGAGGCGGCAGCGGCCATTTCCCCGGCGCGGACAGCGGCTTCGCCCGAGTTCTGTATGGTGCCCGTGAGTTCGTCCATGGACGCCGCAGTCTGCTCCAGGTTGGCGGCCGCCTGTTCGGTCCGGGTCGATAGATCGACGTTCCCCTGGGAGATTTCAGCGGCGGCGGTCCTGACGGACTCGCTGCTGTCCCGGATATCGAGCAGGACGGCGGAGAGCTTGTCCACGAACTGATTGAACGCGCGAGCGATCTGGGCCACCTCGTCCTGGCCATCGGCAGGTAGCCGCTTGGTCAGGTCACCGTCTCCGGAGCCGATCTCGTCCATCGCTTCCCGCACCTGCGACAGCCGCCGGAAAGCCGAGGCCGTGAGCACGGAACCCACCACTGCCGCGAGAACCGCCACCACCGCCAGCGTGATGAACATGGCGCGCAGCACATTGCGCAAGCCCGCCAACGCTTCGTCCTCGTCCATGGCGACGACCAGTTCCCAGCTTGCGTCTTTCACGGGTTCCGCATGCAGCAGTTTGGTCGCGCCGGCGATGCGCACCTTCAGTGGGTTCTCCGGATCTCCCAGGTTGCCCAGTATATTGGCAGTCAGATCGGAGGCGAGGTCAGTGGCTGGCTTCAGGTTCAGTTTCGCGTCCGGGTGGGCAACGATGTGGCCGCTGTTGTCCGCCAGGAAGGCAAAGCTGGCGGGCGTGGGATGAATCCCCGCGATGGTGGCGGTGACGCCGTCCAGGTTCACGTCGGCGCCCACGACCGCCTTCAGCTGCCCGTCCACCAGTACAGGGAAAGCCAGCGTCACCACGAGTTTCTTTGTGGCGACATCCTCATACGGCGCGGTAATCACGAGCTTCCCGGCGTTGGCCGCAGCTTGGTACCAGGGGCGGCCGGTGGGGTCATAGCCGGCAGGAATGCCAAGATCGCGGGAGAACACGGCGCGCTTGTCCGGATAGCCGACATAAGCGACAACGAAGCCGCCGGATTGCTCCAGTTGCGTGAGTGCCGCCATGGGATCGCCCGCCAGGCTTTCCGGCGACACGGCTTTCACCATGGCCACCCTTGCCGCAAGCCACTCGGTAATGGCCTGGGCATTGCCCTTGGTGTTCGTAACGAGGTTTTGCCTCAGCGTGAGTTCGTCGCTGCTTTTTGTGACAACGTAGGTGATACCGGTAGAGAGGGATAAGGCAATGACAACGATGGCAACACAGGTCGCCGTGATGCGTGTACGAAGCGAGAGAAGCATGCGCAGTTGAAGTGGGGACTCGGGTGACGAAAAACCGCCATGGAAACCTACGCCAGGCGGCGCCATGCCCCGGCTTACGGAAGCCTTTCGCAAAACTGTAGGAACATTGTATGAACATTGGCGGAAGGACTGCCGCATAGCGCTTTTGGTGCTGAAACCGCCGCTTTTAGTACCGTGTTCCAGCCTATTCCGATCGTGTTGCCGGTTCTTTGCGCATCGCGTCCGATGCACGGTCAGAGCGTCTCATGCATCACTGGCAAGCGGAAATCCTGTGGCAAAGGCGCTTCAACGCGCATAGGCATAGGCGGGTGGATGGTGAGTGGACCGCGGCAAGGACTTGCATCCTGCGCTCGTCTGCCTGCGGCAGCGCCAGCAGGCGATCGGCATACGGCAATGCCGTCGCGCAGGCAGTAGGGACGAAGGGCTGAGAGGAGGACCAGATTCGGATTCCCGCTGGCGTCATCGGCATGGTCACTCCCCCGCAATCCGCGGTGCTCGCACGAGCTGGAGTCAATATGCCGGCCGGCAACAAAGCGGGACCGGCTCCTGAAACGGACCCCGAACAGCAGTTCGAAATCGCTGATCGAGGACGATAACCGAATGCGCCATGTGGCGTCTCCCGGCCGGCACCTCGCTGCACAAGAATACACAATTTACACACAAAAAAGCACAGCCCGCGCGCCCGATACGACATAGCCTCCCGACTTGCATTGATATCTTCAAATGGCGGTGCATCGCCATATTTTCAAGGAAATGGCAAGTCACGCTAAAAATCTTCCGGACCTTCGATTACTGCAGGGTGCGAGACGCAATGACCGGGCCGGCGCCCTGTGCCGGTTGAGTGAGAAGCCCGCCCGGGCAGCCCAAGCGGTGCTCAAGTGAGGCGCAAGCGGAACACCGGAATCCGGCCTGCTCTTCCAGCATATCGACCATACCGGCAGTTTGCGAAGTGGCTTCCCGGCAGTGGTTTGCGCCCGCTGGTGCTGGCCATGGCCAGTTGGTCGGCCGGCGTCCAGGCGCAGGCGGTGGGCTCGGCGCTGCCCGAACTGCCGCTGGCCGGGCCGACCGTGGAACAGGCCTCCGCGGCGCCGCCGGTATCCGGCAAACTCGTCCCCCGCCTGGCCGAGCCGGCCACCGTGCGGGACGACAGCCCGCCTGTGTTTGTCTCGGGCGAGCGCATGACAGGCTACGACCAGCGCCGCCTGGAACTCACGGGCAACGCCGAGATCCGCCGCGGCGGCGGCGTGGTCAAAGGCGACCGGCTTACCTATGAGCAAGACCGCGACGAGGCTTTTGCGCAAGGCAACTCCCGCCTCTCGCGCGGCGGCTTGCTGGCGGTGGGACCGGAAGCCCGGCTCAGAGTCGAGGCCAATGAAGGCTACATGCTGTCGCCGGACTACTATTTCCAGCCGAGCGGCGGCTCGGGCAAAGGCGAACGGATCGATTTCGTCGACAAGGACCGCAGCGCCATCAAGCGCGCCACCTACACCACCTGCTCGCCCGACAATGCGGACTGGTACTTCAGCGCGCGGCGGCTCGATATCGACAGCGACCGGCAGGTCGGCACGGCGTATGGCGGCGTGCTGCGGTTTTTCGATGTCCCGGTCATGGCCGCGCCGGTCTTTACGTTCCCGCTGTCAGATGCCCGCCGCAGCGGCTTCCTGACGCCGCTGCTCGGCTATCGCTCGGGCCTCGACCTGACCGTTCCCTACTATTTCAACATCGCGCCCAACCGGGATCTGACGCTGTTCCCGCGTTACCTGAATGCGCGCGGCCTACAGCTCGGCAGCGATTTCCGCTACCTCGGCGAAGGCTATGCCGGGCGCATCCGTGGCGAGTTCCTGCCCGACGACCGCAAGACCCGCACCGACCGCTGGTCCTATTCCGTCCAGCATACCCAGCACCTCGCCACGGGCCTGAACGCCTACGTGAACGTGAGCAAGGTGTCGGACGCACGCTATCCCGACGACCTGAGCTACGCCATGGCGTCGTCGGTCCAGCGCCAGTACACGAAGGAAGCCGGCATCACCTACAACTGGCGGGATCTCGCCGTGCTTGCGCGCGTGCAGAAATTCCAGACGCTCGCGCCCAGCCAGCCATCCTACGAACGCGTGCCGCAGCTCAATGCCAGATACGTGCGCTACGACCTGGGCGGCTTCGATGCGCAGGTAGAGGCGGACTACACGCGCTTCCGCATCCCGCTCACCACCGCAGGCGTGCAGCAGCCGCTTGGCGAACGCGTATTTGTCCAGCCATCGCTCAGCTATCCGATCGTGCGTCCCGGCTGGTTCGTCACGCCCAAGGCCATGTTCAATGCCACCCAGTATCGGATGGAACCAGCCAGCAACACCGCCGGCGCGGCCAACACGCTGAGCCGTGCACTGCCAACCGTCAGCCTGGATTCCGGCATGGCCTTCGAGCGCGACGCCCCGGCCATCAGCCGGTTGTTTGGCAGAGGCTTCATGCAGACGCTGGAGCCGCGCCTGTTTTATGCCTATACGCCGTTTCGCGACCAGAGCCAGTTCCCGCTGTTCGATACCGTGCAGTCCGACTTCGGCTATGGGCAGATCTTCAGCGAGACCCCGTTCACCGGCTACGACCGCATCGCCGACAACAACAAGCTGACGGCCGGCGTGACCACCCGCCTGATCGAGACCGACAGCGGCATCGAACGCTTTCGCGGCACGCTGGCGCAACGCTTCGACTTCACCGGCCAGCGCGTGCAGCTCAACGGCACCGCGCCGGAGGCCAGGTCCGGCTATTCCGACCTGCTGGCGGCAACCACCGTGCAGCTGTTCAAGGGCTACTATATCGACGCCGGCATGCAGTACAGCCCCGGCACCGAACGCATCGTCTATTCGAACATTGCATTCTCGTGGCGGCCCGAAGAGCGCAAGCTCCTGAACGCCGGCTACCGCTACCGGCGCCCGACCTCGGTAACCGACAACGCCGCCATCGACCAGTTCGAGGTATCGGGCCAGTGGCCCATCACCCAGCGCGCCTATGGCGTGGGCCGGGTCGCCTTCGATCTCGGCGCGAACCAGCTGGTCGACGCGCTGGCCGGCATCGAATACGTGGCGGATTGCTGGGTGGGGCGCTTCGTCTACCGGCGCTTCCGCAATACCTCGCAGGGCTACACAGGGCTCCCCTACCTGGAACTGGAGTTCCGCGGGCTATCCAGGATCGGTTCCAATCCGCTGGAAATCCTGCGCCTGAATGTGCCAGGCTATACGCCCGTACTGGCCTCGCCGGTGCCGCCGTCCAGGTTCGACCACTACGAATGAGACAGGAAGACAACGGCATGATCACGACATCCCAGAGCACGCCCGCCGATATCCCGCTCAGGATCCTGCTGGCCGAGGACGATATGGAACTGGCGAGATTGAAGGCCCAGTGGCACGGCGGCCAGGCGCAGGCGCACGCCAGTACCGGCTCCCGTGGCGGCGCCCTCTTCACGCTACGCTGGCGATAGCCCGCGGAGCGCGGATAAACCGCCTGGACGCAATTCCCGGAAAATCCTGACCTTCACAATTCCGCACAATAACGCAACACATACACTCATATTCAGGCTCGACTCATTATGTAGAATTTTATTTTTTAAAAATACGATTCGACATCATGCAAGAAACCAGGAAAACCACAGAAAACAATAAACCCGGAGTTTCGAATAAAGGAAATCGATCCATCCCGGCATTCCGGGCAGTTTTCTGGATGGCATTGTGCATGCTCGGCACCGCGCATCCGGTGCAAGCCGAAGGGGCACAGCCCTCCACCATCCTGCCGGGCGCCGTCAGCATGCACATGGGCTTTGGCGATGGCTACAAGCGAGCCACCCTGAGCTGGGAAAGCGCGCCGCTATGGAGCTACCAGTTCAGCGGGCGCGGTGGCCGACTGGACCTCACCGGCGAGCTTGGCGTCTCCTACTGGTGGGCCAACAAGGACAGGAACCCGCGCAATGCCTGGCAGTTGAGCGCAATCCCGATGCTGCGCTACTGGGCAACCGAGAAATTCTACCTGGAGGCCGGGATCGGCGCGACGGTATTCAGTGGCTCTGGCTTCGCCGGAAAGAATATCAGTACGGCATACCAGTTTGGCGATCACGTGGGCGCGGGGTACCAGATCACCCCTTCGGATCGCATTGGCGTCCGCTATTCGCATTTTTCGAATGCAGGCATCAAACGACCCAACCCCGGGCTGGATATCATTCAAGTTACCTACACGCGCAAATTCTGAATAGCGCGGCACGAATCCGGGCGGCAGGATGCTGCCGCCCGGAGCCCACGCACTGTCACAGGCCGCGCCGGATATCGCGCGCGTAGTCTTGCAGGGATTGCCGTTCGTTGATTGCCCTGGCTGCCCCCTCGACGAACCACGGCAATATCAGGACGGTGTCCCTGTCCGCCAAACCAATCGTGAAGGTACGCGCGCCTGCCTCACCGCACGCCACGCCTGGCGAAGGCGCGCACGGCGTGGCGTGCGGCGCCGTGTCTTCCTTCTGGCCGGACGGCGGGGAGGAAGCATCCTGCTGCGCCTGCGTGACGGCCGGCAACAGCGACAGAACCAGAGCCCCTAGAAGATTCGTGAATTTGGTGATCCGCATTGTCTTATCCTTGAAATTCGTTTCAGAAAGAGAAATGGAAAAAAGCGCTCCCCGATCTCGGAAACAATCTGGTTCCGCAGTGTGCACGGCGTGGCCGATGACCCCGCCGTAGAGCATGTGCCCATGCCTTGCATCCATCACCTGGGTGCCCGCGCTTCCTCCACCTGGCGCTGATAGTTCTCAAAGGCGGCATCCGCCCGCGTCATGCATTGCTGCCGCTCCGCCGCATCGCTGACTCTATTGCATTCCGTTCGCTGCCATCCCTGTCCGGCGGAATAGGCTGCACGCTGCCACGAGCAGCCCAGCATGGTCGACGCTACGATCAATAGTGCTGCCAACAGAATGCAGCGAATCACGATAGCCCTCCTTGATCTTCCTGGACGTACCGGCGGGTAACCCGGTCAAGCCCGCCTGCGGCATCGCAGGTATTGCTCTGCCTAGAAGCTATAGTTGACCGTGGCCATGCCGCTGAAATTGGTCTTCTCCATGACGATGGGGCTGTTGGAGGCCTTCTGGAGATAGCGCGTCGCGCCGGCCGAGGTCACGACCGACCAATCCTTGTTGATCGCATGCGTATAGGTGAGGACCAGATCGACGGCATAGAGCCCCCCGTCCGGCCGGTACGCCGCGTAGCCGGAGTTTGCGCTCTGGGTCGAGGTGACGCCAAAGTATGTCTGGTTGTACTTCTGCGTGCCAAAGTGGGCCGTGCTGGTAAGCAGGACCTTGTCTTGCGGCCGGTCGAGCAAGTTGGCGCCGGCCCGCGCGTAGAACTCCCCGCCCCGCTCGCGGTTCGAGATCGGTTGAATGGTACCGAGCGCCAGGCTACCGTACTTGCCAATGTTGACGCCGAACTCGAGATTGGCCAGGACGGAGCCTTTGATATCGCCCATGCCCCTCAGTTTGTCCGAGCCGCTGACGAATCCTTCCTTCTTGCTCTTGCGTCCGGCGTCGTAGCCGATCGCCCCGGAGACGAAGAAATCCCCGAACTGGTGCCGGTAGCCCAATCCGCCCACGCCAAGGTACAGGCCCCAGGGCGTGACGACATTCAGGTTCAGCGCGGGCCGGACGGCATACTCGTCGCTGCCGGCGTAGCGGGGCACATAGGCCGCCCCCAGGCCGACGGTGATCCGCGTCGACGACAGGGCCGAAGTTGCTGGCGAGGCAGGCCCGGCAGGGGTTTCCCCGGCGAAGGCGCTGACACATAAGGTGGAGGTGGCAAGTAGTGCGGCGAGAGACTTCACTGCGGTTTCCCCTGGAATTGAGAGCCGCATTCTCCAGCCGCAGTGCCATTAGTGTCTTCGGCGAATTTGTCCTAAATCTTATGGAAGTTTCGCAGATTGTCGGAATTTGTATTTGCCGCTGCCTCACTCTGCCGCAACCCTGTCCGGCACGCTCAGGCAACCCGCGTTGCATGCGCCAGAACCACGCAGCAGCCCGCTGCATCCCGGGCCGCCGTCCGCACCCGCGTGAAGCGAAAATCGCCATTGGCGGGGCTGCCGCCATAGATGCCCGATAGCCGCATCCGCACCGATACAAGCGCTACCTCGCCCAATAGCTGCCCAAAAGTGGATCGCCGATTATTCATCAAACCGTCATTCCATGGCAGCCTGGCACGCGCGCCGTACGGCTGCAGTTGGCCATGCCGCAACAAGGAATGGCCGGCCGGCGCGAGAGATAATCCGGCGCCAGCCGCCTTGCCGTCCGCCAGGCAAGTACAATGCTCTGCCTCGTTCCATATTGTTTGCGCCCCTTTCGCTACATCCCCGATCCATGTCCAATCTCATCGTGCACGGCGGTACGCCGCTCCGTGGCCGCATCATCCCCTCGGCTAACAAGAATGCAGTGCTGCCGGTGCTCTGCGCCACGCTACTGACCGATGCGCCGCTGCGCCTCCATGGGGTGCCCGACATCACCGACGTGCGGAAGATCCTCGACATCTTCCGCACCCTGGGCAGCGAGGTGCACATGGACCACGCAAGCGGCACGCTGGACCTGCACCATCGCGAAACCGTCTTTGACGCTGCATGCCATCGCCTGCCGGAGGAGATGCGCTCCTCCATCATGCTGGTACCCCCGCTGCTGGCGCGCTTTGGCATCGCCCGGCTGGAGGACAACGTCAAGGGTTGCACGCTGGGTGTGCGCGAGATCGATCCGCACGTCGATATCTTCCGCAGCTTTGGCGGCAGGGTGGAGCGCGCGGACGGCTCCCTGCTGGTGCGCTGCGAGGGCCAGTTGATCCCCACCGACCACTGGCTCGACTACGCCTCGGTCACCACGACGGAGAACTTCGTGCTGTGCGCCGCCGTTGCCGGCGGCACCTCGACGCTGACCAATGCTGCGTCGGAGCCGCATGTGCAGGAGTTCTGCCATTTCATGACTATGCTCGGCGTGCGCATCGAGGGGATCGGCACCTCGCGCCTGACGGTGCACGGCGGCAATACGCTGAGCGGCGGGGAGTTCCGCTTCGAGGAGGACTTCCACGAGATCACGACCTTCCTGGCGCTGGGCGCCATCACCGGCGGGGATGTGGCGGTACGCAACAGCATGCCCGGCAATTTCCCCCTGATCGACCGGACCTTCGCGAAGTTCGGCGTGCAGATCACGCACGAGGACGGGTGGTCCCGCGCCACCCGCAGCGGCCCCCTGAAAGTGCAGACGCCCTTCACCAGCAACGTACTGACCAAGGTCGAGGCCGCGCCGTGGCCCTATTTTCCGGTCGACCTGCTGCCCATCTTCATCGCGCTGGGCGTGCGTGCGCAGGGCAACGCCATGTTCTGGAACAAGGTGTACGACGGCGCGCTGGGCTGGACGGGCGAGCTGTCGAAGTTTGGCGCCCATGTGTTCTCGTCGGACCCGCACCGGCTCATCACCTTTGGCGGCAATCCGCTGACACCGGCGGTGGTGGAAAGCCCGTACATCATCCGGGTGGCGATTGCCCTGTTCATGGTGGCGGCCAGCATCGACGGCAGGTCGGAGATCCGCAACGCCACGCCGATTCGCCGGGCGCATCCCCGCTTTGTCGAGAACCTGCGCAGCCTTGGCGTGCAGGTGGAATGGACGAGCGAGGAATGACGGGCTAGCCGTTCCGGTCGGGTGATCGAGCCGCCGGGCCCGAAGCCGCCCATTGTCCGCCGCGGCATGTCGGGGAAACCCGATGGACTGCGGCGGAACCGACCCGGTGAAAGCCGGGATCGCGGCCAAAACCTGTGCGCGCGTGGCCTCCATCGGCCGGCAACGCCACCACCGCCCGCCCCATCCCGGCTCGCCGGTCCTGAGCGGAGCCCAGGCACCGGCCGGCACACCGGATACAAAGCCTAGACCACGCCTTGCGCCAGCATCGCGTCCGCCACCTTCACGAACCCGGCCACGTTGGCCCCTTCCACATAGTTGATATACCCGTCGGCCTTCTGCCCGTAATGGATGCAGTTGCCGTGGATGTCTTTCATGATGGCGTGCAGCTTCTCGTCGACCTCGGCATGGTGCCAGGCCAGGCGCATGGCGTTCTGCGACATTTCCAGCCCCGAGGTGGCGACACCGCCGGCATTGCTGGCCTTGCCCGGCGCGTAAAGGATGCGGGCGGCGAGGAAGCGGTCGACCGCATCCAGCGTGGAAGGCATGTTGGCGCCCTCGGCCACGCAGAACACGCCGTTGGCGAGCAGCCGCTCGGCGTCGTTGCCGTCCAGCTCGTTCTGGGTGGCGCAGGGCAGCGCCACGTCCGCAGGCACATGCCAGGGCGTACGGCCGGCCTCGAAATGCAGGTCCTGCTCGGCGGCGAAATCGGCCAGGCGCCCGCGCGCTTCGTTCTTGAAAGCCATCAAGGCAGCCAGCTGTTCGCTGTTCATGCCCTTGGGATAATGCAGCACGCCGCCGGAATCGGACACCGTCAGCACCTTGGCGCCGAGCTCGATGGCTTTCTCGGCCGCGTATTGCGCCACATTGCCCGAACCGGAGATCAGCACGCGCAGGCCGTTGAAGCCGCGTCCGCGCCGGTGCAGCATTTCCTGCGCGAAATACACCGTGCCGTAGCCGGTGGCTTCCGGGCGCATCAGGCTGCCGCCAAACGCCATGCCTTTGCCGGTAAAGACGCAGGCGGCGTGGTTGGACAGCTTCTTCATCATGCCGGCCATGAAGCCCACTTCGCGCGCGCCCACGCCGATATCGCCGGCAGGCACATCGGTATCGGGGCCGAGGTGGCGGTGGAGCTCGGTCATCAGGGCCTGGCAGAAGCGCATGACCTCGCCATCCGACTTGCCCTTGGGATCGAAGTCGGAGCCGCCCTTGCCGCCGCCCATCGGCAGGGTGGTCAGCGCATTCTTGAAGGTCTGCTCGAAGCCGAGGAACTTCAGCACCGAGAGATTCACCGTGGGATGGAAGCGCATGCCACCCTTGAAGGGGCCGATGGCGGAGCTGTGCTGCACGCGGAAGGCACGGTTGACCTGCACCTGGCCGCGGTCGTCGGTCCATGCCACGCGGAACTGGATCACGCGCTCGGGTTCCACCAGCCGCTCCAGCAGGGCTTGTTCGCCATAGCGCGGATGCTGCTCGACAAAGGGCCACAGCGTCATCATGACCTCCTTCACGGCCTGGAGGAATTCGGGCTGGTCGGGGTCGCGCCGGGCAACGCCGGCCAGGAAAGTGTCAAGGGAGGCAGATGTCACGAGTGTCTCTTCGATTCGTTTGTGCTGGTGCTTGGCAGAAGACGGCCGCCGCGGATACTTGTCCGGCAGGCGTGCCGAGGGATGCCATTGCCCTGCCCGGCAACGCGGCCGGGTAGCGCAATGCGGCAAGCCCGATGGAGAGCCCATCAGGCCATGTAGATACATTCACAATCATCCTGAATGTATCGCCAGGGGCGAAGCTTAGCACCAGGTACGCCCTGGGTAATAGTCAGAACACCTGTGACGGCAGGACATATAAAAGGCGCCAAGGTGTATTTTTGTGCGATCAACGGACAAGCGCGGCATGGAACGACAGCGTGCCATACCCGGCAGCGGGGGGAACAGGGAGCGCGTACGCAAGCCGTACAATCTTCCGATTGCCCAGAAACAAGGCCCAAGCTCGTGGACATTCCCATTGAACAAGCCGTCAGTCTCCTGCACGAGGCAGCCTACGGCACCCTGGCAACGCACGCATCGGCCCTGCCAGGCTATCCCTATGCCACCGTCGTGCCGTTCGTGCCCGACCAGTCGGGCGCTCCCGTGATTTGCGTCAGCGCGCTGGCCGAGCACACCCGGAACCTGCTGGCCGATGCGAGAGTCAGCCTGTCCGTGCTGCAGCCCGGGGCCACGGACGTGCAGAACGCCCGCCGGCTGACACTGGTCGGCGAGGCGACCCCCTTCGAACCGGACCCCGACGCGCTGGCACGTTTTCTGCGCTACGAACCGGCTACCCAGCATCTCCTGACCCTGGATTTCCAGTTCTTCCGCCTGACCCCTAAGACCATCCGCTTCATCGGCGGTGTTGGCCGGATGGGATGGCTCGGGGAGGAGGAATGGAGCGCCATGCCCCAGGTGCCGGCCGGCACCGAGGTCAATCTGTTGCGCGAGATGTCGCTTGCCGCCCCGAGCGGCGTACGCCTGCTTGGGGTCGATTGCTATGGCGTGGACTACGAAGTCGCGGGACGGCGCAACCGGCAGCGCTTTGCGCACGCCCCCGTCGCGCCGGCGGCAGTGCACAAGACGGCCTTGGGTCTCGTGGCCAGCCTTGGCTGAGCGAGCCCGAAGCGCCGGCCGGCACCAGCTCCGCCGCGCGCCCGTCACACCGGCGCCAGCCCGATCAGTCGGCTGACATCGGCGGCCGCCTGCTGCAGCGCCGGCACGATTTCCGCCGGGATGCGCTCCGGCGTGGCTTCACCGGCCGAGGTGGAGATCCCGATCGACAGCTGCCGGGAACCGGCCGCCGGCAGCGGCACGGCCACCGATACCTGATTGCTCTCCGGATAGGCCAGCACGCTCCACTCGCCAGGCTGCAAGGCGAGAGCCATGGCCAGCGCGCTGCCGGGCGGCAATACGCTGCCCACGCGCAGGTTCATCACCACCAGCCGGCGGCGCTCGGCCGGCGCCATCGCCCGGCCGACGATGATCACCCCTTCGGGATTGGCTTCGCCGAGGTTGGCCGTGCCGGAATAAGCGTCGGCCAGTTGCTGCAGCCCTTCCTGCACCGCCTCGGTCACGCCCAGGCTTTCCAGCGCGGCAAAGCCGATCTCGAAAACCCGGGTGGTCAGCCGCCAGCGATTGCCCTCCCGCGCCACATAGCCCTCCTCCTCCAGGGTCAGCAGAAACCGCAGCACCGTGGGATGCGGCAGGTCCACCGCGCGCGATAGCTCCGCCAGCGTTGGCCGGCCGTTGTGGCGGAACGCCTGCAGGATCGCTAGACACCGCTGGATCGATCTATTATTCTTCAATCGCTCACCGTTCACTATGAGAACTATACGTTCATCTAGTGAACATACTAGCGCAAGTCGAAGGAGGCGGCAAGTACCGCATCCTCATCCCTTCCAAGGAGACAAGATGAAACCCATCGCCCCCAGCCGGCCCGGGGCGGGGCGGCCACCGCCCCCCGCCGCGCGGCCCGCGCGGGCAGCCGATGCCTGGCCGGCCAGGCCGATCAAATGGGTCGTGCCCTACCCGCCCGGCGGCTCGACCGACATGCTGGCGCGCATCGTCGGCCAGAAGCTGGGCGAGCGGCTCGGCCAGCCGGTGGTGGTGGAAAACAAGGCCGGCGCCGGCGGCAACGTGGGCACCGACTATGCAGCCAAGCAGCCGGCCGACGGCTACACCATCGTGATGGGCAATATCGGCCCGATCGCCATCAATCCTTCGCTCTATCCCGACCTGCCCTACAACCCGCTCAAGGACCTGGCGCCGGTGACCATGCTGATGGCGGTGCCGAACCTGCTGGTGGTCAATCCGGCGCTGCCCGTGCATTCGGTGCGGGACCTGATCGACTACGGCAAGCGGCAAGCGGCCCCGCTGGGCTACGCCACGCCGGGCGCCGGCACCTCGCTGCACCTGGCGGGCGAACTCTTCGCCGCCACCGCGGGCGTGAAGATGACCCACATCCCGTACAAAGGCAGCGCGCCCGGCCTGAACGACACCATGGCCGGACATGTCCCGGTGATGTTCGACAACATGCCCTCCGCGCTGCCGCTGGTGAAAGCCGGCAAGCTGCGCGTGCTGGCCATCACCAGCGCGCAACGCTCCGCGCAACTGCCCGACGTGCCCACCATGGCCGAGGCCGGCCTGCGCGGCTACGAGATCGCCGGCTGGTTCGGCGTGCTGGTGCCAGCGGCCACGCCCAAGCCCATCATCGCCAGGCTCGACACCGAACTGGAAGCCGTGCTGAAGATGCCCGACGTACGCAAGAAGCTGGACGAGATGGGCGGCATCGTGTCCGGCGCCGGGCCGCAGCCTTTCGGCCGCTATATCGAAGCGGAATCGCGCAAATGGGGCACGCTGGTGCGCAGCGCCAGTATCGCCGCCCAATGAACCCCGACCATCCCACCCACCAGAGGAGACCAGCCGTGTCGCAATACAAAGTCATCGATGTCCAGCCCATTGCCGGCGCGCTCGGCGCGCAGATCAGCGGGGTCGATCTTGCCGGACCGCTGCCCGACGAGACCTTCGCCGAGATACGCTCGGCGCTGCACGACAACCTTGTGATCTTCTTCCGCGACCAGCAACTGACGCCCGCGCAGCACAAGGCGTTCAGCGCCCGCTTTGGCGAACTGCTGGAAGTGCCGTTCATCCGCGCGTTGCAGGGGCACCCGGAAATCCTGCCGGTCATGAAGGGCAAGGCCGAACAGACCAAGCGCAATTTTGGCGGCCTGTGGCACACCGACATGAGCTACGCGGAGGTCCCGCCGCTGGGCTCCGCGCTGTATGCCCGCGTGATCCCGCCCTACGGCGGCGACACCATGTGGACCAATATGTACCGCGCCTACGACGCGCTGTCGGACGGCCTGAAGGCGGTGCTCGACACGTTGCGCGCCGTGCACAGCCCGGTGCGTTCGTACGGCGCCAAGGGCGCGGTCGTCAACAACGGCGATCCGGCGCACAAGATGGATGTGCGCACCGACGAGCGCGCCAGCGCCGAAGTCACGCATCCGGTGGTGCGCATCCACCCCGCCACCGGCAAGAAGGCGCTCTATGTCAACAGCACCTATACGCTGCGCTTCGAAGGCATGACCGAGGAAGAAAGCGCACCACTGCTTCAATTCCTCTACGGCCATGCGGTGCGGCCGGAATTCACCTGCCGCTTCCGCTGGACGGCCGGCGCGCTGGCGGTATGGGACAACCGCTGCACCCAGCACCTGGCGATGAACGACTACGACGGCTTCGACCGCGAGTTGCACCGCACCACCATCGCGGGCGACCGGCCGATTGCGGTGGCTTGAAGGCGCTGAAGCCCGCATTAAGCGTTGGACGAAGCTGACCGGATGCGCCAGAACCGAGTGAAATGACGACTGCTGTCACTCCCTCTTCCCTCGTGGGGAGAGGGGTGGTTTGGCCAGGAGCCACAGGAACCGAAACCATTCGTTTTATCCAGCGTGCTACGCATTTGCAGCGCCCGCCCTCTCCCCCGGCCCCTCTCACAAGTGGGACCGGGGAGCAAACCTGCAGTGCACGCAGGTGCGTCGGCAATCCGGCAATCCCAACCTACCCACAAGTCCGTGAACCATAGTGCCGCATGCTGGGTAAATCACCCTGCTCGCCGCGCGGCAGTCGCCACCGCCGTGTGCGAAAATGGAGGCACCGGAGACGCGCACATGCGCGAAGGAGCTAACATGCGGCAGAGCGCAATCAAGCCGGGCAGCGAGGTCTTCCGCGCCTCGGCGGAGTTTGAGCAAGCCATCGTCACCCAAGGCGAGGCCGCTGCGCGCGAGCACCTCGACAACGGCCGGCCCGTCTACTACGCCGATCCCAAGTATCCCGGTTTCGTCGTCAAGAAAAACCCCGATGGCAGCGAACAGCTCGCAAGCGTCGATCTCGACGGGAAGATCACCGTAGTGCGGACCATCTGACCCGTGCCGCAGCTGTGGGTGATCGCCGGGCCCAACGGCTCTGGCAAGACGACCGTGGCAGATCGCTGGTTTGCCAGCCGTATTCCGGTGGTGTCGCCGGATTCAATCGCCGCCGAGCTTGCCGTTTCGCCCGTTGAGGCCGGCAAGCAAGCCGTCCGGGAGCAAGGGAAACTCCTGGCCGAAGGCGCCTCGTTCGCCGTCGATACCACACTCTCGGGCAAGCGGGAGCTGATCCTGATGCGGCGGGCCAAGGATGCTGGCTACAAAGTCAACCTCGTCTTCGTCGGCGGCCCCGATCCAGGCCTGTGCATCGCGCGGATCGCCCAGCGGACTGCTGCCGGGGGGCACTGGGTGCCACCCGAGGATGTAAGGCGCCGCCACGGTCGAAGCCTTGCCAACTTCGCCCCTGCTTTCGAGGTCGCAGACAGGTCCTTCGCGCTCGACAACTCCGCACTGCGCCCACGCCTCATCCTCTCCTGGGAGAACAGTCGCATACGCCAGCGCTCTTCGAGGCTGCCGCAATGGGCCCTGGATGCATTTCCCAGCCAGCTCTTGACGCATATGGCGAATATGGCGCAACAATCGACGCCTTGAACTGGAATACAATCAATCTGTCTCGTTTTCCGGAACGGAGTTTGGATTGAAATCGGCAACAGCAACCGCATCGGCGAAAAAAGCGCCTCCTGAAGCACCCAAATCAAAAACACGCAAGACCGTGCGTCAGGCAGCACCGGTTCGCGTCGAAGAACCGGCGGATGCGGCGCCGGTGCTCCACGTCACGGCAGACGCCGCGGCGGACCGCGATACCCCCACGCTGCGTGCCTTCGCCTTGCTCGAATTCCTGGTGGCGGCCGACCGGCCCCTGTCGCTGGCGGAGATCATGCAAGGCTTCGAAGCGCCCAAGGCTTCGCTGCATCGCATGCTCGGCGCCCTGGAAGCAGGCGGACTGGTGATCCGCGAGCCCGGCGCGCGCAATGCCTACGCGGTCGGGCCGCGCCTCTCGCGGCTGGGCGTGGCCATCGTCACGCATTCGGGCTCGCGCCAGTTGCGCCATGCCATCCTGGCGCGGCTGGTGGCGGACATCGGCGAGACGGTCAACCTGACCATGCTGCACGAGACCTCGGTGCTGTACCTGGACCGCATGGAGGCGCCGTGGCCGCTGCGGCTCGATCTCAAGCCGGGATCGCGCGTGCCCCTGCATTGCTCGGCCAGCGGCAAGCTGCTGCTGTCGCTGCTGCCGCGCGAGCAGCGCGCGGCGCTGGTGCGGCAATTGCCGCTGGAGCGCTTCACCCCGAATACCGTCACCGACGTGGAACTGCTCGAAGCCGAGCTGGACCGCAGCGCGCACAAGCAGCTCGGCGTGGACAACGAGGAGTTCGTCGCGGGCATCTCGTGCGTGGCGGTGCCGGTGCGCGACGAGCGCGGGCACGTGGTGGCGGCGCTGGCGGTGCATGCGCCCACGGCCCGCTCGCCGCTGTCGCGCTCGCTGGAGTTCGTGCCGCGTTTGCAGGAGACGGCCAGGGAGCTGGCGGCTACGTTTTAAGGCATAAGCAGGAACCGGGCGGCGGACACCGCTTCCCGGTTCTCCCCAAGCCTTACATCCTCCCCTTCCAGGGCACCAGCCACTTCTCCATCTTGCGCATCAGCAGGTCGAAGGTATAGGCGATCAGCCCGATCAGCCCGATGCCCATGATCACCACGTCGGTACGCAGGAAGTTCGACGCGTTGAGCACCATCTGTCCAAGGCCTGCCGTGGCCGCCACCATCTCGGCGGCAACCAGCGTGGTCCAGCCGAAGCCGATGGCGATGCGCATGCCGGTCAGGATGTCCGGCAGCGCCGCCGGGATCACCACATGGCGGATCACCTGCCACGGGTTGGCGCCCATCGAATACGCCGCGTTGATCTGCTCGATGGTGACCGAGCGCACCCCGGCCTGCGCCGACATCGCCAGCGGCGCGAAGCATGCCAGGAAGATCAGCAGGATCTTCGACGTTTCATCGATGCCGAACCAGATCACGATCAGCGGCAGGTAGGCCAGCGGCGGCAGCGGACGATAGAACTCGATGGGCGGATCGAACACGCCGCGCGCGATGCGCGACACGCCCATCATGACGCCGATCGGCACCGCCGTCACCGTGGCCAGAGCGAAGGCGCCGAACACGCGCACCATGCTGGCGCGGAAGTGCTCGGTCAGCGGCAGCCCGCCCTGCACATTGCCGTTCCAGGCGTCGATAAACGCGCTGACGATGGCTTCCGGCGTGGGCAGGAACAACGGCGGCAGCCAGCGCAGGTGGCTGGCGATCCACCACAGCGCCAGCAGCGAGACCACGGTGATGGTGGAAATGCGCGAGCTGGAGCCTTCGCCCGGCAGGCGGTAGCCGGATACGGCCTTCATCCGGCGCGCGGGAGGCGCGCCCGGCACCGCACCGGCGCCCGGCGCGGTTTCGAGTCTTTGAGCGGAAACGGACATGTCGGGCTCCTCAGGGCGTGGCATGGATCAGGTTGACGATTTCTTCGCGATAGCGGATGAACTCCGGATCGGACTTCACTTCGCGGGCGTCGCCGCATTCGATATAGCGCCGCGCGAACGGCATTTCGTAGGTATGCGCGATGCGTCCCGGCGAGGGCGTCATCACGATCAGGCGGGTGGCCAGGAACAGCGCCTCCTCCACGCTGTGCGTGATGAAGAACACGATCTTCTGTTCCGCCGCCCACAGCTTCAGGATCAGCGCCTGGATCGATTCGCGCGTGAGCGCATCCAGCGCGCCCAGAGGTTCGTCCATCAGCATCACCGCTGGATCGTTGGCCAGCGTGCGGGCAATACCCACGCGCTGCTGCATGCCGCCGGAGAGCTGGTAGACCGGTTTGGCCGCCACCTTCTCCAGTCCGACCAGCGCCAGCTTCTCGTGCGCGAGACGCAGGCGCTCGGCGCGCGCCACGCCGCGCAGGCGCAGGCCCAGGGCCACGTTGTCCTCCACGTTGAGCCAGGGCATCAGCGCATGTTTCTGGAACACGACGCCGCGCTCGGCACCAGGACCATGCACGGCTTTGCCATCGAGGCGGATCTCGCCTTCCGAGGGCTGCATGAAGCCGGCGATGCACGACAGCAGGGTTGTCTTGCCGCACCCGGAGGCACCCAGCGCGACCACGAAATCGCCGCGCTCCATGGTGAGATTGACTTGCGACAGGGCCAGCGTCTCGGCGCCGCCGCGGCCGCCGTAGTTGACGCTGAGGTTGTCGATTTCGAGTTTGGCCATTGCTGCAAACTCCTGAAAAAAGGTCATTGAAGGCTGCGGCACGCAGCATCGCCCGCCCCGCAGCACACTGCTTTCTTCGCGCCCGATGGCGCCCAGGCAGGTCAGGCCGGCGACCTGGTGGCCAGGGCACGCCTGACCCACTCGGCGTTCACGCCCTGGCCATAGTCCGGCAGCACGGTCTGGATCGTGCCCTGCTCCTTCAGGAATTGCGCGGCCGATTGCAGCGCCTTGGCCGCGCCGCCGCCCAGCCAGCGCGGCGAGGCCTGTTCATCCAGGGTGGGGAAGCTGTACAGCGCCATGCTGGCAGGCACGGATTCGGCCTTGGCGCCCGAGACCTTGGCGACGGCCTTCACCATGGGAGAGTCCGCTGTCCAGCCGGCCTTGTCCTGCCGGTACTTGTCGTCCGCCGCCGCCAGGATCTTGACGAACCTGACCATGAACTCGGGGTTCTCGCGCGCAAACTTCTTGTTGGCGATCATGCCGTCGAAGGTGGCCTTGCCGGTCTCGGCGGCAATCTTGCCGGAGGTCACCAGCACCTTGCCCGACTGCTTGACCTTGGCCAGCACCGGGTCCCAGATGAAGGTGGCGTCGATATCGCCGCGCTCCCAGGCCGCAGCCACTTCGGGCGGCCGCATATTCATGATCTTGACGTCGCGCGGATTGATCCTGGCCTGCTCCAGCGCTACCAGGGTGTGGTAGTGGGTGGTGGAGACAAAGGGCACGCCAACACGCTTGCCCTTGAGATCGGCCACGCTGTTGATATTGCTGCCGTTGCGCGCAACCATGGCCTCGGCGGCGTTGATATCGTCAAGAATCCAGAACAGTTCCACGTCCAGCCCCTGCGAGAGGGCCGAAGCGATCGGCGAGGTACCGGCTTCGCCGATGGCGATCTGGCCCGACGCCATCGCGCGGATCACATCGCCTCCGCCGCCGAACTGGCGGAACGAGACCTTGTAGCCGGTCTGCTTCTCGACTTCCTTCATGTCCTGCGCATAGCGCCACGGCACCACCATGTCCTGATAGGCGATGACGACTTCCCTGGTCTGCGCATACGCGCCCGGGGCGACCACGGCCGCCATGGCTACGCTTGCTGCGAGCTGCTTGATCCAACGCATGATGAACCTCCTCAACATTGACTGGGTTGTATGCCGCTGCGCAAAGCACCGGCACGGGTAGCCTGGCACCAGGGCGGTGCCTGCTCGAGGAGGAAGAGGTAATAAGCATGAGGCATGCCATGTCTCCGTCTGGTTGGGACGTCTTTGCGTCCTCTCGTTCTGGTGGCGTCCTGCTCTCGGGAAGAATCGCCTCGGTCCGCATTGGGGCGCGGTGTAGCCCTATGGTAGGAAGCCCGCCCCGTTGCGGTTAGAGCCAGTCAGAGGTAACTGTGGGTCCAAGCCCCGATTTGGTTCACTTTAAGATACAAATCGTCCCGTTTATCGAAATTTCCTGTTGACCGTCGCTCGCGCTCATCCTACATTCGACTCACAAACACTTTTCGGAACGTATGGTTCCGTTTTGAGACCGAAGACTGGAGACTGACCACCATGAGCGAACACCTCCCCGAATCCCTCGGCGCCAGCGCCCCCACCGCCGCCGGCCCGCAGGCCATGACCCCCTCGGAAGCCTTCGTCGAGACCCTCGCCGCCAACGGCGTCACCGACATGTTCGGCATCATGGGCTCCGCCTTCATGGACGCCATGGACATCTTCGCCCCCGCCGGCATCCGCCTCATCCCCGTGGTCCACGAGCAGGGCGCCGGCCACATGGCAGACGGCTACGCCCGCGTCTCCGGCCGCCACGGCGTGGTCATCGGACAGAACGGCCCCGGCATCAGCAACTGCGTCACCGCCATCGCCGCCGCCTACTGGGCCCACAGCCCCGTGGTCATCGTCACCCCAGAGGCCGGCACCATGGGCATCGGCCTCGGCGGCTTCCAGGAAGCCAGGCAGCTCCCCATGTTCCAGGAATTCACCAAGTACCAGGGCCATGTCACCCACCCGGCCCGCATGGCCGAATTCACCGGCCGCTGCTTCGACCGCGCCATGGCCGAGATGGGTCCCACCCAGCTCAATATCCCGCGCGACTACTTCTACGGACAGATCAAGGCCGACATCCCGCAGCCTCAGCGCCTGGACCGCGGCCCCGGCGGCGACCAGCGCCTGAACGAAGCCGCCGAACTGCTCGCCCACGCTAAATTCCCCGTCATCATCTCCGGCGGTGGCGTGGTCATGGCCGATGCCATCGCGCAATGCCAGGCCCTCGCCGAACGCCTCGGCGCCCCCGTCGTCAACAGCTACCTGCACAACGACTCCTTCCCCGCCAGCCACCCGCTGTGGTGCGGCCCCCTCGGCTACCAGGGCTCCAAGGCCGCCATGAAGCTGCTCGCCCGCGCCGATGTCGTCATCGCCCTCGGCTCGCGCCTCGGACCCTTCGGCACCCTGCCCCAGCACGGCATGGACTACTGGCCCAAGCACGCCAGGATCATCCAGATCGATGCCGACCACAAGATGCTCGGCCTGGTCAAGAAGATCTCGGTCGGCATCTGCGGCGACGCCAAGGCCGCCGCCATGGCGCTGACCGAGCGCCTGGCCGGCCGCACCCTGGCCTGCGACGCCTCGCGCGAGGACCGCGCCGGCCAGATCGCCGCCGAGAAGGCCGCCTGGGAGAAGGAACTCGACGAGTGGACCCACGAGCGCGACCCCTACAGCCTCGACATGATCGAGGAGCAGAAGCACGAGCGCACGCCGGGTGGCGGCCACTACCTGCACCCGCGCCAGGTGCTGCGCGAACTGGAGAAGGCCATGCCGGACGACGTGATGGTGTCCACCGACATCGGCAACATCAACTCGGTCGCCAACAGCTACCTGCGCTTCAACCAGCCCCGCAGCTTCTTCGCCGCCATGAGCTGGGGCAACTGCGGCTATGCCTTCCCCGCCATCATCGGCGCCAAGGTCGCCGCACCCCACCGCCCCGCCGTGTCCTACGCCGGCGACGGCGCCTGGGGCATGAGCCTGATGGAGACCATGACCTGCGTGCGCCACAACATCCCCGTCACCGCCGTGGTCTTCCACAACCGCCAGTGGGGCGCCGAGAAGAAGAACCAGGTCGACTTCTACAACCGCCGCTTCGTCGCCGGCGAGCTCGACAACCAGAGCTTTGCCGAGATCGCCCGCGCCATGGGCGCCGAAGGCATCGTGGTCGACAGGCTGGAGGACGTCGGCCCCGCGCTCAAGCGCGCCATCGACCTGCAGATGAACCACGGCAAGACCACCATCATCGAGATCATGTGCACCCGCGAGCTCGGCGACCCCTTCCGCCGCGACGCCCTCGCCAAACCGGTCCGCATGCTCGACAAGTACAAGGACTTCGTCTGAGC
>NZ_JBYOJU010000069.1:0-39821 GCF_057798855.1 Cupriavidus sp. 96C5-1 | reverse complement strand
CCAAGCCCGACAAGCCAGCCCCCCTGCAAGGGGTCGCTTTCTTTTGGTTACTTTTCTTTACGAGTAAAGAAAAGTGACACCTCCATGTGCCCAAGAGCCTGACGCCACTCCGCCTTTAGGCCCTGCAATCCTAAATCAGATTTCATAAAAAACCTATAACTAGGAAAACTCCAATTCATGAATCTATATTTACCCGCTCTTAAAGAAAAACAACCAAAATAAAGCGCCACCTTGGCTTGCCGGCTTTGCGGATTCGTGGTGGGCGCAGTGGTCCCGGTTTGTGGCCGAGCACCTCAAATCCGGGGCCGCCCCGCGCCCACGACGAAATTCAGGCAGGCAAGGCCATTGCCCCGGCCCGGTCAGCGCACCCTGGGCTTGCCGTACCGGATCGGGACATCGACCCCGGCGTCCGGCGCAAGCAGCGTCTTGAGCTGATCCCTGGCGTTGACCGCATCCTGGAACGTGGCGAACTTCAGCTTGCTGAGGTTCATGTGGTCGAAGTACTCTGCCGAGACCGCGGGGTGGCTGAGCTTGCCGAGTTTCTGCCGGACATCCTGAGTCGCCACCTGCGAGACCAGCACTTCGTTGCGGCTCTCGCCAACCACACCGCGTTCATTCACGACCAGCGTCGCTGCGTTCGCCGCGGTGTCCAGGCTTTTCGTCGTGGCCGGGCCCGGCAGTGTCCGGAACGACTGGCTGCCCAGGCGAACGGTAGCCGTGCCCGAAAGCTTCGCCAGCTCGGCGGGCGACAGCCGTTGCCCGGCCACATAGGTGGACGATCCCGCATGGCCAGCCAGGCTGGCGGACATCGCAGTTGCGCACAGGAGGGCCTGGAAGGACAGTTTCATATTCATCATCATTTTCCTCGACGCCTTATTTCGCGGCTATCACACGGTATTCGACGGCCAGGGGCTTGCCGAGCTTGACGCTGACGCCATCGGATTCCGGTATGAAACTGTTGCACGTGCCTGCCGGCATTGCGCTGACGGCATACACTTCCCAGTTCCCGGCGGCGTTCTCGCCATGGAACGCGTAACTGCCGAGACCATAGTTCTTCACTTCCGGGACCCCCGTGCCGTAATAGCTGTTGTAGGGGACGGCAAGCGCGGATATCGTGCCGGAGGGCGATCTGACAAAGAATCCAACGCTGCCGATGCAGATCGAGCCGCTCAGCCTGAGCTGGAGGGCATCGACCTTGTCGTTGCCGCTGACGGTGAACTGCCCCAGCTTCTGGACCGATCCATACCTGAGTTGCGCGTTGTCGGCAAAGGCCTTGGTAAAGGCGGGAATGGACAGGGCTGCCGCCTTGTAGCTGCTGTACGTCTTAGCCATCCGGACCGCGGCCGCGGCGTCGGCGAGGCCGAAGCCGTACCAGTTGGAGTAGTCATTGCCCGCCGCATTCCTTTGCCAGCCAAAGTCCAGCCGCGCGGTCGGGCTGCCATCCGCGAGGCCGGCATCCTGGCTGGCGGTCAGTGTTCCCGTCCTCAGGTCGACCCGGAGATTGCGGCTGTCGCGTGACCCGTAATCCGGATCGATCCTGCGCGCGGTCAGCCGCAGGATGTCGCGGACATCCCGCCACGTCAGGTTCGGGTTGGCTGCCAGCATCAGGGAAACGACCCCGGTAATGGTGGGAGTCGCCGCCGAGGTGCCGTTCATGCTGGCGTAGTCGCAGTTCGCGTTCTCTTTCTTGTTGGTCGCGGTGCCGCCAATGGAGAATGCATTGGTCAGCTCGAGGAAATCGCGGCTATAGCCCCTGGCGCAACCAGTCAGGTCGGTCGAGAAGATCTTTGGCCCGGATCCGGTTTCTCCGTATTGCCCCTGGTCGCCGCGTTCACCGCCGAGTCCCGTGATCCAGTTCACCGCCCCGGCGTTGGAGTAGCTTGCCTTGATGCCCTTTGCATTGGCCGCGCCCGCCACGATGACCCCGGGTTCGAGTGCTTCCGTGTCGTTGGCGGGATTCTCGCAACTGACGATTCCCGTGATGCCGCCGATGGCAGGACAGAACCTGCTTGCTTTGTCATAGACGTATTCGTACTCGTTGCCGGATGCCTTCACCATCACCAGGCCCTTGCCGTTTCTCAGGTTGGGGAAGGCCCGGATCACGGACTGCTGCCCGGTTTCCGTATCGTATTCGTTGGGCTCGGGGGGATTCTCACCGTAGGATGCATTGATGACATGGGCGTGCTTCGACCAGTCGGCGCCACCGTAGGCCTTCACCGTATCCGCATTGGCCGCGCCGATGTAACGCGCGCCACCCAGGGTGCTGCGGGGGGCGATGCCGATCACGCCCCTGCCGTTCTGCGCCGCGCCGATGATGCCGGCGACATGCGTGCCATGCGCCTCGTCGATATTGGCCGGAACATCGGCGGGCGTGGGATTGTTGGTGCCGTCGTCGAAGTTGTAAGTCATCGACCGGTTCACATTGGCGGCCAGGTCTTCATTGTCGATATCGACGCCGTCGTCGAGCACCAGGACGTTGACGCCCTGGCCCTTGATGCCCGCGGCGTGGACGGGCTCGACGTTGAGATCGGTGGTGCCATCCGCCACGCCGGAGAATGACTTGAAGAAGCTGGTGGCTTGCTTGAGCGCCCACTGGTAGACGTAGAGCGGCTCGGTGGCGCCGGTCTGGCAGGCAAACTTCGCATCGACGCCGGTTTCGGCGCAGGTGGATGCCGTGGGCGCGGGAGATGGCGTGGCGGGCGTCTGGGCGCTCGTGCCCGCGTTCTCCGGGCTGTCGCCTCCGCACGCGGCGAGCGCGGCCGTGGCCAGCAGCGCCAGCGAGATGGATCTTGTTCCTGTTTTTAGCATGACTTCCCCGGTTTCGAAATCGAGTTATTCGAGTTATGGCTTGCGCCGGCGCGTGGCTTTCGCCGGACACGAGTTTTGCAGCGCTGTTGTTATCGGGACCCCTCGGGGTGATCCGGTCTTGCGCGGCCGGCGCCGGCAAGCGTCCCATGCCTGCCATCCGGACGTACTGTCCGCGCGGGCCCGGGAATGCGCGCTTCCTGACGCGTGAGCGCATGCCCGCAGCCTGCCCGCAGCCTGCCCGGAATTCTTGCAGGGTTATCGTTTCGTCACTTGACGCTGCGTCTCAGAAAATACGACGCTCCGTCTCACGGCGAAGGCAGGGCAATCCACCCGAGCCAGGTTGGCCCAATGACATTGAAGACAAGCTGCGCCCCAGCATGCGATCATCGGTACCCCGGATGTCACGCAAAGCCACGTGCCACGCCAGCGGCATGCAGCGGTGTTTACCCTGCTGCCAATCCCCCAACGCCAGCGAAGGAAGACTCGCGCCCATGACGCAACAAACCACTTTCAGCCTCGAACCCAATCCGAACGCGCTCGACGCGGCCACCCGGGATGCACTGATGCGCGACCCCGCATTCGGCCGCGTCTTCACCGACCATATGGTGACGATCACCTGGCGCGAAGGACAGGGTTGGCAGGACGCCAAGGTGACCGCACGCAAGCCGTTCTCGATCGATCCGGCGTGCTCGGTGCTCCACTATGGCCAGGAAATCTTCGAGGGCATGAAGGCCTTTCGCGGCGCGGATGGCGCCGTGACGCTGTTCCGCCCGCTCGAGAATGCGCGCCGCTTCCAGGCGTCGGCCAAGCGTATGGCCATGCCCGCGTTGCCGGAATCGCTCTTCCTGGAAGCGATCGAGCAGTTGGTGCGCGTCGACCAGGCGTGGGTGCCGCACGGCTCGGGCAGTCTCTACCTGCGTCCCTTCATGTTTGCAAACGAGGTGTTCCTCGGCATCAAGCCCGCCTCCGAGTTCATTTTCTGTGTGATCGCCTGCCCGGTGGGCCCGTATTTCAAGGGCGGCGACAAAGCCGTCTCCGTCTGGGTATCCGAGAACTACACGCGCGCGGCGCCCGGTGGCACCGGCGAGGCAAAGTGCGGCGGCAACTATGCCGGCAGCCTGGTCGCGCAGAGCGAGGCTACCGCGAACGGATGCGACCAGGTGGTCTTCCTGGATGCCGCGGAGCACCGCTGGGTGGAGGAACTCGGTGGCATGAATATCTTTTTCGTGATGGACGATGGCACGCTGGTCACGCCTCCCCTTAGCGGCTCGATTCTTCCGGGCATCACCCGGGCTTCCGTGATCGAACTGGCCAGGGAGATGGGCATGACGGTGGAAGAGCGCCGGTACTCGTACCCCGAGTGGGAGGCGGATGCCCACAGCGGACGCCTGGCCGAGGCCTTTGTCTGCGGAACGGCGGCGACGCTGGTGGCCATCGGCGAAGTACGGTCCGCGCGCACGCGCTTTGCGATCGGGGACGGGGCCGCCGGCCACACCGTCAAGGTGCTGAGGGAGCGGCTGGTGGAGATTCAGCGCAACCAGGCCGCTGGCCCTGCCGGCTGGGTCCATCACGTCGATTTGTAAGCGTTCCCCGCGCAGGCCGCCCGCCGTCATGCTTATTCCACGCCGTCGTCCACCCCGCATGACACGCTGATCCTCTCGATCAGACCGAGCAGCAGCGGCGCATAGCGCGCCACGTCACGTGGTTTTTCGCTGGGCTTGTGCGGGAAGCTGATATTGAGTCCATACCACTGGTGGTCCGGCCCGCGGAACGCCGCGCCGACGGCGGTGAGGTGGCCCGGCTGGTAGTTGGCGGTGCAATAACCTTGCGCCTGGGCCTGGGCTATGCCACTCGACAGTTCCTTGTGCACGGCCGGCCACTCGTCGCCGGCCCTTGCCTCGATCCGCGCGAGGAAATGGTCGCGCAAGCCCGCTGGCACCGCGGCCAGCCACGCCATGCCGATCGAGGTCAGTTCCATCGGAATCCGCGTCCCAGGCGCCACGCGCCGGGTGCGCGACACGCTGTCGCCGCTGTGGCGCACCGCGGCCAGGTAGACCATGGCCGTCTGGTCGGGCACGGCCAGCCCGACATTGACCTTCTCCGCCTCGGCGATCTCGCGCATCAACGGTAGCGCGATATTGGGCACGGCGGTGGATTGGTGGAAGGCGTCCGCCAGGCTCACCACCACGGCCGCCAGCCGGTAGGCGCGCTCGGTGGTGTCATAGCGCAGGAAGCCGCTGTCCACCAGCGAGCGCGTCAGGCGGCTGACCGTGGGACGCGGCAGGCCGGTGCGAGCGGCCAGCTCGGCATTGGTCAGGCTGGAAGAGCCGACGCGAAACGCGCGCAGCAGCAGCAGGCCGCGTTCGAGCGACTGACTGCCTTCGGTCTGGCGCGTAAAGCGGCCGGTACTGTGGGTGAGCTCGCGGGTCGAAGGCATGTTGGTGCTGGAATCCGGTTGGAAGGCCAGGCGGGGATCGGCGCCAGAGCGGGGTTGGGAATCAGGCAAGCGGTTGGCGGCAGTCTCGCCGGTCTGGCCGGGCAGCGCAGCATAATTTCGGTATTCGAAATTGTAGTGTAGCGCGGCAACGCACGTCGGCGAATACTGGGTGCCTTTCCACCTCCCGGAGCCGGTCGCCATGACCTCCGCATCCCCCCCTGAAATCGTCCTGACACGCGACCAGCATGTCGCGCAGATCGAGATCTCCCGCCCGCCCCATAACTTTGTCGACGCCGACGTCATGCGCCGGTTGGCCGACGCGCTGCTGCAACTCGACGCCGACGATAGCTGCCGCGCCGTGGTGCTGTCGTCGGGTGTGGGCGCCTTCTGCGCCGGGGCCGATTTCAGCGGCGCCGGCCAGGGCAGCGTCTCGCGCGATCCATCGGCCTTCTACGCGCAGGCCATGAAGCTGTACCGCAACCGCAAGCCCATCGTGGCGGCTGTTGCAGGTGCCGCGATCGGCGCGGGGCTGGGCCTGGCGCTGGTGGCGGATTTTCGCGTCACATGCCGCGAAGCGCGCTTCAGCGCCAGCTTCAACCGGCTCGGCTTCCACCCCGGCTTTGGCATGAGCGTGACGCTACCGCGCCTGGTGGGAGAGCAGCAGGCCGCGTTGCTGCTGTACACGGGCCGGCGCATCGATGGCGAAGAAGCCGTGCGCATCGGCCTTGCCGACGAACTGGTGGCGAAGGCCGAGGTGCGTGCCCGCGCGCTCGCGCTCGCGCACGATATCGCGGCCTCCGCGCCGCTGGCTGTCGAAAGCACGCGCGAGACGCTGCGCCTGGGTCTGGCCGACCGCATCGTGGCGGCCAACCAGCGTGAACTGGCCATCCAGCGCGTGCAGTTCGCCACTGCGGATTTCCGCGAGGGCGTCGCGGCCATGGCCGAGCGCCGCGCGCCGGTCTTCCAGCGCCGCTGAGGGGGCTGCATGCAACAACAGACACCCATCTGCGCCGGCCCGCTCGAGGGCATTCGCGTGCTCGACCTGACTTCGGTGGTGCTGGGCCCCCTGGCCACGCAATCGCTGGCTGACCTGGGCGCGGACGTCATCAAGATCGAAGGGCCGGAAGGCGATCTCATGCGCGCCAACGGCGTGTCGCGCAACGCCGGCATGAGTTCGATCTACCTGGCGCTCAACCGCAACAAGCGCTCCGTGGTGCTGGATCTGAAGACGCCCGCGGGTGGGGCGGCGCTGCGCCGCCTGATCGCCGGCGCCGATGTGCTGATCCACAATATGCGCGTGGCCGCCATCGAGCGGCTGGGTTTCGGCTATGCCGCGGTGGCATCGCTGAACCCGCGCATCGTCTACTGCGTGGCCACCGGCTTCGGCCAGGACGGCCCGCACCGCGACAAGCCGGCCTTCGACGATATCATCCAGGCCGCTTGCGGGCTGGTGTCGCTGGGCTCCGCCGCCGGCGGCCGGCCCGAATACGTACCCAGCCTGATCGCCGACAAGACCACCGGGATGGCGCTGGCCAACGCGGTGATGGCCGCGCTGCTGCATCGCGAGCGCCACGGTAGCGGGCAAGCGGTGGAGGTGCCGATGCTGGAAACCATGGCCAGCTTCGTCATGGCCGAGCACCTGGCCGGGCTGACCTTCGAGCCCGCCACCGGCGCAGCCGGCTATGCGCGCCTGCTGCAGGGCGGGCGGCGGCCGGCGCAGACCGCGGACGGATGGATCTGCGCGCTTCCATACACCGACCGCCACTGGAAAGCTTTTTTCCACGCCGTGGGCCGCGACGACCTCGCCGACAAGTACAACATCGCCAGCCGCGCGCAGCGCAATGCCCACATCCGCGCCTTGTATCAGCATCTCGCGCAGATCACGCCGAGCCGCACCACGGCGGCGTGGATGGCGCTGTTCGAGACGCTGGATATTCCCGCCACGCCAATCTACACGCCCGACGAATTGCCGGCGCACCCGCACCTGGAAGCGGTCGGGCTGTTCCAGCAGACCGAGCATCCCACCGAGGGCCCGTTGCGCGAGATGCGGCCCACGGCGCGCTTCTCCGCCACACCGCTGTCGCTGCGCCGCCACGCGCCCACGCTGGGCGAGCACACCGCCGAAGTATTGCGCGAAGCCGGGCTGGCCCCTGAAGAAATCGCCCAGGTAGCGGGCAGCCGTGACGCCGGCTGACGCGGCACGCAGACAATAAAGGAGACATTGCATGAACTTCGTACTGGAACAAGAGCACCAGATGCTCAAGGACCTGGTGGGGCGCTTTGTGCGCGAGCAGTTGATCCCGCTCGAAGCGGGCGTACTGGCCCGCGAGGCGGAGGGCGGCCAGCTCACGCTGCTGCCGCCGGAGCAGGACAAGCTGGACACCCTATCGCGCGAGCTGGGCCTGTGGGGCCTGGACGCGCCGGCCGAGATGGGCGGCGCCGACCTGCCGGTGGTGGCCATGGTCGGCGTCAACGAGGAATTGGGCAAGACCATCACGCCCTACGATCTGCCGCCCGATTCGCCTAACCTGCGCATGCTGCTCAAGACCGCCGACGCGGCCCAGCGTGCGCGCTACCTGGAGCCGTATGCGCGTGGCGAGACCATTTCCGCGATCGCCATTTCCGAGCCCGGCGCCGGCGGCGATCCCGCCATGATGACCACCCGCGCCGAACGCGACGGCGACGACTGGGTGCTCAACGGCCGCAAGATCTGGATCAGCCGCGCTGCCCGCGCCGACTGGACCATCGTGATGGCCGTGACCGACAAGACGCGCGGCGCGCGCGGCGGCATCTCCGCGTTCCTGGTCGACCGCGGCACGCCCGGTTTCAAGGTGGAACGGCGCATCCCCATGATCGGCGGCGCCTCCACCTACGAGGTGGTGCTGGAAGACTGCCGCATTGCGCACACGCAGATGCTCGGGGCGCAAGGGCAGGGCTTCGCGCCGATGCAGGCACGGCTGTCCAGCCGGCGCGTGCAGATGGCGGCCTGGTGCATTGGCCGCGCCCAGCGCGCGCTCGACATGCTGTGTGAGTACGCGCCGCAGCGCCGCACCTTCGGCGCCGCGCTGGCGGACCGGCAGGCCATCCAGTGGTGGGTGGCGGATGCCGCCACCCGCATCCATGCATGCCGGCTGATGACTTACGAGGCCGCCGCGCGCATCGACGCCGGCGAGGAGGCGCGCACCCAAGTCTCGATGATCAAGGTGTTCGCCACGGAAATGGCCTGGGACGTGATCGACCACGCCATGCAGGCCTTTGGCGCGATGGGCATGACAAAGGAAATGCCCCTGCAGCAGATGGCCAACGAGACGCGGCTGATGCGCATCTACGAAGGCCCGTCCGAAGTGCACCGATGGGTCATCGCGCGGGATCTGCTCGGTCTCAAGCGCTAGCCCGCTGCAAAAGCGGATGACGAAATCCCTGAATCCCTGAATCCCTGAATCACTGAATCACTGACGCACCCGGACTGGCGGAACCCACTGCCAGGCGGAAGACCAAGGAGACAACATGACCCGACCCGTGAACCGTTCCCGGCGCCGCTTCGCCATCCTTACCGGCGCAGCCGCGGCTAGCCTGGCCAGCGTTCCGTTCGCCGCGTGGGCGCAGCCGCAAGCCTTTCCCAGCCGGCCGATCCGCTTTATCGTGCCGTTCCCGTCCGGCAGCGGTACCGACATGACGGCCCGCATGTTCGCCAAGAAGATAGGCGAGCTGACAGGGCAGGGCGTAGTGGTGGAGAACAAGCCGGGTGGCAACGGCTTCATCGGCGTGCAGACCCTGCTCAGCGCGCCAGCCGACGGATACACGGTGTTTATCGGCAGCAACTCCACGCTTTCCACCAATGCAGCCACCTTCCGCAAGCTGCCCTACGACCCGCTGACCGACTTCACTCCCATCACGCTGCTGTCGCGCGGGCCATGCCTGATCATCGTGCCGGCCAACTCGCCCTACCACACGCTCACGGCGCTGGTGGAGGATGCGCGCAAGCGGCCCGGCGCGCTCAACTACGGCACCGGCTCGGTGTCATACACGCTTTACAGCGAATGGCTGAACGAACAAAGCCGCATGAAGACCACGGGCGTGCCGTACAAGGGCGCGGGCGACGCGATCAACGGCGTCATGGCCGCCAGCGTGGACTTCGCCGTGGTGGACGCCAGCGGTGCGATCGAACTGGTCAAGGGCGGAAGGGTGCGCGCACTGGCCTACACGGCGCCCCAGCGCTCGCCGCTGCTGCCGGGCGTGCCGAGCGCGGCCGAGGCCGGCGTGCCGGACTTCCTGGCCTATAACTGGGTGGCGGCGGCGGTCTCCGCCAAGACACCTGCGGCCATCGCACAACGCCTTGGCGAACTGTTCGCCCGGGCCGGGGCTGCCGACGATGTCAAGGAGTACTACCAGCGCCAGTCCACCTCGCTGATCCTGTCCACGCCAGCGGAGCTTCGCGACTATCAGAAGGAGGAGATAGCGCGCTGGAAGCGGCTGGCGGCGATCGCGAAGATCGAGTTGCAGTAGCACCGGACCAGGCGCTGCCAGCCGCAGCCCTGTTGCCTTATGGCCTTATTGCCTTATTGCATCGACTTCAGGTCGCCGATGCGGATCAGCATCTCGGTGAACATCTGCATGTCCAGGTCGAGGTCGGCGACTTCCTTGTACTCCTTGGCGTTGTGCGCGGTGTACTTCTTGCCGGGCATGGCCGGGCCGAAGTTGATGGCGTTCGGCATCAGCTTGGCCGTGGTGCTGCCCGCGGTGGGCACCGGCCTGGATTCCAGCCCGGTGGTGTCGCCGAAGATATTGAGCAGCGTGGACAGCCAGGCGCCCTTGGGGTCGCGCGCCATCCAGTCGCCCTGTTCATGGCTGATGGTCACCGTCTCGTGGTTGGCGCTGGCCCAGGCGCCGATCTTGTCGGCCACTGCCCTGGTGAGCGCCTGCGGCGTGCTGCCGCGCGGCATGCGTACATTGGCGGTGACTTCCAGCTGGCCGTCCTTCTCGCGGACCAGGTTGGGAGACATGGTGAGCGGACCCATGAAATCGTCCTTGTAGGCAACGCCCATTTTCTCGCCCAGGTAGCCGGTGCCGTACAGGTCGTTCAGGTACTTCACCGCCCGGGCGTAGTGGTTGTCCGCCAGCGCCACGCCGGACTCCTGCAGGAACAGCGCCAGGCGCGGCAGCGGGTTGACGCCTTCCTCGGGGCGCGAGCCATGGGCGGAGGTGCCGGTGACCTTCACCTGCAGGCTGTCGGCGCTGGCGCCCTGGCCGATATCGATGGCGAACCTGCCTTGCGGCGCGTACCTGGCGATGAAGGCCGCGCGTGCGGCCTCCAGCCGGGCGCGCACGGCGCCCAGGTCGCCGCCCTTGAGCTGCGCGGCCGCGCTCTGCGGCACGGCATTGGCGGCTGCGGCGCCGCTCAGGGCGACGATGGCGGTGGTCTTGCCATCGGTGGCCTGTACCGGGAAGAACACCTTCAGGCTGCCCGAGCCTTTCTCGGCCACCACGGCGGGGTATTTGCTGTCCAGCACGATGTTGTACTCGGGCAGCGTGGTGTGCTCGCGATAGTACTTCATGCCGTCACCGCCGGTTTCCTCGGTGGTCTCGATCATCAGGCGGATGGTGCGGTCGAGCTGCAGGCCGCTGTCCTTCACGGTTTTCATCGCATACAGCACGGTGGCGATCGAGCCCTTGTCGTCGATGGTGCCACGGCCGTAGAGATAATCGCCCACGCGCGTGACCTTGAACGGATCGAGCCGCGTGCCGTCGTCCAGCACCCATTCTTCCGCAGTCGCGGGCACCACGTCGGCGTGGGTCAGCAGGCCGAACTCATCCTTGCCCCGGCCCGGCAGCGTGACCTCGAACACCCGGTTATCCACGTTGCGGAACGTGAGGCCGAAGTCCTTTGCCATGCCTTCCACCAGCTTGCCGAAGGCGATGATGGCGGGGTTCTCGTGCTGGGGAATCCTGTCGTCGCGCACGGTGCGCAAGGCCACCATCCGTTCGATGGCGGAGATTGCCGCCTGCTGGTTGTGCAGACGGTTGTACACGCCGAGCAGGCGGCCGATATTGGTGAGATCGTCGCCGCTCAGCGCGGCGTGCCGGCGATACGCGTCGACACTGCCCGCGAGCGACGGGTTTGCCTTGACCGCAGCGTTCAGGAAGGCGCCGAAGCCGGCTGGCGGATTGGCCGCGCCGGAGGCGACGAGCGCGTCGAGTTCAGGCTTCTTCAGCGTGCTTGCGGCCGCCGGCTGGCTCAGGATCAGCGAGAGCAGGAGTAGCGGTGCGGCCAGTGATGCGCGTTTCATGGGCGATGCCCCCAAAAAAACAGGCGATGTTCGCACGAGTCGGGGGGCTGGCGCAATTCCGTGGATGCGCGGGTTTGCCCGGGTTACGACATGGTCGAACTCATGCCTGCCGGTGAGGCCCCATTCTTGTCGAAATGGCAGGCGCGCACCAATATGCGCATCTTGCCCCAGGTTCGCACCGTCCCGTCGCTATTGGCTGGCGGCGGGGCCGCGCGGGCGCTAAAGCATCTTTGTCATGAAGACCCGGCTGGTACCCGGCGGGTCGCAGGGGATCTCGCCAAAGCTGCGCCAGCCATTGCGCGCGTAGAACGCCGGCGCCTGAAAGCTGATGGTGTAGAGCACGGCGGAACGGCAGCCGCGCCGTCGCCCTTCGTCTTCGAACGCCTTCAGTATCCGCGTGCCAAGGCCGGAGCCGCGCAGCGATTCCGGCAGGTAGAACAGCTCGAGGAAAAGCAGGCCCAGCGACGAGCGGCCTGCCGCGCCACCGAGCGTCCGTCCGCTGAGCGGATCCTTGACGACCACCGCCAGCGGCCGCCTGTCTCCATATCCGGCGCGCATTTCATTGAAGCGATCGAGGCCGCTGGCAATCACCGCCTCCATCTCTTCGTCGATCCGGTCGGTCACGACGATTTCAGGCTTGCTCCTATCCATTTTCCGCTCCGGGGCCGGGAAGTGCTGGCAAGACTCTAGCATCGAAACCGCACGCTGCCATGGGGGAAGGAGGGCGATGACGAGCTCGATGGCGGACTATCGCTTGGGGCTGGCCGGCGGCTGGTTGGGCGGTACGCTTTGACGCGTGCCTGCGACGGGGGCGATACTATTCGGCTCACGCCAGTTCCGGCCATGCCGGAGCGCATTGACCCGCATTGACCCGCATTGACCCGCATTGACCTGCATTGACCTGCACCAGCTTGCCATGACCCAACCCGATATCCATGACCACGCCTCCCTGATCAGCGCCTTCCGGCGAGGCCTGCGGCCCGCCTACCTGTTCTTCTGGGGGCACAGGGGCAAGGCCGGCGCCGCGGTGGGCAAGGAATGCCTGTCGCAGTGGTGGCCTGCGCGGTTCAGCGTGGATGGGCAGGCGTTCGCCAGCGCGGAGCATTTCATGATGGCTGGCAAGGCGCGGCTGTTCGGCGATGAGCCGGCCCTGGCGCGGATCCTGGCGGCGCCTTCTCCCGCCGCCGCGAAGCAGGTGGGCCGCGAGGTGCGCGGCTTCGACGCGGCGCGCTGGAATGCAGCGTGCCTTGGCCTGGTGACACAGGGCAATATCGAAAAATTCCGCCAGAACCCGGCGCTTGCCGATTACCTGCTCGGCACCGGGCGGCGCGTGCTGGTGGAGGCCAGCCCGGTGGACCGCGTCTGGGGCATCGGGCTGGCCGCCGACGATCCCCGCGCGGAAAACCCCGAGCAATGGCGGGGGCCCAACCTGCTCGGGTTTGCGTTGATGGCCGCGCGCGAAACGCTCAGGCGTGGCCCGGCGCGTTAGCGCGCAGCGTCCCGGTCAGTCCTCGGCGACGAAGCCGGTCGCCTCCACGATGGGCTTCCAGGCGGCGCGCTCCACCTGGATGCGGTGCCGTGCCTCCTGTCCCGGCCTGGCGGCCACTTCAAGCCCAAGGACCTCCAGCTTGGCGGCGGTCGAGGCATTGCCCGAGGCTGCGATGAACATCTTCTCCACCTTGGCGACCACATCCGGCGGCGTGCCGGCGGGCAGGAAGGCGCCGTACCAGCTCGTCGCGAACTCGTACTGGCTGAAGCCCTGCTCCTTCATGGTCGGCACTTCCGGCAGTGCCTTGGCGCGCCGCGTGCCGCTGACGCCGAGGAACTGCAGCTTGCCGCCCTTGTACAGCGACATCATGCTGGCCACCGCATCCCAGCCGATCGATACCGTGCCGCTGATGACGTCGACCAGCATCGGCGACGCGCCCCGATAGGCGGCGGGCGTGATGGGAACGCCGACGGCCTTGCCCAGCGCCACCGTGCCGAGATGCCCGGCGCTGCCGATGGTCGCCAGGCCCAGGCTGGCGCTGTTGGGATTGCGCCTGGCCCATTCGACGTACTCTTTCATATTCTTGTACGGCTGCTGCACGCCGGCCGCGACCGCGGTGGGCACATCGGTCAGCACCGCGGCGGGCACCAGGTCCTTGTCCGCGTCATAGCCCAGCTTCTTGTAGGTCAGCGGAAAGATGGTGAACAGCGGCGAGGGCCCGATAAAGACGGTCTTGCCGTCCGGTTTGGCGCGCTTGACGTAGTCCAGCGCCAGCCGCGCCGACGCACCTGGCCGGTTTTCCACGATGACGGTGCCGTGCCCGTCCTGGCGCAACTGCTCGGCGTAGATCCGCGCGAGGCTGTCCGCCGCGCCGCCGGGCGCGTAGCCCACGATGATATGCATCGGGGCATCCGGGTCCGCCGCCGCTGCCGGCCGGGGCAGGGCGAGGACCGCCACGGCGCAGGCCGAGAGCGCCAGGGTGTTGAGCACGAGTTTGCGGCGGGATGCGTGGGTCATGGCGGATGCGGTTACGGTCGATGAAAGAGGGGAGGCCGGATCACGGCGAAGCCCGGTGTCGAAACAGGGTTGCGCCATCAAAGCTGCGGCCACTGGTCAAGCAGCCCGTGCGCGGCCTCGAACAGCGCCGACACGCGGAGCAGTTCGGCGTCGCCGCGGAACTGCCCCACCAGCTGGAAGCCGATCGGCAGCCCGTCGCCGTCAAAGCCGCAGGGCAGGCTGATGGCGGGATGGCCGGTCATATTGAACGGCATGGTCCACGGGAACCAGTGCGCGCGCACGTTTTCGAAGGACTGGCCGTCGATGTCGATGGTGCCGAACAGGTCCTGCCCGATCGGCAGCGCCGTGCGTGTCAGCGTCGGCATGGCAAGAAGGTCGCCGCGCTGCAGCAGGGCCTGCACGCGCAGGAACAGCTTCGAGCGATCGAACATCGCCTGCTGGTATTCCACGCCGCTGACCTGGGCGGCGGACGCCACCTGCTTCAGGAAGGTGGCGCTGAGCTGGTCGCCGTGTTCCGCCGCGACGGCGGCAAAGCGCGCGCGCCACACCGTATGGTTGATGGCGCGCCAGATGGGCTCCACGTCGAAGCCGTCGCCGGAGAATTCTTCCAGCTCCGCGCCCAGCCCGGCCAGCTTCGACAGGCTGGCCTGGAAGGCCCGTGCCACCCCGGCCGAGACCGGGCGCCCCGGCGGGGCCAGGCAATAGAGGATGCGCTTGCCGCGCAGGTCGCCTTGCGGGCGCGCCGCGCCGGCGTAGTCCTGCTTCGGCAGGCCGATCGACCACGGGTCGCAGGCATGCTCGCCGGCCATGACCTGCATCATCAGGCCGGTATCCGCGACCGTGCGCGTGGTGGGCGTGACATAGGTCTGGTTGCCGAACAGGTCCTGCGCCTGGCTGTGGGGGATGACGCCGTTGCTCTGCTTGATGCCGACCACGCCATTGCATGCCGCCGGGATCCGCGTGGACCCGCCGCCGTCGGTGGCGACCGCCAGCGGCGCGATGCCGCTGGCCACGGCAACCGCCGCGCCGCCGCTCGACCCGCCGCTGGTGCGCTCGCCGCTCCACGCATTGCGCGTGCGGCCAAACAGGGGGGAATCGGTCAGGCACTTGGAGCCGAACTCCGGCGTGGTGGTCTTGCCGATCAGGATGGCGCCGTGCTCGCGCAGGCGCGCGACGGACACCGCATCGTGGTCCGGCACATTGTCCCGGTACGGCGCCACGCCGAAGGTGGTGCGCACGCCCTTGGTGTTGACCAGGTCCTTGGCGGTGAATGGGATGCCGTGCAGCAGGCCGAGCGGCTTGCCCGCCATCACCGCCTGTTCCGCCTCGCGCGCCGCGGCCATGGCTTTATCCGCGCACAGCGTGATGAAGCAGTTCAGCGCTGGCTGCAGCCGCGCGGCCCGGTCGAGCACGGCTTGCGTGATCTCCACGGGCGAGATTTCCTTGCGCGCGATACGGGCGTGAAGCTCGGCGGCGGACAGAAAGCACAACGCATCGCTCATGGGCGGGCGTCTCCGGAAAAACGTATCGGGGGCTGGGTGCGGCGCCTTGCAAGTCACTCGGCGTCGTCCGGTGCAGATTTGGTTTCTGGATCCAGAATCCAGTGTTTGCGGCTATAGTAGACCCGAGGGCAGCCCTTGTAAACTGCGCCAACCTACCGGGATTACCCTGCGCTCATAGGGGAGGGGCGAAAGGCAAATGACAGAAACATTCGAATGGCAGGGACGGGTGCGGCTGGTCGAGGAAGTCGCGCAGGTGCTGCGCCAGCGCATCTACCGCGGCGTCTATCCGCCGGGCAAGCCGCTGCGGCAGGTCGAGATATCCGAGGACCTGAAGATCAGCCGCACGCCGCTGCGGGAGGCCTTGCGCATTCTCGAGCGGGAAGGCCTGGTGAGCGCGGAGACCGCGCGCGGCGTCACCGTGGTCAGCGCGGACTTCAGGCAACTGATGGACGCCTACGAGCTGCGCGAGGTGATCGACGGCCTGGCCGCCCGCCTGGCCGCGTCGCGCGCCAGCGAACTGGCCGGCGCGCCGCTGCGCGCGGTGATCGACACCCAGCGGGGCAGCCTCGAGCCCTGGCTGCCCGAGGTCTATACGGCGGCCAATGTGGAGTTCCATACCGCCATCATCGGCCTGGCGGCCAACGAGTACCTGGCGCGGCAGGTGCCTATCGTGCACATGACGTCCCAGGTGTTTGCGCCGCGGATCCTGTTCGCCAAGGACCGCGCCCTTGCCGCCATCGGGGAGCACGAGCAGATCGTGGCGGCCATCGAGCGCGCGGATGCCGACCAGGCGGAGCATCTTGCCCGCCTGCATATCCGGAACTCGATGGCCCGGCTCAGGACCCTGGCGCAGTCGGCCACCGGCGACGCCGCGGCAATCGCCAGCGCCTGAGCCGGGGGCAGGGTGCCGTGCGCATCACTGGCACGCCGCGCCTGCCCCGTTCTGTGCGCTGGCGCGCGCGCAAATGCGCCGCACGTGCAGTCTCGGCTTTACTTCCGGCACACCCTGATGGCACACTCGCAACACTGTTGCAACTGTAGATAACCGGGCCGTCGACGGCCCCCGGTCCTTGTCCTCGCAGCCATCTCATGTGGCGCCGCTCCCTAGCCCTTCTGCTTAGTGCTTTCCTGCTCTTCGGTCAGGCGGCGGGAGCTATTCATTCGCTGTCGCACCTCCATGCGCAGCCGGCGGAGAACCCTTGCGCGGCGCCAGCGGATACGGAGCAGTGCGGGCCGGGCCACGATGCCTGCCTGCAATGCCTGGCCTTCGCCGCCGCCGCGGTGGCGATACCGGCGCTGGCCTGCTGCTGGCTGGTGCTCGCCAGCGGACGGCGCTGGCATTACCCGCTGCTCGCCGAGCGGCATGTCTGTCCGGTCTTCTCGCCGCCGCCCCGCAGCCGTGGCCCCCCTCTGGCCAGTGGCTTACCCGCTTGAAGGCGCCGTCCGGATGCGCCTGGCGTCGTGATGCGGCCTTGCCGGTGACTTCCACCGGCGGCTGCCGCGCGATCCGCCGGGACCGCTTCGTCTCCTCCTGACGGCGCCTTGCGCGTGCATTGGCGCGGGCCACCGTGTTCCGATACGTTCCGATACGTTCCGATACGTCCGATACGTCCCGCGCGACACCACAAGAACAGTCAGAGGCATTGCCATGTCCAGTTTCAAGCTTCGAGCCATTGCGGCCGGCGCCGCGTCGGCGCTCGCCGTTTCCGTCCACGCGCAATCGTCCGCGCCGGGCACCTCTTCCTCCCCGCCGGCGGATACCGCCGCGCCGGCGCAATCTGCGCAATCTGCGCAACCGGCACAACCGGCGCCGTCAGGCGACACCAAGGCGCTGAACGCCGTCGTGGTGACCGCCAAGCGTCTCGACACGGTGCGCAATGCCCTGTCGCCCGATACCGGCAGTTCGGTCTACCGTTTCGACAGCGACGACATCAAGGCGCTGCCCCAGGGGGAGAACACGCCGCTCAACCAGGTCCTGCTGCAGGCGCCGGGCGTGGTGCAGGACTCCTTCGGCCAGCTGCACGTGCGCGGCGATCATGCCAACCTGCAGTACCGCATCAACGGCGTCATCATTCCCGAGCCCATCAGCGGCTTCGGCCAGATGCTCGATACGCGCTTCGCCGACGAAATCAAGCTGATCACCGGCGCGCTGCCGGCGCAGTACGGCTTCCGCACGGCGGGCATCATCGACATACGCACCAAGGGCGCGGCCACGGACGAGGAGGGCGAACCGAAGGCCTTCGGCGGCGAGATCGGGACGGTGTTCGGCAGCCATGCCGACCACGAGGCGAATGGCTATGTGCAGGGGGCGAAGGGGCCGTGGAGCTATTTCCTGAGCGGCTCCTTCACCGAGAACAACCTCGGCATCGAAAACCCGGCATCCGGGCGCAATGCCATCCACGACCATACCGACCAGGGCAAGGCCTTCGGCATGCTGTCGTACCTGATCAATGCGGATAGCCGGCTCAGCTTCATGTTCGGCAGCGCCGACAACCGCTTCCAGATTCCGAACCGGCCAGGGCTCACGCCCTCGTTCACCATCGACGGCGTGGCCACGCCCGCGTCGGATGCGCTCAACGCGAGCCAGCGCGAGAAGACCGACTTCCAGATCCTCTCGTTCCAGAACAAGGTATCGGCCGCGTTCGACTACCAGGTGTCGCTGTTCCACCGCACCAGCCGCGTCGACTACATGCCCGATCCCATCGGCGACCTGGCCTACAACGGCGTGGCGGCGAGGATCACGCGCCGGAACGAAGCCTACGGCGTGCAGGCCGATGGCAGCTATATACTCAACGCCAGCCATACGCTGCGCTCCGGCCTGTTTATGCAGCGCGAGCGCTACGGCGTCGACAACACCTCCAGCGTGCTGCCCGCCGATGCCAACGGCAACCAGACCAGCGGCGTGCCGTTCTCCATCGTGGACAACACCAGCAATACGGGCACCACGCTGGGCTTTTACCTGCAAGACGAGTGGAAGGCCACCGACAAGCTGACGGTCAACTACGGCGCGCGCTACGACCACGTCAATACGGTGGTCAGCGAGCAGCAGTTGAGCCCGCGCCTGGGTCTGACCTACGAGCTGAGCAACGTCACGCGCCTTCACGCGGGCTATGCGCGGTATTTCACGCCGCCGGCCACCGAGAAGATCGACACCACATCGGTGACCAGCTTCGCCGGCACCACCAACGCCCTGCCTTCGAACGCCAACACCGCGGTGCGCTCGGAGCGCTCGGACTATTTCGATCTCGGCGTCTCTCACCAGGCCACGCGCAACCTGACCCTGGGCCTCGACGCCTACTATCGCAAGGTGCGCCACCTGCAGGACGAAGGCCAGTTCGGCAATGCGCTGATCTTTTCCTCGTTCAACTACGACCAGGGCAGGATCTATGGCCTGGAAGGCTCGGCCAACTACCGGCAGGGCAGCTTCGCCGCCTATGCCAACGTGGGCATTTCGCGGGCCCTGGCCAAGGGCGTCGAAACCGGCCAGTTCCACTTCGGCGCGGACGAGCTGGCCTATATCGCCAGCAACTGGGTCCATCTCGACCACGACCAGACCGTGGCCGCCTCGGTGGGCACCTCCTACCTGTGGCGCGGCACGCTGCTCAGCGCCGATGCGCTGTTCGGCAGCGGCCTGCGCAATGGCTTCGCCAATATCCAGCACCTGCCGGCCTACTTCCAGGTCAATGTTGGCGTGGGCCGCACCTTCGATACGCCGGTCATCGGCAAATTCAAGGTGCGCCTCACGGTGATCAACCTGTTCGACCGCAACTACCAGCTGCGCGACGGCACCGGCATCGGCGTGGGCGCGCCGCAGTACGCACCGCGGCGCAGCTTCTACGTGGCGTTGTCCAAGCCGTTCTGAGTGCGCTGAGCCGGCGCGCCGGCGATTGCGGCGCCGCCGGCCGGCACGATCGGGCCGGCGACAAGCCGCGGCGGCGCGCAGTGCTTCCAGGCATAGAAGCGAGCGCGCAGCCGGAAACCGAGGCGCTGGCGAAACGGGGCAGGTGTTTGCCTCCATCGGCCGATATGTCGTAAATACATATTAAACGCCATTTAAATGAATTAACTTTAAAACAATGCCCCCACTGCGAAAGGCTGGCGCGCGAATCATGCTTTCGCTTATTATTTGCGCTGCCTAAAAAGGGGCGGGGAGACTCGCTCATTGCACGAGCAGATACCGCATGGGCGGGGTAAGTGAAAACAATCGCAGCGACGCGTCAGAATAAAGCAGGTATGGGAATCCCATTCAAGACCAGTACGCTACACCGGCATATCGCGTTGCTAATAGGCGGGTTCCTGTCCGCCGCGTCCTGCCTGGCGATGGACGCCGGCGAGCTCTACGAAAAGCGCTCGCCCAGCATCTGGCTGGTCAGCGTCTACAACGCGCAGGGCCAGCGCATCAAGATCGGCAGCTCGGTCGTGATCGGGCAGGAGGAACTCGTCACCAATTGCCACGTGCTGACGCTGGGAAAGTCCATCTCCATCAAGCATGAGAACACACTGCACGAGGCGCGTCTCGTGCATGCCGACGTGGAGCGGGATCTGTGCATCATCCGCGCCAAGGGTCTGGTTGCCCCGGCGGTCAAGATTGCGCCGGCTTCGACGATGAAGGTCGGTCAGCGGGTATTTGCCATCGGCTCCCCGAGGGGAATGGAGCTGACCCTGAGCGACGGCTTGGTGGCAGCGCTGAATCGGGACAGGGATGACAAGCTGTCGCGCATCCAGATCAGCGCCCCGATTTCAGGCGGGTCCAGCGGTGGCGGGCTTTTCGATACCGAGGGCCGCCTGATCGGCATACCTTACCTCACGGTTCGCGATGCGCAGAACCTGAACTTCGCCATTCCGGCAGAGTGGATCGCCGAGGTGCCAGCGCGGGCAAAAGTGGCATTGGAGAAGTTCCGCGCCGAGAATGCCGCTGGGCCGGCGGTAGCGGCCACCAGCCCCGGCCGCCCGGCAAGCGCCGCCGCCGATCCGGGCCAAAGACTATCCGGGGATGAGCTGAGCAGCCATTTTGCCAGGCTGACGCGCATCGTCGCCATCGCGCCAAATGGCACGCCGCTTGAGCTCGACTTCAAGCAGGACGGGACTTTCGGCGTGACCAACACGCAGACGCGGGGCTATTCCGACGGCCGCTGGCGCATTATGCCGGAGAGCAACGAAGTCTGTTTCGACATGGGCAACCCCAAGTTCATCGGCATGCAATATTGCTACCAGCTCGTCAGGTACGGCGAGACCTATACCATGCGATCGGTTTCCAGCCGGTATTTCTTAACCTATTCGATACAGGGATCCTGAGCAATGCGTGGCGTATCACGTGGTTCGCTTGCCTCCATCCTGATTCTCGCGGCGCTGCTCGTCAGCGCCTGTGCGGCACCCACCGTCGCGGTTACCAATCGCGCCATGGACTATCAGGGGCGGCCGACCCGTTTGTATGTGATTTCCAGCGCCGGCATGGGTTGGGGCGCGGAATTCTCCGGCGCGTTTCGTGCCAAGTTCCAGCAGATTGCCAGGCAGTGCGGGGCGAATACCAGCTTTGAAGAGATATCGGGCCTGGAACTGGACGTGAACGGGCCGCTAGCCAGGGCCGATGCATTCGGCGCCGACACCATCCTGACGATCACCCAGGGAGGCGGCGTCATCAACGGCGTCGGCGGCGGCCGCGTTTCCGCCAACTATGGCGCCACGCTGAGGGACGTCAAACAGAGCCGGGCCGTGTGGCGGGGCAATTTCTCCTTCAGTCGCGGCGGTACTGCCATCCCCATTGAAGAGCGGGGTGCGGTGCTCGCAATCGACATCACCAACAGCCTGAAGAAGGATGGCATATTCCCCGGCTGCAGCCAGATCACGCTTGGCCAGGGTGGCCGGCTGGACCCAGCCGCCATTCCCAAGGCGCGTCCGGGCAATGCCGGGCTGCCGCTCGTGCCGGCACGCTCTTCGCAGGCATCGAGCCAGGCTCCCAGCTTGCGTGACCTGCAGGACCTGTTGCCCAAGCAGTAGTAAGCGTACTGCGCGGTTTTCCCTGGCGAGCGCACGCACAGGGGGCGCCGGGGCAATAGCGATAAGGGGGAAGCGCAGGCGGGAGGAGGCTTCGCCCGCGACCGTGGTTCAGCGAGCTTGCCCCTACGCCGCCGCCTTCACGGCCCCCCTGGCGAAGAAGCTCTGCAGGTTCTCGAAGACCAGGTCCGCCATCGCGTTGCGGGTCTCGTGCGTGGCGCTGGCGATATGCGGAAGCAGCACGACGTTGTCCAGCGCGAACAGCGCCTCGGGTACCTGAGGCTCGTTTTCAAAGACGTCCAGGCCGGCGCCGGCTATGCGCCGGTGCACCAGCGCGTCCACCAGCGCGGCTTCATCCACCACGGTGCCGCGCGCGATATTGACCAGGAAGCCCTGCGGGCCGAGCGCCTCGAGCACGGCGGCGCTGACCAGGTGCCGGGTTTCCGGCCCGCCGGCCGTGGCGATGACGAGGAAATCCGCCCACTTCGCCAGTTCGGTCAGGGAGGATTCGTGACGGTAATCCACGTCCGCCACGGGGCGGCGGCTGTGATAGCGGACCTCCATGTCGAAGCCGGAGCCGCGGCGGGCAATCACACGGCCGATACGCCCCATGCCGATGATGCCGAGCCGCTTGCCGCTGACGCGGGTGGTCATCGGGAACTGCGCCTTTGGCCATTCGCCGCGCCTGACAAAACGATCGGCCGCGCTGAAGCCGCGCGCCACATCCATCAGCAGCCCAAAGGCGGTATCGGCCACGCAGTCGTTGAGCACGTCCGGCGTATAGCCGACGGCGATGCCGCGCCCACGCGCCGCCTCGAGATCGATCTTGTCGAGGCCGACGCCAAAGCTCGAAATGACCTTCAGCGCCGGCATGGCCGCGATCGTCGCGGCATCGACGCCGATCGCGGCGCGCGTGGTCAGCGCGGCGAACTCGCCGCCGCGGCTGGCGAGGAAGGCCGCGGGATCGGGCTCGGCCCACAGCGGATGGACGTCGTAGTGTTCGGCCAGGCTGGCTTCAAGGGGGGCCGGCAAGCGTCCGTGCTGGAGGAGGCGGTGTTTCATCGGGAGAGATCCGGTCGATGGTGCGGAAGTGGAGGGCGGTAGTGCAGTGGTGCTGTGGTGCAGCGGTGCGGTAGTGCGGTAGTGCGGTAGTGGGCTCCGGCGCTGCCGGTTTCAGTCCGCGCTGAGCTTGTTGTCCAGGATGATTTTCGCGTAGCGCTTGCGGTCGGTGGCGATCAGGTCCGCGAACTGCGCCGGGGTGCTGCCAACGGGAATCGCGCCCTGCGCCACCAGTTGCTCGCGCACCGCCGGCATGGCCACCACTTCCTTCACGCCCGCGGCGATCTTGTCGACGATTTCCTTCGGCGTGCCCGCCGGCGCCAGCAAGCCTACCCACGATCCTGACTCCGCGCCGGCGATGCCGGCCTCCGCCAGAGTCGGCACATCCGGCATGGCGGGCGAGCGGACCTTGCTGGTCACGGCCAGGGCGCGCAGCTTGCCCGCTTTCACATGGCCGGCGGTTTCCAGGATGGAGGCGAACAGCATATCGACGTTGCCCGCCATCAGGTCCGTCATGGCGGCGCCGCCGCCCTTGTAGGGCACGTGCAGCATATCGGTGCCGGTGGCAATCTTGAAGATCTCGGCCGACAGGTGCGGCGAGCCGCCGCTGCCGGAGCTGGCAAAGCTCAGCTTGCCCGGTTGCGCCTTGGCTAGCGCCACCAGTTCCTTGGGCGTCCTGGCCGGCAGGCCGGGCGTGACCACCAGGGCGAAGGGCAGCTCCGCCATCAGGCTGACGGGCACGAAGGCTGCCGGGTTATAGCTGAGCTTCTTGTAGAGCGTGGGATTGATGGACTGCGTGCCCACATTGCCGGCCACCAGGGTGTAGCCATCGGGCCTGGCGCGGGACACCAGGTCCAGCCCCACGTTGCCGGCCGCGCCGGGCCGGTTGTCCACCAGTACCGGCTGGCCCCACAGCTGCGACAGCCGCAGCGCAACCAGGCGGGTGCCCACATCCGTGCCGCCGCCCGGGGCGAACGGCAGGATGATGGTCACCGGCCTGGCCGGCCACGCCACGCCCGGCTGGGCCTGCGCGGTGGCTACCCAGGCACCGGCGGCCAGGGCGATCAGTGCCGCGCGGCGGCGCAGCGAAGGGATATGGAACGAGCGCATAGTGTCTCTCCAGGAATACGGTTCAATGGGCGGCCGCCGGGGATCGCCGGCATGCACCGGGCAGCGCTTGCCGCGCCAGGACTTCTCTGCTGGTAAAGCGCCAATCGAGGCCGACGCGATGCGCCAGCGCCGCCTGACAAGCCCGATGACTGTCAAACCATCACGCGTGCCGCATCAGTTGGCCGTCGCTCCCGACTTCTTCACCAGCTCGGCCCAGCGCGGGATCTCCTTGCCCATGAACGCCGCCAGCTCGGCCGGGCTGCTGCCCACCACTTCCATGCCGAGCTGCTGCGTCATCCGCTGCTGCACGGCGGGCAGTTTCAGCGCGCGCACCACTTCCGCGTTGAGGCGCTGCACCACTTCCCTGGGCGTGCCGCGCGGCGCGTACAGCGCCTGCCACGACACCATTTCAAAGCCGGGCACGCCAGCTTCGGCCATGGTCGGCACGTTCGGCGCCAGCGTGGAGCGCCTGGGCGAGGTCACCGCGAGCGCGCGCAGCTTGCCGGCCTTGATCATCGCGTCGCCCGCGGTCAGCTGGTCGAAGAGAAAGGGAACAAGACCCGCGGCCACATCCTGTATCGCCTGCGGGCTGCCCTTGTACGGCACGTGGGTCATCGGCACCTTGATGGTCTCGGCGAACAGCTCGCCGGCCAGATGCGTCGAGGTGCCCGCGCCGGAGGAGGCAAAGCTCAGCCTGCCCGGCTGCTTCCTGGCATAGGCGATCAGCTCCTGCACGTTGTTGACCGGCAGCTTGGCATCGACCATCAGCACATTGGGCACATAGGCGATCAGGCAGACCGGCTCGAAGTCCTTCACCGGGTCGTACGAGAGATTCTTGTACAGGCTGGGGTTGATGGCATGCGTGCTGATGGTGCCGCCGAACAGCGTGTAGCCATCCGGCCTGGCCCGCGCCACATAGCCGGCGCCCACCGCGCCGGCCGCGCCGGGGCGGTTCTCCACCACCACCGGCTGGCCCAACGCCTTGGAAATCTCCTGGCCGATGGTGCGGGCGACGATGTCGGTCGAGCCGCCCGCCGCGAATGGCACCACCCAGGTGATCGGGCGCGACGGCCATTTGTCCTGGGCCAGCGCGCCGGCGCTGAAGGTGGCAAGGGTGGCGAGTGCGGTGCCGGCGGCCAGCAGGCCGAGTGCGGCCACGCCGCGCAGTGCGCGTCGCTTCGAGTGATGCATATTGTCTCCATCGGTGGCCGCCTTGCCCTCGCGTATCGCGAGGGCAGGCGGTCTTGTGTGTCTGTCGTGCCCGTTGTTTCTGCCGTGGGCGTCGTGGGCGCTTGCGCCCGCCACACAGCTGCCTGGCTGCTGCCTAGCGGCCCTTGGCCTCGCGCCACGCGGCAAAGTCCTGCCGGCTTTGCTCCTGCGTCGGCGGGTACAGGCCGATGATGGAGCGGCCTTTCATGACCTCCTCGGTGACGAAGTCCTCGAAGGCGGTCATTTCCACCGCTTCCGCCGCGATCTCCTCGGCAAGGTGGCGCGGAACGACGATCACGCCTTCCGCATCGCCCACCATCACGTCGCCCGGAAACACCGCGACATCGCCGCAGCCGATCGGCCCGTTGATCTCGATCGCCTGGTGCAGCGTCAGGTTGGTGGGCGCGGAAGGGCGATGGTGATAGGCCGGCATGGCGAGGCGGGCAATCTCCGGCGAGTCGCGGAAGCCGCCGTCGGTGACCACGCCGGCCGCGCCGCGCTGCATCAGGCGCGTGATCAGGATCGAGCCGGCGGACGCCGCGCGCGCGTCCTTGCGGCTGTCGATCACCAGCACCGCGCCCGGCGGGCATTGCTCCACCGCCTGGCGTTGCGGATGGTTCGGGTCCTGGAACACCGTGATCGGGTTCAGGTCTTCGCGCGCCGGGATATAGCGCAGCGTGAAAGCCTCGCCGACCATATTGCCGCGCTCCGGGTCGAGCGGATGCACGTCCTGGATAAACTGGTTGCGCAGGCCGCGCTTGAACAGCGCGGTGCACAGGGTGGCGGTGCTGACGGTCTTGAGCTGGTCGATGGTCTGCTGGCTGAGCTGGCTGGCTTGGGTCATGGCGGGTCCGCGGTAGGAATTCGAATGATCGGGTGATCAGTAGATGCTGGGCTCGCCGGTGGGCGCGCCGAAGTCGGTTTGCAGGAAGTCGAAGTCGCAGCCGTCATTGGCTTGCCGGATGTGCTTGGAGAACATCCAGCCATAGCCACGCTCGAAGCGCGGCGGCGGCGGCGTCCACTCCGCCTGGCGGCGCGCCAGCTCCTGGTCGGACACTTCCAGGTGGATGCTACGGCGGTCGATGTCGACGGAGATCATGTCGCCGGTGCGCACCAGCGCGAACGGGCCGCCGATATAGGCCTCGGGCGAAACGTGCAGGATGCAGGCGCCGTAGCTGGTGCCGCTCATGCGCGCGTCGGACATGCGCAGCATGTCCCGCACGCCTTGCTTCACCAGCTTCTTGGGAATGGGCAGCATGCCCCATTCGGGCATGCCCGGGCCGCCTTGCGGGCCGGCATTGCGCAGGATCAGGATGTGGTCGGCGGTTACGTCGAGGTCATCGCGCTCCACCGCTTCCTTCATCGACGGATAGTCGTCGAACACCAGCGCCGGGCCGGTGTGCCTGAAGAACCGTTTCTCGCAGGCGCTCGGCTTGATCACGCAGCCGTCCGGCGCGATATTGCCCTTGAGCACGGCCAGCGCGCCCTCCTGGTAGAGCGCGTTCTCCGTGGTGCGGATCACGTCGTCGTTGTAGACCTCGGCGCCGGCGATGTTCTCGCCCAGCGTGTGGCCGGTGACGGTCAGGGTATCGAGGTGCAGCTTGTCGCTGATGCGGTTCATCAGCGCCGGCAGCCCGCCGGCGTAGAAAAAATCCTCCATCAGGTACTTGTCGCCGCTGGGCCGGATATTGGCGATCACCGGCACCCGGCGGCTGGCCGCGTCGAAATCCGCCAGCCCGATGTCGTGGCCGGCACGGCGCGCCATGGCGATCACGTGGATGATGGCGTTGGTGGAGCAGCCCATCGCCATCGCCACGGCAATGGCGTTCTCGAACGAGGCGCGCGTCTGGATCTGCTGCGGGGTCAGGTCCTCCCACACCATGCCGACGATGCGGCGTCCGGCCTCGGAGCACATGCGGATATGGTTGGCGTCAGCCGCGGGAATGGACGAGGCGCCCGGCAGCGTCATGCCGATGGCCTCGGCAATGGCCGTCATGGTGCTGGCGGTGCCCATCGTCATGCAGGTGCCGTGGCTGCGGGCGATGCCGCCCTCGATGCCGATCCACTCGGTCTTGCTGATATTGCCGGCGCGGCGCTCGTCCCAGAACTTCCAGGCGTCGGACCCGGAGCCCAGCACATTGCCCTTCCAGTTGCCGCGCAGCATCGGGCCCGCCGGCACATAGATGGCCGGCACGCCCGCGCTGGACGCCCCCATCAGCAGGCCGGGCGTGGTCTTGTCGCAGCCGCCCATCAGCACCGCGCCGTCGATGGGGTGGGAGCGGATCAGTTCCTCGGCTTCCATCGCCAGCATGTTCCGGTACAGCATGGTGGTCGGCTTGACCGCGCTTTCCGACAGCGAGATGGCAGGGAGCTCGATGGGGAAGCCGCCGGCCTGCAGGATGCCGCGCTTGACGTCGTCCACGCGCTGCTTGAAGTGGGAGTGGCAGGGGTTGATGTCGGACCACGTATTGATGATCGCGATGATCGGGCGGTCCAGCCACTCGTCGGGCGAGTAGCCCATCTGCATGATGCGCGAGCGGTGCCCGGAAGAGCGCAGGTCGTCAGGGGCAAACCAGCGCGCGCTGCGCAGCGTTTCGGGCGTCTTCTTTCGGGACGTCATTGTCTCTTCCATAGATGTTGTTATCGGGCCAGGCGCCGGTGCCGGCGTCGGTTTCGTCTGGGTCTAGATGTACGACAACCGATATCGTGAACGGAATTAAAGCACTAATATATTAGTGTGTCAAACCGTAAAAGTTTCCACTAAAATGCCTGCATGCGTGGCTGTGGCGCGGAGTCCACGGCCGTTCACGCCGCAGCCGGCAGGCTGCCGGAGGTTGCGCGGCCGTGTCTGGTGTCTGGTATAAGGCATGCGCAACCGGGTAGTCCACGCATTCCACGCATTCAATGCATTCACGCCACACGACCGGCGACAACGAAAGACCCCAAGGCCCAATGGAAGCCACCTTGTCCCCTCCGCGGATCCAGTTTCAGTTCGACCGCACCCGGCATGCCGCGCCGCAGGTCTTCGAGCATATGCGGGACATGATCATCTCGATGACGCTGACGCCCGGCACGGTGCTGTCGCGTACCGACCTGGCCGCGCAGTACGGCATCAGCCAGACGCCGGTGCGCGACGCGCTGATGCGCTTGAGCGAGGAAGGCCTGGTCGACATCTTCCCGCAGCACGCCACGGTGGTCAGTCCCATCAGCATCGCGCTGGCCCAGCAGGCGCATTTCCTGCGGCGCTCGGTGGAAGTGGAGATCGTCCGCACGCTGGCGCAAGCGCCGGATGCGGCCCTGGTGGAGCGCCTGCGCCTGAGCGTGGCGCGGCAGCAGGCCCTGCTCGCAGCCCGGGATTTCGCGGAGCTCTCCCTGTTCGACCAGGCTTTTCACCGCCAGATGTACGACGCCGCCGGCGTGCCGGACCTGTGGCTGCTGGTGCGCCGCCAGAGCGGCCACCTGGACCGCCTGCGCCGCCTGCACCTGCCGATCCCGGGCAAGGCGAACGCGGTCATCGCCGATCACACCGCCATCGTCGACGCCATCGCCCGGGGCGATGCCGACGCGGCGCAGGCCTGCCTGCGCCGGCATCTCTCGGGCACCCTGGCCAACCTCGACGAGATCCGCGCCCGCTTCGAAAACTACCTGCACTGACATCCCCTCCGCCCTCGGCCTTCGGCTGCCGCGCCGCGCTTCCTGCGGCACCCGGCGGCGGCGTCGCGTTGATCACGTGGGTGATGTAGCCGGCGCATACCACGCTATAGCCGCCATGGATCCGCAATACATGTGTTAAGTTGCTGAAACAATAGGCACTCCGAGGGGATTGGCTGCAGCAAGCCGGTTTGCGGGGCGCAAGGGTCCTGTTATCCACAGTAATTGTGGATAACAGGACCCATAAAAAGGGCGGCGATGCACAACTTCGCTTGCATTGTCAAGATTTTTGCCAGCCCCGCTTGTGCGATGAAACGTTCAGCGGGGTCACGCCAGACAAGGTTTGGCGTGCATGCTCGCGATGGGTGGCGCGTGCCGCTTGACCCCTGCCTTCGGTGGTCGATCTTGGTATCTATCTTGATGGATACCAAGCTTTGATATATATTTTGATATATATCAAAGGAGTCCGCTATGCCAGTGACCGCCAAAGTCTTTACTACCGGCCGCAGCCAGGCTGTGCGCTTGCCGCAGGAATTCCGCTTTGCCGAACGCGAGGTGTACGTGCGTCGAGATCCCGTGACTGGAGATGTAATCCTCTCCCGCAAGCCGGAAAACTGGGACAGCTTCCTGGTCGCGATCCAGGGCGAGGCTGTGCCGCCGGACTTTCTGGCCGAGCGTGAGCAAGGCATCCAGACACGCGACCCGTTGGCAGGCTTGGAATGACGCGATACATGCTCGACACCAACATCGTGAGTCACCTGCTGCGGGCCAATCCAGTGGTGGTGGCTCGCGTGACCAGCGCGCCCATGAGCGCGTTGTGCATGTCGGCCATTACCGGTGCCGAGCTGATGTACGGCTTGGCCCGGCGGCCCGAGGCCGTTCGGCTGGCTCGTGCCGTCAACGAACTGATGGCGCGCGTCGAGGTCTTGCCCTGGGCTCCGTCAGCCATGCCTGGCTACGGGCAAGCGCGCGCCTTGCTGGAAGGAAAAGGGCAGCCGATGGGGGCATTGGACATGCTGATTGCCGGGCACGCGCTGGATGTCGGCGCCGTGCTTGTGACGAATGATCAAGCGTTCGCCCGTGTGCCGGGCTTGCCAGTCGAAGACTGGTCGATGCCGACGGGGAACTGAACAATGAAGCCGATGCCCCTTGAAGAATCCGAACCTGCCTGGCGTAATCATCCGGCATCCCGCAGGCTGCACCGCCAATGCGGTCTGGTCCTCTCCTGAAAATTGGACTGATGAAGCAGTCCAGATGAGGGCTAAGCTATCGATCTTCAATCCTGGTATGGAAGAGCGCAATGGACAACGATCAGAGTTCGGTGATAGTACGAGAAGTTCAAGGCAGCGACTATGAGCAATGGCTGCAGCTTTGGCTGGCCTATCAGAATTTCTACGAAGTGAATCTGGAGGAAAGCACCACGAGGTCGACGTTCAACCGGTTCCTCGATCCAGATGAACCTGTTTATTCTTCCGTTGCCGTCAAGGACAAGCAGATTATTGGCCTGGTCAATTCGGTGCTGCATCGCTCCACATGGTCAGTGGCCGATTACTGCTACCTCGAGGATCTCTATGTCGCGCCGACGATTCGCGGTGCAGGCACGGGAAAATTGCTGATCGAATGGGTGCAAAACTTCGCGCGACAACGCCAATGCGCGCGATTGTATTGGCATACGCACGCAACCAATAAACGTGCTCAAAAGCTATACAACTGGGTTGCTCAGGATTCCGGTTTTATTGAATATCGCATGACTTTATAGCACCTCCGGCCGCGCGGGCAATTCGGCGTTGCTGGTCAAGGTCGTGTCCGGGATCATGCCCGGACACTGCATCGGCAAAGCGCGAGAGGCTGCCGCGCGGTGACGGTACGGGGCAGGCCTGTCTAGTGGAGTCCGGTCGATTCAGGCAGAATTCACCGCTCCATCGATGGATTTACCAAATATTGGCAGGCCGCATCATGCTCAGCATCGAGCTGGAAACGCTCAAGATCCACATTGCCGATCCGAAGCTGGCCTCGCTGGAACTGCGTGTCCGCGTGCAACGCGCGCTGCGTCAACTGATACTGAATGGCGTCCTCGCGCCCGGCTGCCGCCTGCCTGCAACCCGCACACTCTCGCAATCATTGAGCGTGTCGCGGGATACCGTGGAGATGGCCTACGTCCAATTGCAGCTGGACGGCTATATCTGCCGGCGCGAAGGCTCCGGCAGCTTCGTCTCGGACAAGCTTGGAGCGGGCTTGCTGGGGACGCGCAAGAGACATGGCAGCCTGTCCGCAGCGCTGCGCCCGAAGGCCGCCCAACCCGCGGCGCTCAGTGGAAGAGGCGCGGATATCCTTGCCAACGGCGGCGTGTCGGATCAGCAGGTGGTCAAGGCCTTCGCCACGGGACTGCCCGAAACCCGCACGTTTCCCGTGGAAACCTGGGAGCGGCTGCAGCGCCAGGCCTTCAAGGACTGCCGCTCCAGCGTCCTTCTGCACGGCGACCCGCAAGGCGCCGAGCCGCTGCGCCAGGCCATCGCGGACTATCTCAATCTGGAGCGCGGTGCCAGGGTGACGGCAGATCAGGTGCTGGTGCTGACCAGCACCCGTCAGGCGCTCTTCCTGTGCGCCCAGGTGCTGGCCGATGCCAACCAGCCCATCCTCATGGAGGACCCTGGCTATTTCGGTGCGCGCAAGGCGTTTGAGATGGCGCAACTCAAGATCGTGCCGATCCCCGTGGACGAAAAGGGGCTGCGCACGGATCGCCTGCGCGCGGACAGGAGCGGCGCCAATACCATCTACGTCACCCCCTCGCATCAGTACCCCACGGGTGCCACGCTCGCGTTGGAGCGTCGCCTCGAGCTGACGGCCTGGGCGGCCGAGCGGCAGGGCTGGATCATCGAAGACGACTACGACAGCCAGTTTCACTACGAAGGCTTGCCGACCGCTTGCGTGCAAGGGCTGGATACGTTTCAGAGGACAATCTACCTGGGCACATTCAGCAAGTCCCTGTACCCCGGTTTGCGCATGGGCTACATGGTGCTGCCGCATGAACTGGTCAAACCAATGACCTATGCCAGAAGCATCCTGGACGGTCACACCCCGCAGATCGCCCAGTTGACATTGGCGCGCTTCATGGATGCCGGCCATTTCGGTGCCCACGTCCGCTCCATGCGAAAAATCTATGCGGTGCGGCGTGAAGCGATGGCCCATGCCGTTCTGCGGCACCTGTCCGGCATCGTGACGGCCCACTTGCCCCCGGGCGGATTGCAGATGCCCTGCCTGCTGGCCGAGGGCTGGTCAGAGCAGGACACCATCAGGCAAGCGGCACGGGCAGGCATCCAGCTACCCGGACTCAGCCGTCTCTATGCCAGGCCCCCCGCCGCCGGCGGCTGGTTGCTCGGATTTGCCGCGCTCACTCCCCACGAGATCGATACCGCCACCCGGCGTCTGGCCAAAGCCATTGCGCGGCCGTTCGCCGCGTAGTTGTTCGATGGTGGACGGACGCATCGGACCGCGTGGCCAATGCGGTCTGGTCTTCTCCCAAAAACTGGACTGATGAAGCAGTCCGGATGAAGGCTAAGCTACCTCTCTTCGAGAGATCGGCACGTTCTTGCGCCGGTACTCCTCATAGAGCATGTCCAATCGCGGAGCGACCACGAGGTACAGCGAACCGGAAGGCGCACCAGATGCCTGCTCGCGCTGTGTCAGTTGCAGCCGCAGCCTCTGAGTGGACCACTCGCCCCGGAACATCCCGGCATGCGAGACCGGGTCACCAAACATGAACTCGACTGAGAAGCCAAGTTGCTCGCGGTAGAACTGCACGGCGGAGGCGACGTCAGCTACCTCCAGTACCGGTTCGACCCCATAGAACAGCGGCACGCTGTCTTGGTGAGTTGGCACCCGATCGTTCTCCTGCGAATTGCGGTCGAGCCACTGCGAACGCGTGCTCCCGTACACCAGCGTTTCGCGCGATTGGCGCTCTCGCGGATAGATCTGGCGGAAACAGCCTCGCCGCGCGAACCCGAGCGACTCCGCGACCCGTCGGGACGACATGTTGGCCTCATGGATCCACAGTTCGACGCGGTCAAGGTTCAACTCCAGAAATCCGAAGTCCAGCGCCGCACGCGCCGCTTCCTTCGCGTATCCCCGGGACCGGTGTGCGGCATGGATGGCGTAACCAAAGCCCGGGATCGTACCGAAGCCGAGAAAACCCAGGAAACCGATCGTCTCCTGCGACGCGTTCGCACGCACGGTCCACCAGCATGCTTGCGGCGGGCGCAGCATGGATTCGATAGCCGCCCGCGTTTCCTCCATTGTCTGGTGCGGGAGCGTGTGCCAATACGGCATCGCTTCGGCATCGTGGAACAGCGCGAACAAGGCTGGCGCATCGTCCAGACATAACGCATGCAACTGCAGCCTGGCAGTTTGCAAGGGTCGCACTAGCGTCTTCGTTCAGCAGAGTCCAGTGACAGTCCAGACAACCGGCTCAGTGGCGTGCGGCCGGCGGCCGGTAATGTCTGCCTGGATCGCCGTCGCCGTCCCGAGTTCGGCTACCTTAAAGGCAAGAGGTACCTTGACCCGCTGCCACCATGGCGCGATGGACGCGGCAGTACGCTTCCAGCTCAGGTACACAAAACGCGCTGCAGGCTTGCCGTGAACGAAGGGACCAGCGAAATCGATATTGCCGGCCCCTTGTCGCGCACCTGGATCACGCACTTGAAAGCAGTGGCCGAACACAGTGTCACAAACTACTCCCTTTGTGGGGTTGAATAATAAGTTGGGTTACAACAGGAGCCGTCAACTTCCAATCAAAATGCCGGATGGCCGCCTTTAATGTATCTTGTATAGTACATCTATGAGGCGTCGTGGATGTATATTTTCTTTTCAAGTGCTCCATGCTACGCTTCGCGAAAGGTGTGATGCTTTCAGTTTGCTTTCGATTTGCCGCCAAACCATGCCTGATGGATATTTCGATAGATATCGAGCTATTAGTTCTCATGGTCTAGCGTGGCAGCCTAATGGGATTGGCCGACGGCTAATGCGCTCCCAGTGAGAGCTGTAAGCATAATTCAACGAATACTGGTGAGTAGATGAACCATGGCTGGATACGCCCCGGAAGTAAGCCGGCGCGACATACTGCGATCGAAATCGGAAAAGGGATTTCACTGGCACTCGCATTTCTTTCGGGCGTGCCTAAAATCGCATTAGCGACGGAGAGTCTTCCGATAGCGCCGGAGCGAGTCATTCAGGTGAGAGGCCAAGATTCGGTTGTCGAAGAACTAATCATGGCTCCAGAGGCGACCAAGCTTTGGCGCGAGATTCAGTCGTTCGTTGCGGAAGGTGGCGATCTCACCGATTTCTCGCGACTGGTCGCACGTTTCAGTCTCGCAACTAGGGAGCCAATTGATGAAATCAATATCACCGACCCGAAAATCAGAATGCGAAATGACTTCCGAGGAAAGAATGGATTGATTTCAGGCGGGGATTACGGAATTATCGGGTCAACGGATGAGACTGCGAGTCGTGCCATAACTTTTAAAATCCGCCTCGATAGCACGCAAGTATGCATCTCCGAGTCCGAAATTGTTCGTGTGTTTGGAAAAACGATTCCGGCAATTCCAACTCACGTGCAGTACGAGTATGCAAAAGACCCTGTTGGAATTGAGCACGGTCTAGGCTACAAAATTCACGAACATAATCCCGCGGTATTTGGGTTCCAGATTTCCCCAAGCGGGTGCGCGTCAATTTTTGGTGTAACTCGTGACTTACCAAGAAAACCTGGATAAATAAATAATATGTCATTGAACCCCGAGACTCTAGCTAAGCTATCATCGATTCCGAGCACGTTTGGTAACGGCGCCTAGGGAAGGACTTCATGGCTCTGCAAAGCGCAGCAATTGAGGCTCGGCGAGCGGTATTGCTCGCTCCAGCGCCGATAGAGCGAGATAGCCGTCGGTGCGGTCGACTAGCTTGAGACGACGGTCGACAGTCCTCGGTGCTCGGGCGTAGTCTTGCTTGACATGCTCCCCCCCTCGGCCGATAGCCAGCTGCGCTGGGAGCGGGAAGGATGGGGATTCCCACCGCGTCTGGGACGGCGCTACCCATCTCAGATCGCCTCGGCGTTCCCGCTTCGCTGAGGGGGCCTGGCCGCACCGGTGCTCGAATCTACGCAAGCTGGCACACGAACTCAGTGTACTACTCTACGGTGAATCCGGAATTGCGGAGCGCATGCCGGACTGCCTGCGAGTCGCAGTTCTCAGTAACGAGGAAGCGAACGCCCATGCGCCGGCCGCAGCGGGCGAAGGCGACGAAGTGATCACGCCAGTCGCCTGCGTAGGTGAGTTCATGCACCAGCGTATTCTGACCGGCGATGTGTACGCCGGCAGCCGTGAGAGCGTCCAACAGGGTTCCGATATCAACCCCCCCTTTGCTCGAAGCCGCCATCCAAAAAGAAGCGCTCCAAAGCGGAAAAGATGGCGGGCCGCAACTCGTTCTCCCATGGCCACAACCACCGGTCCTTCCAGTCTGGCCCGGCATCAGCAAAGCGTTGCGGGACATGCTCCGCAAGCGTGGATCCCAAGACCGTCAGCGTGAAGGGCTTCCCAGCGTTGAGATGCGCCAAAAGTACTTCGCTGAAGAGGCCTTCGAATAGCCGAGAACGCAGGTCGTTTGCCGCGCTTCATGGATGCCGGCCATTTCGGTACCCACGTCCGCTCCATGCGAAAAATCTATGCGGTGCGGCGTGAAGCGATGGCCCATGCCGTTCAGCGGCACCTGTCCGGCATCGTGACGGCCCACTTGCCCCCGGGCGGATTGCAGATGCCCTGCCTGCTGGCCGAGGGCTGGTCAGAGCAGGACACCATCAGGCAAGCGGCACGGGCCGGCATCCAGCTACCCGGACTCAGCCGTCTCTATGCCAGGCCCCCCGCCGCCGGCGGCTGGTTGCTCGGATTTGCCGCGCTCACTCCCCACGAGATCGATACCGCCACCCGGCGTCTGGCCAAAGCCATTGCGCAGCCGTTTGCTGCGTAGTTGTTCGATGGTGGACGGACGCATCGGACCACACGGCCAATGCGGTCTGGTCTTCTCCCAAAAACTGGACTGATGAAGCAGTCCGGATGAAGGCTAAGCTACCTCTCTTCGAGATCAGGGGAGGGCAGCGCTTTCCTCCCTGAAACCGCAACCCCATCAGGAAGGACCGGCCCGCGTGAACAGATCAACAGCAAGACTACGGCTCGCCGACTTCGCGGCACCGGCAATCGCCGCACTGATTTCGGTCATCGTCAACTACGGCGGCACCTTCGTCCTGGTTTTCCAGGCCGCCCAGCTTGCCCGGCTCAGCCCGGCGCAAACAGCCTCCTGGGTCTGGTCGGTGAGCATCGGCGTCGGCTTGACCGGAGCCTGGCTGAGCTACCGCTATCGCGAACCGATCATCACAGCCTGGTCCACGCCCGGCGTCGCCTTCCTGGCAACGGTCATGCCGTACACACCCTATGGCGAAGTGATCGGGGCTTACGTCATCTCGGCTATCGGCTTCATCCTGCTCGGCATGTCCGGCGCCTTCGAGCGCCTGGTGCGGTTGATTCCCGGCGGCATTGCCGCTGGATTGCTTGCCGGCATCCTCTTGCAGTTCGGCGTGAATGCGTTCGGCGGCGCAAGCGCCGATCCGCTGCTGGTCGTCGTGCTGGTGGTGTCCTACGCCGCGCTGCGCCGCTTCACCTCGCGCTTCGCCGTGGTAGGAATCCTGGTCATCGGCATGGCCATGCTCATTGCGCAGGACAGGATCGACGTGCAGCGCATTCACCTGAGCCTGGCCGCCCCCGTTTTTGAAATGCCGCAATTCTCCGTAGGCTCCCTGCTGGGCGTGGCGCTACCCCTGTTCGTCATCACGCTGACCGGACAGTACATGCCCGGCATGCTGGTGCTGCGCAACGACGGCTTCAAGACCAGCGCCAACCCGATTCTCGCGGTGACCGGGCTCGGCTCGCTCATCATGGCCCCGTTCGGCGCGCACGCCTTCAATGTGGCGGCCATCACCGCGGCGATCTGCACCGGCAAGGACGCACACCAGGATCCGTCCAAACGCTACCTCGCCGGACTGGTGTGCGGCATCCTCTACGTCACGGTCGGTATCTTCGGCGTCACGCTGGCCACCTTGTTCATGGTGCTGCCGCGCACCTTCATCACGACCCTGGCGGGGCTGGCCTTGCTCGGCGCCATCGGCGGCAGCCTGGCCAATGCCATGGCCGATGCCCGCACACGCGAGACGGCGCTGATTACCTTCCTGGCAACGGCAGCCAACGTGACCTTGCTGGGCGTGGGCGGCGCGTTCTGGGGGCTCGTGGCAGGCCTGGTGGCGCATCTGCTGATCCACGGTGGCCGCAAGACCCTGATCGAAGCGGCCGTGGCCAAGTGAAAGCAGGTTTTCACGCCACGGCTTCGCGCTGCTGTCGCGCATCTGTGGGCAGGGAGCCGTGGCCTGCGTCGCGTTCAGGCGCGAAACAGCAAGGTGGTTCACCCAGCCAGGCAGCGGCTCGGCGCGCTTGACCGCCATGCATGAATTGGCTGCCATCGGCGCGGCCAGATTCGGCATCCTTCCAGCCCCCTCGGCCTTGAAGGCGTCCGTCGCACGGTGATCCCGATTCACTGGCAGCTCGGACCTGCCGCCGCAGAGTGTGCTCTCCACTGCGAGCTTGGCGCCTTGAATTGAAATCAATCAGCGCAGTGTTCGAGTGATGGTAAATCATAAAAATTAACACGCGCTCCCTCAGGCTGTATTCGAGAAATTTCTGCTTTTGAATGCAGAAAATTCTTTATTTGCATGAGCTTGGGAAATGCGACTTTCAACCGTTCTCAGCGCCCGCGAATGCGGGTAATGTGCAGCGCGTGCAGGCATGTCGTCGAGCGATGCGCCTCCCTTTGCGGCAGGCGCAGCCTCTGCCGCGCTGACAATGGAGCGATAGACAATGGCGGATTGTATTGATGAGCGGAACGAATACGGCGGTGCGTCCGGCGGTGCGTCGCGCAAGAGCCTCACCGGGCAGCAGTCGTATTTCGTCTATGTGCCCAGCAGCGCCAGCGCCGCCGGGCTGTCGGTGGTGTCGTTCGAAGCCGTCGAGCGCATGGGCGAGCCCTACACCGTGACGATCCAGCTGACGCACCCGCTGGAACTCGACCGCGCGGATTATCTCAACAAGGACGCCACCTTCGTCATCGATCCCGCCGACGGGCGAGTGACGCGCGGAGTGTCGCAATTGCTTCGAGATATGGGGGCGACTCTTCAGTCCGTCCAGTTTGTCGATACATCTGCGTAGGCAAGCTCGTTCGGCACAGCCAGCGCACTGTCGCGCCCCGCGGTCGCGGAACTACCATCATTGCCTCCGGCGTCGCGAAGGCCTCAATGGCATACAAGACATGAAGCAAAGAACCACGTTGGCAATCGCATGTCTAGCGCTGTTCCCGACAGCCTGTAATCCACCCAAGGCATTAACGAAAGAGGAGAACAATACAGTGAACGAACTGACAGCCAATCTCGGTCCGCGCTGTGTGGGACGCTACCTGATTGATATGCCGGTGGATGTTTTTGCGTTTGGCGGCATCACGGTGGACCGGGTTCCCATTGAGGCTGTGGCAATGACAGAGGATCAGTTTCAGCGGGAGGTCGCCTCGCGCGAGGCGGAGCTGAAAGGCATCAGGAGTGTCGATGCTTACCCGTTCCTGTATGCGAACGGGGAGGTATCGGGCGCGGCTACGCGATTTTTCATTCATCGGGGCGATGCACTTGCCAACCCAAGTAGACGCGTTATCGAAGCTTACAAGTGGGATCGGGGCTTCCAGATCAAGATGCAAATGAAGGGGTGGGATTTCACCAGCCCGGATCAAACCAAGGACTCGCTTGTTCAGAAAATGACCGTCAAGAACAACGTTCCCGCACTGCTCGGCCTCATGTTCGATTTGCTGAAGCGCGTGCGTGGCCGCCCGGAAAGTGAGATTCCATCCGAGCCAGGAGCCTGCTTTGTTGGTGGGTTCCTGCCGGGAAAGGCAGGTGCCAGGGAAAACATTTTGGCTCAGTTCGTGCTGCATGACAATCTCGATGTGAGCTTTACCCTGACTACGGACTCCGATATTCGGGAGTCCACCATCCTCTTGCAACGTGGCGACGGCATCAACGCAGCACTCAAGGAAAGAGATGGACGAACGATTCGCAAGGGGTCAGTGGACTTACCCGGGCTACAGGCAGAAGAATGGCTGATGGCAGGAAGGACGAATCGAGGTGTGCCAGGTCACCATCTGATGTTGGAGGCGAACTCGCTGACCGGAGGCGCGCAGACCCCACTGGTCGCACTGGAATTGAATACTGGATCTCACAACAACGTGTTGGATGATCATTCTGCGGTTAGGCCGGCCTCGTTAGCCGACGGCGAAGCCGTTTCTCTCTGGGACGTGGTCTCGCGAACCTTGCGTCCGCGGCAGAATGGGTTTTAACGAATGGTGCCTATGCAGTCGCGGCAACGTCTGGATTTACTCGGTCTGTCAGGACTGGACTGTGATCTGGCGGCGCGCTCGGACTCGTCGCGGGGATTGATGCTGGCTGACGACTGGCTGGACCGCGAATCAATCTTGCCTCTACTTTTGATATCTGTCAGAGCGCCGGCGGCAATGCCACCTTGACCGAATAGTCAGGGTGCCGGGGTAGTAGTCGAGGCGGGGCTTCGACTTCCGTCTAATCAGATGCGTTCAGCCCCCTCGGCCTTGAAGTCCTCCATGGCGCGGTGATCCCGATCTACTGGCAGCTCGGAACTGCCGCCGCAGAGTGTGATCTCCACCGGGATCTTCGCGCCTTGGCTTGAAATCAATCGGCGCAGCGTTCGAGCGATGGTAAATCATAAAAAATAACACGCGGTCCCTCAGGCTGTATTCGAGAAATTTCTCCTTTTGAGTGCGGAAAATTCTTTATTTGCATGAGCTTGGAAAATGCGACTTTCAACCGTTCTCAGCGCCCGCGAATGCGGGTAAGGTGCAGCGCGAGCGGGCATGTCGTCGAGCGATACGCCTCCCTTTGCGGCAGGCACAGCCTCTGTCGCGCTGACAATGGAGCGATAGGCAATAGCGGATTGGATTGATGAGCGGAACGAATACGGCGGTGCGTCGCGCAAGAGGCTCACCGGGCAGCAGTCGTATTTCGTCGAGGTGCCCAGCAGCGCCAGCGCCGCCGGGTTGTCGGTGGTGTCGTTCGAAGCCGTCGAGCGCATGGGCGAGCCCTACACCGTGACGATCCA
>NZ_JBYOJU010000068.1:0-39931 GCF_057798855.1 Cupriavidus sp. 96C5-1 | reverse complement strand
CGCGCCGGTTCGCGTGGTGACGCAGGGCGGCATGCTGCTCAACGAAATGCTGCTCAAGCAGGAGGCCTGAGATGGTCTTCTCGCCCATCAGAAGTATCCTCAAGCGGCGCCTGGTCATCGTCTTCCTGGCCCTCGGCCTGCTGGCGGCCGGCGTGCTGAGCTTCCTGCGGCTGCCGCTGCAGGCCTATCCCGGCGTGGCGCCGGTCACGGTACAGGCCATCACGCAGTGGCCCGGCCGCAGCACCGTGGAGGTCGAGCAGCAGATCACCATTCCCGTGGAGAACGCGCTGGCCAGCGTGCCGGACGTGCAGTCCTTCCGCTCGGTCTCGCTGTTCGGGCTGTCTGTGGTGACGGTCAAGTTCAAGGAAGGCGTCGACAACTTCAAGGCCCGCCAGAACTTCGTCACCTACCTGTCGCAGGCCAACCTGCCGCCCGGCGTGCAGCCCAACCTGTCGCCGGACGGCGACGCCACCGGCGAAATCCTGCGCTACCGGATCGAGGCCGACGGCATCGACGTGACCACGCTGAAGACCTACCAGGACTACAACGTCTACAAGGAGATCAAGCACGTCCCGGGCGTGGCCGATATCACTGCCTTCGGCGGCAAGGTCAAGCAATACCAGATCGTGCCGACGCCGGAGAAGCTGCAGGCCTATGGGCTCTCGCTCAAGCAGGTGGTGGATGCGGTGTCGAACGCCAATGCCAACGCCGGCGGCGGACTGATGAAGGCCGGCGAGCAGCAGTTCGTGGTGCGCGGCGTGGGCCTGTTGCAAACGCTCGACGACATCCGCAACGTCACCGTGTCGGTGTCCAGTGGCGTGCCGGTGCGCGTGCGCGATATCGCCGAGGTGCGGGTGGGCAACACGCCGCGCCTGGGCATGGTGCAGTTCGACCATCACGACGATATCGTCGAGGGCATCGTGCTGATGAAGCGCGACGAGAATGCCACCGAGGTCCTGGCACGGGTGCGCGACAAGATCGCCGACATCAACCAGAACGTGCTGCCGAAGGGTATCGAGGTCAAGACCTTCTATGACCGGCAGAACCTGCTCGACATCACCATGGGGACCGTCGAGCATGCGCTGTTCGTCGGCATCTCGCTGGTGCTGATCGTGCTGTTCATCTTCCTCGGCAGCTTCCGTGCCGCGGCGGTGGTGGCGGCGGTGATCCCGCTGGCGCTGTGCGTGTCGTTCATCAACATGGCGCACTTCAAGGTGCCGGCCAACCTGATCTCGCTCGGGGCGATCGACTTCGGGCTGATCGTGGATGCGGCGGTGATCGTGATGGAAAACATCATGCGCCACCTGGAGGAGGGCGAGACCGACGTGGAGAACGGCATCGTCAAGGCCACCAGCGAAGTGCAGCGGGCCATGATCTTCTCCACCGGCATCATCATCGTGGCCTACTCGCCGCTGTTCTTCATGGGCGGGGTGGAAGGCATCATCTTCAAGCCGATGGCCTTCACCATGGGCTTCGCGCTGCTGGCCTCGATCGTGCTCGCGCTGACCTTCGTGCCGGCGGTGACCTCCTTCGTGTTCCGCGGCTCGCTGCGGCCGCACTCGCCGAAGTTCATCGCAGTGATCCTGCGCGGCTACAAGCCGCTGCTGCGCAAGCTGCTGAAGAAGCCCGGCCTGGTGTTCCTGGCCGCCTTCATCGGCCTGGCCGGCACCCTGTACAGCTCGCGCTATCTCGGCACCGAGTTCCTGCCCACGCTGGAGGAGAACAACCTGTGGCTGCGCATCACGCTGCCCAACACGGTCGATCTCGACTACTCGGCCTCCGTGGCGCGCGACCTGCGCGGCTTCTTCCGCGAGCAGCCCGAGGTCAAGACCGTGTCGGTACAGATCGGGCGCCCGGATGACGGTACCGATTCCACCGGCGTGTTCAACCAGGAGTACGCGCTGTACTTCAAGCCCCCCGCCGACTGGCCCAAGGGCGCCACCAAGCAGCAGGTGGTGGAACGGTTGTCGAAGCACCTGGATCGCATCCCCGGCATCGAGTACAACTTCTCGCAGTACATCCAGGACAATGTGAACGAAGCACTGTCCGGGGTCAAGGGCGAGAACTCGGTGAAGATCTACGGCTCCGACCTGGTGACGCTGCAGGACAAGGCCAAGGAGGTCGAGTCCATCCTGAAGAAGGTGCCGGGCCTGGCTGACGTCGGCATCTTCAAGGAGCTGGGCCAGCCCACGCTGAACATCACCGTGGACCGCGAGAAGAGCGCGCGCTTCGGCATGAACGTCAGCGACATCCAGACCGCGGTGCAGTATGCCGTGGGTGGCGACGACGTGACCAATATCCTGGAAGGCGAGAAGACCTTCGGGCTGTCGGTGCGGCTCAACGACCAGGCACGCAACAACCCGGACGTGATCGGGCGCCTGCTGGTGGACACGCCGGACGGCCAGCGCATCCCGCTGTCGATGGTGGCCAAGGTGGAGGCGACCGACGGGCCGTTCTTCGTCTACCGCGAGACGGGCAAGCGCTATATCGCCATCAAGTTCGGCGTGCGCGGGCGCGACCTGGGCAGCGCGGTGGCCGAGGCGCAGGACAAGGTCAACGCGGCGGTGACGCTGCCGGCGGGCTACAGCATCTTCTGGGATGGGCAGTTCAACCAGATGAAGATCGCGCAGAAGAAGCTGGCGGTGATCGTGCCGCTGACCATCCTGGTAATCTTCCTGCTGCTGTACAGTACCTTCGGCAACTTCAAGGACGCGCTGATGGTGGTGCTGAACGTGCCGTTCGCGGCCATTGGCGGCTTGCTGGCGCTGCACATCGCCGGGGAAACCCTGTCGATCTCGGCGGGCATCGGCTTCCTGTCGCTGTTCGGCATCGCGATCCAGGACGGGGTGATCCTGATCTCCTACGTCAACCGGCTGGCGCAGTCCGAAGACCTGCACGAAGCCGTGGTGGAAGGCGCCGCGCTGCGCCTGCGCCCGGTGGTGATGACAGCCATGCTGGCGGGCCTGGGCCTGTTGCCGGCGGCGCTGTCGCACGGCATCGGCTCGGAGGCGCAGCGCCCGCTGGCGCTGGTGATCGTGGGCGGCATGGTGACCACCACGCTGCTGACGCTGCTGGTGCTGCCGGTGGTGTTTGCCTGGGTCAACCGCAATCGCGGGCGCAAGGGCGGGTCCGACGCCGCCTCGCTGACGCCGGCCGAGGGTATCTGAAGCTGAACCAACCAGTGGCCGGCACGCCGCAAGGCGGACCGGCCTCGCAACGGGAGTGAGTCATGAATGCACGAAAGAATACGGCTGTGGCAGTGCTGGCCGTCCTGCTTTGCGCCGGCATCGGCGTAGCCGGCGCCGCGTCGCCAAAGGCAGCGGCAAGCAGCAAATCACAATCGGCACAGTCCGCGCAGTCCGCCAAACAGGCCAACCGGAACTCGGTGCTGCCATCCAACGTCAAGAAATAAGCGGCGACAGGCACCAATCCATACGCCGCTGGCTGGCGGTGGCTAGCTGTGACGGGTTCAGGACTTTCTACCCGTCCCGTCCCCCGTCCCCGCCGTCTCGAATATCCCGCGCAACCACTGCGCAAAAACGCGCACCCGCGACGAGAGCTGGCGGTTCTGCGAGTACAGCACCGAGACCGGCATCGGCGGCGGCGGGAACGCCGCCAGCACCACCCGCAGGCGGCCCGCCTCCAGCTCTCCGGCCACGCGATAGCGCGGCACCTGCACCAGTCCCAGCCCTGCCACCGCCGACCCGGTGTAGAGATCCGCGCCGGTCACGGATACGGTTCCCCCGAGATACATCGCCGTCACGCGTCCGTCCACCGTGAACTCCAGCGGCACGGCCTTGCCGGTAGCGCTCGAAATGTAGTTGACCGCGCGGTGTCCCGGCAGCGCCTCCAGCCCGGACGGCTCGCCGTGGCGCGCCAGATAGCCGGGGCTGGCCACGGTGACCTGCTCCAGCAACGCCACCCGCCGCCCTACCATCGACGAATCCTGCAGGTTCCCCGCGCGCAGCACACAATCGATTCCCTCCCGCACCAGGTCGACCAGGCGGTCGTCCTCGCCGATGTGGACGTCCAGGCCGGGATACCGCGCCAGGAAATCCGGCAACGCCGGCACCACGAAATGCCGCGCCAGCGTGCCCTGCAGGTTCACGCGCAACAGTCCCTTGGGTGCGGCGTTCCGGAACGCGCCTTCGGCTTCCTCCAGGTCGGCGATCAGCCGCACGCAACGGCGGTAATACGCCTCGCCGTCGTGGGTCAGCCGCACCGTGCGCGTGGTGCGCTCCAGCAGCCGCGCGCCGAGCCGTTGCTCCATGCGCTTGATCAGGTTGGTGATGGTGGCGCGGGGAATCCCCAGGTCCCCGGAGGCCTGGGTAAAGCTCTGGCGCTCGGCGATGCGCACGAAGGCCTGCATTTCCTGGAATCGGTCCATAGGATCTGAAGTGTCGTAGGCGCTGCATGGGTAGATGCCGCCGCGTGGCCCGGCGAGCGGCCGCCTACCTCGCCTTCCCATTATTGTTAATGTAAATGGAGCAATGATATCAAGCTACCGACGATTATCCGTTCACCGGAATGATCCATGATTCGTTTCACCAACCCGGCACACCACCTGAAAGGAAACGCATCATGAACCCCACCGACATCGCCAGCAGCAAGGTCGCCATCGTTACCGGCGCCTCCCGCGGCATCGGTGCCGCCGTGGCGCGGCGCCTCGCGCAAGACGGCTTCGCGGTAGCGCTCAACTACGCAACCGGCTCGGCACATGCCGACGCCCTCGTGGCGGAGCTGAAGGTGGCCGGCGCGTCAGCCATCGCGGTGCAGGCCGACGTCTCGAAGGCCGGCGACGTGCGCCGCATGTTCGAGCTCACCGAGCGGGAACTGGGCAAGGTGGACGTGCTGGTCAACAACGCCGGCGTGCTGAAGACCGTGCCGCTGGCCGACACCAGCGACGCGCTCTACGACCAGACCTTCGACATCAATGTGCGCGGCACCTTCAACACCCTGCGCGAAGCGGCCGCGCGGCTCAACGACGGCGGGCGCATCGTCAACGTCTCCAGCACCACGCTGGCGCTGAATCTGCCCGGCTACGCCGTCTACAACGCCACCAAGGCAGCGGTCGAAGCATTCACCCATGTGTTCGCCAAGGAACTGCGCGGCCGCGGCATCACGGTGAACGCGGTGGCGCCCGGCCCGATCGCCACCTCGCTGTTCCTCGACGGCAAGACCGAAGAACAGATCCGGGCCTTCGCCAGCATGCCCCCGCTGCAACGTCTCGGCCAGCCGGAAGACATCGCATCGGTCGTGTCTTTCCTCGCCGGCCCCGGCGCCGGCTGGGTCAACGGCCAGATCCTGCGCGCCAACGGCGGCGTCGCCTGAGCCCGCCACGACACCGAAGGGGAACGATCATGAACAACGCTAGCCGGCAAGCCATCCTGCTCACTGGCGCAGGCACCGGCCGCGGCGGGCCACATCGTCTACGCGACGATGCGCGGCATGGCAGGCCGCAACCGCGACCAGGCATCGCTACGCCGGGCAAATCGGGCGCGCCGGGTTCGGCGCGATGATGGCCCAGGGCTTTGCCTTCGACAGACACCCCGGTGAACACCGTCCGCAAACCTCGCCTTAGGGTGGTCATGCGGACGGTCGGCAACGTACGGCTCACGCAAACGCGCGGTCGGCTGCCTACAATGGAAGCCTTGGAAACAATGCTGTCGCCCGTCAGGCAAACCGATCATGACCACGCTTTCCGGTTCGAAGCCCCTCCCCGGTGCGGCGGCACGCCCTGCCCCGCGCGGCGCGTCCGGCGCCGGTACTGCTGGCGCCGGCATACTGGCCGGCCTGCTGATATGCGGCTCGCTGATAGTGCCCGCCGCGCCCGCCCGGGCACAGGCCTCGGCGGCATCGGCGGCGGCGCCAGTGGCGCCTGGTGCCGTATTCTCGGCCGGCACGCCCGGCGGCCCATTGCCGGCGGCATGGAAAAACCTCCCGGTCGCGCACGGCAAGGCGTTGACCCACTACAGCCTGGTGGCGGACGAACACGGCACGGTGCTGGAGGCCGACGCCGTCGCCTCCGCCTCCGCGCTGATGCACCGGGGCAACGTCGACCTGGAAGCCACCCCGCAGCTAAGCTGGCGCTGGAAGATCGAACACCCGATCGACAATGCCGACAACAGCGTCGCTGCGCAGGAAGATGCCCCCGCACGGCTGATCTTCGTGTTCGACGGGGACAAGGAAAAGCTGTCGTTCGGCGACCGCACCGCCATCCAGCTCGCCAGGACGCTGGCGGGCGAGGACCTGCCCTATGCCACGCTGATGTACATCTGGTCCAATACCGCGCCGATCGGCTCGGTCATCGACAACCCCCATACCTCGCGGGTCAAGATGATCGTGGTCTCGGGCGGTCCGGAAGGCGCCGGCAGGTGGCTGTCCCTGAGCCGCAACGTGGTGCAGGACTACGAGCACGCCTTCCACGAGAAGCCTGGCAGGGTCACCGCCTACGGCCTACTTACCGACACCGACAACACCGGCGCGAGCGCGCGGGCGTGGTATGGGGATATCCACTTCGGACCGGCGAAATAGTCGAGATGCATAGTCGAGATGAGGGGCGGCAGGCTTGCGTGGCCCGCGCCTGTGTCTTGATTCACCACGAAGCGACCGGGCACATCGGTGGTGGCGGCACCACCTGCCGCGCACGGACAGTGCCAGAGCGCTATTCCTATTCCGGATGCAACGCCCCTATCGTGACCGCTGACAAGTGAATGTCGGCCGCGCGCCTTGCGGCCTGACGGAACACAGGCGCGGCAAGCCGCGGGACAAGCAGGCCGTGGTGCGCTTCAGACAACGCACAACGGGATCGACATCCCCTGTATCACCCTGCCAGGAAGCCGCACACCGCATCCGCAAATGCCTGCGGCTGCTCCCAGTTGGACAGGTGGGCGCCGTCCAGCTCCACGTAGCGCGCACCGGCGACGCCATCGGCCACCTCGCGGCCTTGCGCCGGCGTGGTGGCCAGGTCGTGCGTGCCGGCGATCACCAGCACCTGGCTGGCGATGCGCGGCAGCAGCGGGCGCAGGTCCGCATCGCGCACGGCGGCGCAGTTGGCCGTGTAGCCTGCCGGCGTGGCATCCAGCAGCATCTGCCGTACCGGCGCGATACGCGCGGCGTTGGCGGCCAGCCAGCCGGCGCTGAACCAGCGCGCCAGCACGGCATCGACGATGGCCGCCATGCCCTGCGCGCGCACCGTCTGGATGCGCGTGTCCCAGCCGCTTGCCGGCCCGATCAGCGCGGCGGTATTGGCCAGCACGAAGCGATCGAAACGTTCGGGATGGTGGGCCGCCAGCCATATGCCGGTCATGCCGCCCATCGACAGCCCGCAGAAATGCGCGCGCCCGATGCCGGCGTGGTCCATGATGGCCAGTACATCCCGTCCCAGTTCGGCAAACCCGAACGGCTCGGCCGAGCCGGGCAGGCTGGAGCCGCCGTGGCCACGCGTGTCGTAGCGCAACACGCGAAAACGCGTCAGCAGGCTGTCCATCTGCGGCGCCCACATCTGCAGGTCGGTGCCCAGCGAGTTGGACAGCACCAGCACAGGCGCATCCGCCGCGCCCTCGATCCGATAGTGCAGCGCGGCACCCTGGTGAAATGCAGTGGTCATGTCGGTCTCAATCCGCGTGGATGCCGCGTTCGCGGATCAGCTTGCCCCATTTTTCGGTCTCGGCGGCGAGGTGCTTGCCCAGTTGCGCGGGCGTGCTGCCGATCGGCTCGGCGCCGATGCCCGCCAGACGGGTACGCACAGACGGCTTGGCCAGCGCGTCCACCATGGCCTGGTTCAGGCGCGCCACCACGGCGGGCGGCGTCCTGGCCGGCACGAAGGCGGCAAACCAGGGCGACAGCTCATAGCCCTTGACGCCGGCCTCGGCCATGGTCGGCACGTTGGGCAGCGCCGACGAGCGCCTGGTGGTGGTCACCGCGATCGGCGTGAGCTTGCCCGCGTCGATATGCGGCTTGGCCGAGGTGATGCTGTCGAACATATAGTCGACCTGGCCGCCGAGCAGGTCCGTCATGGCCGGGCCACTGCCCTTGTACGGCACGTGCAGCATCTTGACGCCGGTCAGCGAGGTGAACAGCTCGCCGGCCAGGTGGATGGAGGTACCGTTGCCGGCCGAGGCATAGGTGTACTTGTCCGGCGTGGCGCGCGCGGCGGCGATCAGGTCGGGCACGGTGGCAGGCAGTTTCTTGGCCTTGCTGGTGACCAGCACATTGGGCACCACGGCCAGCAGCGAGACCGGTGCGAAGTCCTTCACCGGGTCATAGCTGAGGCGGCCATACAGGGCGGGGTTCACCGCCATGCCGTTGGCCACGATGATCAGCGTGTAGCCGTCGGCGGGCGAACGCGCCACCATCTCGGCACCGATATTGCCGCCGGCGCCGGGGCGGTTTTCCACCACGATGGACTGACCCAGCGTCTTTGACATTTCCTGGCCCAGGGTACGGGCGATATTGTCCATCGCACCGCCGGCGGGGAAGGGCACGATCCAGCGGATCGGGCGGTCGGGATAGGTGTCGGCATGGGCCGACGGCAGCACGGCCAGGGTGGCCAGCGCACAGGCGCAGGCGGCCCATGCGCGCAGGAATGACAAGCGCATCGAAGTCTCCTCCAGTTGGAGTGAAGTGCAATCGCGGCCATCGTGGGCCGCGGCGGGTTTTAGTAGCCTTCGTCTTACGGTATGACGGGCCTACGGTGTTACCGGATCGACGATGGATGCCGGGCCAGCGGCGTGACATGGATTTCCATGTACGGGAACAGCGGCAGGCCGGACAGCATGGCGTGCAGTTCGTCGTTGGATTCGGCATCGAAGACGCTGTAGTTGGCGTACTCGCCCACCACGCGCCAGATATGCGGCCATTTGCCCTGGCGCTGCAGGTCCTGCGAGTACGCTTTCTCGCGCGCCTTGATCTCGTCTGCCAGCGCCACCGGCATATCGGCCGGTATCTTCACGTCCATTCTCACCAGAAACAGCATGCTTGATTCCTTGGGTCCAGGTTGGGTCGGGATCGCGGCGAGCGCGCCTCAGGCGGCGCGGTCGCGGCGGTAGTGGGCCAGCTTGTCTTCGTCCAGCGTCAGGCCCAGCCCCGGGCCAGCCGGCAGGTGCAAGGCGAAGTCGCGGTACTCGGGGCGTGCCGTCACCACATCATCCTTGAGCAGCAGCGGGCCGAACAGCTCGGTGCCCCAGGCCAGCCTCGGCAGCGTGCAGAAGCCGTGGGCGGCGGCGATGGTGCCCACGCTGCCCTCCAGCATGGTGCCGCCGTAGAGGGCGATGCCGGCGGCATCGCCCACCGCCGCGGTGCGCAGCATCTCGAAGATGCCGCCCGACTTGGCGATCTTCAGCGCGAACACGTCCGCCGCGGCCAGCCGCGCCAGTTCCATCGCGTCCTCGGGGCCGCACACGGCCTCATCGGCCATCACCGGCACCACGAAGCGCGCCGCCAGCCGCGCCAGCGCGCCACGCTGCTCGCGCGGCACCGGCTGCTCGATCAGGTCGACCCCGGCAGCTTCCAGCATGGCGATGCCGGTGGCGGCATCGGCCTCGTTCCAGGCCTGGTTGACGTCCACCGTGACGCGGGCGCGGTCGCCCAGCGCGCGCTTGATGGCCGACACATGGGCCACGTCGTCGCGCACCGGGCGGCGCCCGATCTTGAGCTTGAAGGTGTTGTGGCGGCGCGCTTCCAGCAGGGATTCGGCCTCTTCGATGTCGCGTGCGGTGTCGCCGCTTGCCAGGGTCCACAGGCAGGCCAGGTTCGGACGCACCGCACCGCCCAGCAGTGCCGCCAGCGGCAGGCCCAGGCGCTTGCCCTGCGCATCCAGCAGCGCGGTCTCCAGCGCCGACTTGGCGAAGCGGTTGCCACGCGCCACCGAGCCCAGGCGCTGCATGGCGGCGTGGATATTGCAGGCATCGATGCCGGCCAGCGCGGGCGCCAGATAGGTATCGATGGTCAGCTTGATGCCTTCGGGGCTTTCGTCGCCGTAGCTCAGGCCGCCGATGGTGGTGGCTTCGCCAATGCCCTCGATGCCGTCGCTGCAGCGCAGCCGCACGATCACCAGGGTCTGGCGCTGCATGGTGGTCATGGCCAGTTGGTGGGCCCGGATGGTGGGCAGGTCGACCAGGATGGCTTCGACGGAGGCAACGGTTGCTTTCATGCTGTGTCTACCAGGTATGGAATACGCTGGGAGGCAGTATGTGGCTTGACATCCGTGGTGTCCAAGACCGAGTATGTCCCGATCAATACCTTTTGAGTATGAAAGGACCGTCACATGGAGCTTCGCCACCTGCGCTATTTCCAGGCTGTCGCGGCCGAACTCAACTTCACCCGCGCCGCCGAACGCCTGCATATCGCCCAGCCGCCGCTGTCGCGCCAGATCCGCCAGCTGGAGGATGAAATCGGCACCGTGCTGCTGGACCGCTCCTCGCGCACGGTGAGACTGACCGAGGCCGGGCGCTTCCTGCTGGAGCAATCGCTGCAACTGAACCAGCGCATCGAAGAGATCGTGGAAGGCACGCGGCGTATCGGCCGCAATGAAAAGCGCTGGTTCGGCATCGGCTTCGTGCCCTCGGTGCTCTACGGCTTCCTGCCCGAGCTGATCCGCCTGGTGCGCGGATCCGATGCGGCGCTGGAGGTGGGCCTGTCCGAGCTGACCACCGTACAGCAACTGGAGGCACTGAAGGCCGGCCGCATCGATATCGGCTTTGGCCGCATCGTGCTGGACGACCCCGCCATCACCCGCTCGGTGGTGATGGCCGAGCCGCTGGTGGTGGCCGTGCCCCGCGGCCACGCGGCGCTGGGCCGCGCCCCGATGACGCCGGAGCAACTGGCGGCCCACCCTTTCGTGCTCTATCCCGCACGGCCCCGGCCCAGCTATGCCGACCACGTGCTCGCGCTGTTCCGCACCCAGGGCCTGCAACTGCGCGTGGCGCAGGAGGCCAACGAATTGCAGACCGCCATCGGCCTGGTCGCCGCCGGGCTGGGTATCTGCCTGGTGCCGGCATCGGTGCAGCGGCTGCACCGCGACGACGTGATCTATATGCCGATCCATGCACCCGGATTTACCTCGCCGGTAATGATGAGCTATCGCAGCGACGACCGCTCGCCGCTGCTGGCCGAAGTGGTGAAACGGGTCGGCGAACTGGCGGGCATGCCGCCGCCCGCCTGAAAAAACGGTGCCGGCGGCAGAAAAAACCGGCCTTATCCCACGAATGGGTGATGCGCGCGATGCCATCGGTTTGTACAGTGCACAAACAAAAAAGGATACGGGGAAATCGTGCCACCGATGCACACAGGGTCGATCTCGGGCCCCGGCGCGCCACACCGCGCCGGGCGTCCCTCCTCACAGCCCGCACAATCACCGGGGGGCCCGATAACGGGGCTGCTGACGGGCTTGCTCCAGGCCGGCCGCGATACGCTGCGCAGGATTGGGGGTGGCGTACCAGGTAAGGAAGCGCTCACCAGGCAGCTCCGGGCCGCCAGGCAGGGCGTCCATGCCGGCCCGGCGCCAGCCTCTGGCTACCGCCTGCAACTCACCTGCGCCGACACGCCGCTCACGCCCGGCACTGCGCGCTTTACCGCCACCGCCACGGTGGTGCAGGGCGACGGCACCGACGTCACGGCCACGCTCGCGCCTTCGGCATGGCGCTGGCACCGCGCCTCCGGCTTGTCGATGCGCGCAGGCCATGGTGCCGTCACAGTCGATATGGAGGGCAGGGCGCGCGCGGTGTGCGTATGCCCGCTGGGCATCAGCCTGTCGCTGTCCGGCACCAGCCGCGCCGCCTGCCGGGCGCTGGCCGCGGAGATAGAGGTAGTGGTCCTGCTCGGCAACGGCGAGCGCCTGAGCCAGCGGCTCGAAGCGGGGCTGGCAGAGTTGGAATAGCGCACCGCCGGACCGGCGGGCAAGCGCGGCCTCACCCCTTCAGATACATGTTCAGCCGCTTGGCGGCGTTGCGCAGGTGGGTCTCCGCCGCCTCCGCCGCGCGTTCGGGGTCTGCCGCCACGATGGCGTCGTAGATGGCCTTGTGCTCGTCCTGCACGGCCTCTACCAGGTTGGCATGATGGCTCTTGGTATTGCTCCTTGCCTGCCGGATCACGCGCCGCGCCCCGTGCTCCAGGTGCTCGCTCAGCGCCTGGAAATGCGGGTTGTGGGTGGCCTCGACAATGGCCTGGTGAAAGGCGAAGTCTTCCTCGTCGCCCAAGCGGTCGTTGGCGATCTCGTACTCCATGCCGATCAAGGCGCGCCGGATCCGCTTGAGATCTTCCGGCGTGCGGCGCATGGCCGCGAACCTGGTGGCCGCCACTTCGATGGTGACCAGCAACTCCATCACCATGGCCAGCGAGTCTTTCTCGTCGATCGCCACGTCCTGCATGCGGAATGCCTGCCGCTGGCTGCGCTCGGTCACGAACACGCCGCTGCCTGCCTTGGGCGCGACCAGGCCCTCCGACTTGAGTTGCGACAGCGCTTCGCGCACCACGGCGCGGCTGACTGAAAACTGCTCGCACAGCAGGCGCTCGCTGGGCAGGCGGTCGCCCACCGCAAACTCGCCCGCCTGGATGGCCTGGATCAGGCGCCTTGCGATTTCATCCGGCAGGTGTTTGGGCTCCGGATGGAACATGGTTCCCTCCGGGCGATTGGCAGGCGGCGGCGCCGCACCGGACACAGTCTTGTTCACTACTGGCTCCCTGGCGCCAGGCGGCAACGGCCGGCGCACGATCTTAAATTGGTCTTACAGGTCAATGTAGCACGTCCTGGTTCGCGCGAACCATGCGGACTGTACCAGCGCACGCTTGCGGATGGCATCCACTATTACCTTCCCAGTCAATCCCGGCAAGGGTCTGTGCCCGCTCCCACCATCCATGCGGATGTATCCGTGCCTCCTCTTGGTAGAAACCCTGATGGCTGCCACTTCGGCGTTGACGACGCTCGCCCATCTCCCTATAGTAAACCTGTCAGACCACTTTAACTACAGGTCTGACCAATATGGAGGGCCATTTCGGCGCCCGCCAGACGATCCCAACAAATGAAGGAGACACCCATGAGCGGTAGCCGCATCACCCGTCCGTTGTTCGCAGCCGCGGCGCTTTCGTTGCTGGCTGGTGCGGCATCGGCGGCGCCGGTAAAGATCGCACTGGTCGAAACGCTGTCGGGACCGCAAGCGTCGACCGGCCTGATGTTCCGCGCCGCGGCGCGCTACGCGATCGACCAGATCAACGCTACCGGCGGCTGGAACGGCGAGCCGCTCCAGCTGGTCGAGTACGACAACCAAGGCGGGCCGGCCGGCGCGGCGGACAAGCTCAAGGCAGCGGTCGCGGATGGCGCCCAGATCGTGCTGCAAGGCTCGTCGTCGGCCGTGTCGGGCCAGATCACCGAGGACGTGCGCAAGTTCAACCTGCGCAACCCGGGCAAGGAAATCCTGTTCCTCAATGTCGGCGGCGAAGCCCTGGAGCTGACCGGCGAGAAGTGCCACTTCTATCATTTCAAGTTCGCCACCAATGCCCAGATCCGCGTCAAGGCGCTGGTCGGCGCGATGAAGCCGCTCAAGGCGCTCGGCACCCGCGTGTACTCGATCAACCAGAACTATTCCTGGGGCGTCGACATGGAAAAGGCCATCGGCGACTATGCCGCCACCGGCGGCTACACGGTGGCCGAGAAGACCCTGCACGACGTCAACAAGGTGCAGGACTTCTCGCCCTACGTGGCCAAGATCGCCGCGGCCAAGACCGATACCGTAGTCACCGGCAACTGGTCCAACGACCTGCTGCTGCTGATGAAGGCGACCAAGGCCGCCGGCCTCAAGACGCGCTTCGCCACCGTGTTCCTGGACCAGCCGGGCAATATCGGCAACGCCGCCGACGTGGCGCTCGGCCACTATGTGGCGCACCCCTTCAACCCCGAGGCGGGCGGCGCAGAAGGCGAACGCTTCGCCAGCGATTTCAAGGCGAAGCAGGGCCATATGCCGGTCTTTATCGAGCCGCAGACGGTGTTCGCGGTAGAAATGCTCGGCGCAGCGCTGAAGACGGTGAAGCCGGAAGGCGGCAAGCTCAACACCAAGGCCCTGGCCCTTGCGCTTGAAAAGGCAACGATCAAGACCTCCCTGGGCGAGATGGGCATGCGCGCGGCGGACCACCAGGTGCTGTTGCCGATGGTCGTGTCGGTGGTGTCCAAGGAGGCCAGGTTCAAGGTCGACGGCACCGACATGGGCTTCAAGCCCGTGAAGACGTTCTCCGCCGCCGAAGCCGCCACGCCGGCCCAGGCCAGCTGCAAGATGCAGCGCCCCGGCTGATCTCCCGGCAACCGCAGCAATCGCTGCAATCGCACCAACCCGCAACGACTGCAATCACCGCATCAACCGTAACGCCCGCCACGTCCCCGCGCCCAGGCCGCGGCGGGCAGGCAGGCGCGGCCGGCCACGCCCCGGCGGCCGCGCCACGGACCGGCTCGTTCCAAGGAAGCCTTCATGGAATACCTCATCGTCTCACTCCTTAACGGCACGATCTACGGCCTGCTGCTGTTCATGGTGTCGGCAGGCCTTACCCTCATCTTCGGCATGATGGGCGTGCTCAACTTCGCCCACGCGTCGTTCTACATGCTGGGCGCCTACTTTGCCTACACGCTGCAGGGCGCGCTCGGCTTCTGGCCGGCCATCGCCGTCTCGCCGATCCTGGTCGGGCTGGTGGGGGTAGCGGTGGAGCGCTTCTTCCTGCGCCGCGTCCATCATCACGGCCACGCGCACGAGCTGCTGCTGACCTTCGGCCTGTCGTTCATCGTCGCCGAGCTGATCAAGCTGTTCTTCGGCAACTTCCCGGTGGACTACCGCATCCCGGCGTCGCTGGATTTTGCCGCCTTCCATCTCGGCATCTCCTCTTACCCCTTCTACCGCGTGTTCATGGGCGGCATCGCCGTTGCCATGTTCGCCGTGATCTACCTGCTGCTCACGCGCACCCGGGTCGGCATCGTGGTGCGCTCCGCCATCTACAAGCCGCGCATGGCGCAAGCCCTGGGCCACAACGTGCCGCTGGTGTTCATGGGCGTGTTCGGCATCGGCGCGGCGCTGGCCGGACTGGCCGGCGCGGTGGCGGGCGCGTTCTACACCACCAACCCCAACATGGCGCTGGAGCTGGGCGTGATGGTGTTCGTGGTGGTGGTGGTGGGCGGCCTCGGCTCGCTGGAGGGCGCCATGCTGGCCTCGCTGCTGATCGGCCTGATCACCTCGTTCTCGGTCGGCATCGACCGCAGCCTGGCCGACCTGTTCGCCGTATTCGGCGCGGGTGCCTGGGCCGAAGAGGTGGGCGGGCTGCTGACCCTGAAGCTCTCCAGCCTGGCCGGGACGATCCCGTTCGCGCTGATGCTGCTGATTTTGCTGGTACGTCCGTCCGGGCTGATGGGCGAGAAGGAGTAAGCATGACCAAGATCCAGAAAACCCTGCTGCTGCTCGGCGTTGGCGCCTTGCTGGCGCTGCCGATGGCGCTGTCGCAATCGCTCGTCAACGCATCGATCCAGATGCTGATCGCCGTGCTGTTCGCCGCCGCGTTCAACCTGTTGAGCGGCCAGGGCGGCATGCTGTCCTTCGGACACGCGGCCTACTTCGGCATCGGCACCTTTGCCACCGTGCACGCGATGAACGCATTCGGCGGCAACGGCCTGCTGCCCACCCCGCTGCTGCCGCTGGCGGGCGGCGCCATGGGCCTCGTCGCCGGGCTGGCCGCCGGCTGGTTCGCCACCAAGCGCACCGGCGTCTATTTCGCCATGATCACGCTGGCGCTGGCCGAGCTGCTGCATTCGCTGGCGCCGCACCTGAAAGGATGGTTCGGCGGCGAGGCGGGCATCTCCACCATGCGCATGCCGGCCTGGGGCCTGAGCTTCGGCGACAGCAACCAGGTGTATTACCTGACGCTCGGCTGGGTGTTGCTGTCGCTGGCGCTGCTGTACCTGTTCACGCTGACGCCGGTGGGCCGCCTGACGCTGGGCCTGCGCGAGAACGCCAACCGCCTGCGTTTCCTCGGCTATGACACGCACCGCCTCGGCGTGCTGGTGTTCGCCGTGTCGGCCATGTTCTCCGGCATCGCGGGCGCGCTCCAGGCGCTCAATATGGAGGCGGCCAACTATGTGGTGTTCGAGTCCTCGGCCTCGGCCGCGGTGGTGCTCAACAGCTATATCGGCGGCGTGAAGATCTTCCTCGGCCCGGCGCTCGGCGCCGCGGTGATGACCTTCTTCGGCTACGCGGTTTCCGACCTGACGCGCTCATGGCTGCTGTACCAGGGCATCGTCTTCGTGCTGGTGATGCTGTTCATGCCGGCCGGGCTGGCCGGGCTGATCCAATCCTTCGCCACGCACAGCAAGACCTACGGCCTGCGCCCGCTGCTGCCCATCGCGCTGGCCTTTGCCGTCTGCACCGTGCTGCTGGCAGGCAGCACCGTGTTCACGGTGGAACTGCTGCAGCGCTTCTTCTCGCAGGACTATCGCTCCATGGCGGCATTGAATGGCGGCGGCTGGCCGCCGCTTCCCCTGTTCGGGCGGGAATGGGATCCCGTGTCGCCGCTGACCTGGCTGGTACCCGCCGTGCTCCTGGTGGCCGGCATCGCGGCGGCGCGCCTCGCCAACGGCGCCTGGCTGCGCCTGAAGGACGCCGCCCCGTGCGCCGCCGGCAATGGCCACGCCAACCCCAACGCACAAAGGAACCCGGCATGAACAAGCAAGCCATCCTTTCCCTGCGCGGACTGCGCAAATCCTTCGGCGACATCGACATCATCCGCGGCGTCGATCTTGACCTCATCGACGGCGAGCGGCACGCGCTGATCGGCCCCAACGGCGCCGGCAAGTCCACGCTGTTCCACCTGATCTCCGGGCGCCTGCCGCTCACCAAGGGCGAGATCATGCTCAACGGCGAGCCGATCCACGGCCTGTCGCCGCAGCAGATCAACCATCGCGGACTGGCGCGCTCGTTCCAGATCACCAATATCTTCGCGGGCCTCTCGGTGTTCGAGAACCTGCGGCTGGCCGTGATGCGCCGCCACGGGCTGCAGTACGTGCTGTGGCGATTCGCCCACAAGGTACGCGCGGTGCGCGACGAAACCATGCACCTGCTCGAACAGGTGCGCCTGGCCGGCCGCGCGCAAACCATTGCCGGCGAGCTGTCCTACTCGGAGCAGCGCTCGCTCGAGATCGCCATGACGCTGGCCTCCGACCCCAAGGTCATCATGCTCGACGAGCCCATGGCCGGCATGTCGCAGGAAGAGACCGACTACACCGCCGGCCTGATCCGCGAGATCGCGCAGGGCCGCACGCTGCTGATCGTGGAGCACGACATGGACGTGGTGTTCTCGCTCAGCGACCGCATCAGCGTGCTGGTCTACGGCGAGGTCGTGGCCACCGGCACCCCGGACGAGATCCGCAACAACGCACGCGTCAAGGAAGCCTATCTGGGCGAGGAGGTCACCGTATGAGCGCGCAGTCCATGCCAATCGCCGATCCGCTGCTCAGCGTGCAGGGCCTGCACGCGCACTACGGCAAGAGCCATATCCTGCATGGCGTGGATTTCCACGTCGGGCAGGCCGAAGTCGTCAGCCTGCTTGGCCGCAACGGCTCGGGCCGCTCGACCACGCTGAAAGCCATCATGGGCCTGGTCCCGCCGAGCGCCGGCCAGGTCAGGCTGCGCGGCCGCGATCTGGCCGGCGCGCAGTCCTATGCGATCTGCCGGCGCGGCATCGCCTACGTGCCGGAAGAGCGCGAAGTCTTCGCCAACCTGACGGTGGACGAGAACCTGCGCATGGGCGAGCAGCGCGCCACCGAAGGCGCGCCGCGGTGGACGCTGGAGCAGATGTTCGACTATTTCCCACGCCTGAAGGAACGCCGCAACACCAAGGCCGGCAGCCTTTCCGGCGGCGAGCAGCAGATGCTGACCATGTGCCGCTCGCTGCTGGGCAATCCGCTGGTGATCCTGATCGACGAGCCCACCGAGGGCCTCGCGCCCAAGATCGTGGCGGTGGTCGGCGAAGCCATCCAGGACATTCATCGACGGGGCGTCTCGGTAGTGCTGGTGGAGCAAAAGCTCGCCATCGCGCTGAAGGTCTCCAGCCGCGTCTGCGTGATGGGCCACGGCCGCATCGTCTACGAGGGCACGCCCGGGCAACTCACTTCCAACACCCAACTTCTGAAGGACTGGTTAGCCGTATGAGCACCTCATTGCCAATTGGATACCCGAACGCGCAAGCCTTCGCGCGCGCCAGCTACCCCGGCCTGGCCGGCAAGGTCGTGCTCAACACCGGCGGCGCCAGCGGCATCGGCCGCGCGATGGCGCACGGCTTCGCCCGGCACGGCGCGCGCCTGATGCTGCTGGACCTGGATGCGGCGGGTCTGGCCGACACCAGGGCGGAGTTGAACAAGGCGTACCCGGCGGTGGAAGTCGAGGTCGTGCAGGCGTCGATCACCGACCCCGATGCCGTCGAGCAGGCCTGCGCCGCCACCGAAGCGCGCTTCGGCCGCATCGACATCCTGCTCAACAACGCGGGCATCTCGATGAACAAGCCGTCGCTGGAACTCACGCCCGACGACTGGCGCCGCGCCATCGACATCGACCTCTCCGGCGTTTTCTATTGCACGCAGGCAGCGGCGCGCCGCATGGTGCGGCAGGGCGGCGGGTCCATCCTGAGCACCGCCTCGATGTGGGGCCTGGCCTCGTCGGCACGGCGCCTGGCCTACTGCGCGGCCAAGGCGGGCGTGGTTTCTCTGACCAAGTCCCTGGCCGCCGAATGGGCCGAGTACAACATCCGCGTCAACGCGGTCTGCCCGGGCTACACCAGCACCGCGCTGATGGAAACGCTGCTGGCCAGCAAGGCCATCGACGGCGAGGCCCTGCTGGCGCGCACACCGCTGCGCCGCTTCGGCGCGCCTGAGGAAATGGCCGAAGTGGCGCTCTTCCTGGCCTCGGACTCGGCCGCCTTCATCACCGGCCACGCGCTGGTCTCCGATGGCGGCTGGACCGCCGACGGCTTCTGAGCGCGCCGCCGCCCCGAACACGCCCCCAACACGATCAAGCACACCACCGACTGGTAATCAAGGATTCTCAAATGTCTGAACGTAGCGCCCTGCGCCCCTCCGCCGAATGGGTGGAACTGCGTGCCACCGACGAAGACTGGGCCAGCGCCGATCCGGCTGTGCTCGGCACCCTGCTGAGCCATATGCACCTGATCCGCGGCTTCGAGGAAGCCGTGCTCGAACTCGCCGCCGAAGGCCTGGTCCACGGACCGGCGCACTCCAGCATCGGGCAGGAAGGCGGCGCGGCCGGCTCCATCGTGCCGCTGACCGGCGCCGACCAGGTCAACGGCTCGCATCGCGGGCATCACCAGTTCATTTCCAAGGCGCTGGGCTATCTCGCGCCCGGCGGCATCGATCCGCGCGCCCCGCTGTCCGCCGAAGTGCAAACCCTGCTGCAGCGCACGCTCGCGGAAATCCTCGGGCTGGCCCAAGGCTACTGCAAGGGCCGTGGCGGCTCGATGCACCTGCAGTGGGCCGAAGCCGGCGCGCTGGGCACCAACGCCATCGTGGGCGGCGGGGTGCCGATGGCCGCCGGCGCGGCCTGGTCGCACCGGCACGCCGGTACCGACGCGGTCGCCGTGACCTACTTCGGCGATGGCGCGGTCAATATCGGCTCGGTGCTGGAGACCATGAACCTGGCCGCGGCGTGGAAGCTGCCGCTGTGCTTCTTTATCGAGAACAACCGCTACGCGGTCTCCACCACGGTAGAGGAATCCACCGCCGAGCCGCGCCTGTCGGCGCGCGGCATGGGCTTCAATATCCCGAGCTGGAAGGTCGACGGCATGGACCCGCTGGCGGTCTACCTCGCCACGCAGGAAGCACTGGCCCATATGCGCGCCGGCAAGGGTCCCACCATCATCGAGGCGGACCTGTATCGCTTCTTCCACCAGAACGGCCCCTTCCCCGGCAGCGCCTTCGGCTACCGCAGCAAGGAAGAAGAACAGCAATGGCGCGCGCGCGACCCGCTCGACCTGATGGCGCGCCGCATGCAGGAGCGCGGGCTGATCAGCGCCGACGAGATCGCCGCGCTGCGCGAGCGCATCAGGCAAGGCATGCGCGCAGCCATGGCGGCGCTGACCGAGGCCGATCCCTCCGGCAAGCCGGGCAAGCGCCGCATCCGCCCCGAACTGTGGCCGAGCCCGGACTTCCGCGACGTGGGCATCCGCGGTGACCTGAGCGAGCTGGCGGGCTTGCGCTGCGAGGACGAAACCGGCTTCTCCGGCAAGCTCGGCCAGCGCAAGTTCATCGACGTGGTGGCCGACGTCATGCACCGGCGCATGGAAACCGATGCGTCGGTGGTGGTGATGGGCGAGGACGTGCACCGTCTCAAGGGCGGCACCAACGGTGCCACGCGCGGCCTGCGCGACAGCTTCCCGGACCGCGTGCTGGGCACGCCGATCAGCGAGAACGCCTTTGTGGGCCTTGGCGGCGGACTGGCGCTGGATGGCCGCTACAAGCCGGTGGTGGAGTTCATGTACCCCGACTTCATGTGGGTGGCGGCCGACCAGGTCTTCAACCAGATCGGCAAGGCGCGCCATATGTTCGGCGGCCAGAGCGATGTGCCGCTGGTGCTGCGCACCAAGGTGGCGATGGGCACGGGCTACGGCTCGCAGCATTCGATGGATCCGGCCGGCATCTTCGCCACCAACCCGGGCTGGCGCATCGTGGCGCCGTCCACGCCGTTCGACTATGTGGGCCTGATGAACACCGCGCTGGCCTGCAAGGACCCGGTGCTGGTGATCGAGCATGTGGACCTGTACAACGCCGCGGGCACGGGCCCCGTGGATGATTTCGACTACCACCTGCCGGTGGGCAAGGCCGCGGTGCGCCGCACGGGCGGCGATCTCACCGTGATCACCTACCTGTCGATGGTCGGCCACTCGCTCGAAGCGGTGGCGCAGACCGGCATCGACGCCGAGGTGATCGACCTGCGCTGGCTGGACCGGGCCAGCCTGGACTGGGACACCATCGAGCAAAGCATCAGGAAGACCAACAACGTGCTGATCGTGGAGCAAGGCGCGCGCGGCACCTCGTATGGCGGCTGGCTGGCCGACGAGATCCAGCGCCGCTGCTTCGACTGGCTGGACCAGCCGGTGCAGCGCGTCACCGGCGCGGAAGCCGCGCCGAGCATCTCCAAGGTGCTGGAGCGCGCCGCCGCCGCCCGCACCGAGGAAGTGGCGCAAGGCCTGCGGCAGGCGATGCGCGACAAGGGCGCGGCCTGAGCCGCCGGCATCGCATACGCCAGACATACCGAACCTAGCCAAGGAATTCCGATGAGCCTGAACATGATTGTCCCCCTGGAGGTCGGCATCGCCGTGCGCGACCTGCCCCGCATGCGCCGCTTCTACGAGCAGGTGCTGGGTTTCGCCTTCGTCAGCGAAGTGGCCGTGCCCGGCGCCAATGCCGCGCAGGCGGCCATGAACCAGGCCGGCTACACCGCCGTGCGCCTGCAGACCGGCTACGGCGAGCGCATCAAGCTGCTGGCCCCGGTACAGCCGCCCGCGCCGCAAGCCGCGCCCGCGTACATCCTGGACCAGGCCAACGCCACCTATCTCACCTTTATCGTGGATGACATCCAGGCCGTGGTCGACCAGCTGCTGGCCGCCGAGGTCGAGTTCCTGACCGGCCCCGAGCGGGTGGAAGTCCGCCCCGGCACCTACCTGGCGTTCTGCCGCGACCCCGAGGGCAATGTGCTCGAGATCGTCCAGTACGCCGACATCGCGGCCTATCGCCCCGACCTTCACCAGCCGAGGAACGCCTGACATGGCCACCCTGTTGCGCATGCCCGAGGTGGCGGCCAATGCCACCCATGCCACGCTGCAAGCGTGGACCCTGAATGAAGGCGATACCGTTGCCGTGGGCGACTGCATCGCCGAGATCGAGACCGACAAGGCCGTGGTCGAGCTGAATGCCGACACCGCCGGCGTGCTGGGCCGCCGCCTGATCGCGGCGGGGCAGGAGGTCGAGGTGGGCGCGCCGATCGGCGTGCTGCTGGTCAACGGCGAAACCAGCGTGGACGTGGATGCGCTGATCGCCGCGGCAAGCGGCGGCACGCCGACGCCGCAGGCTGCCGCCGCCGGCGCCAACGCCGCCAGCGCCGGCCCGGCGCAGCCGGCGCGCATCTTCGCCAGCCCACTGGCGCGCCGCCTGGCCGGCCAGCGCGGCCTGGACCTGGCCACCTTGACCGGCAGCGGCCCCTTTGGGCGCATCGTCAAGCGCGATGTGGAACTGGCGGCAGCGGCGCCCGCCGCCGCACCGGCCACGGCACCGTCGGCGGCAGCGCCTGCCGCGCCCATGGCGCGCACCGCCGAGGCCTTCGCGGAAATCCCGCATGGCAATATGCGCCGCACCATTGCGCGCCGCCTCAGCGAAAGCAAGTCCACCATCCCGCATTTCTACCTCACGGCGGATTGCCGCATGGAACGGCTGCTGGCGCTGCGCGCGGAAATCAATGCCAACGCGCCGCGCAAGATCTCGGTCAACGACTTCATCGTGCGCGCGGTGGCGGTGGCCCTGCGCGAAGTCCCGGCGGCCAACGTGGGCTGGACCGACACGGCGATGCGCCAGTACCGGCAAGCCGATATCGCGGTGGCCGTCTCCACCGATGCCGGCCTGATCACGCCCATCGTGCGCGCCGCGGACACCAAGCCGCTGTCCGTCATCAGCGCCGAGATCGCCGACCTGGCCGCGCGGGCGCGCGCCTCGCAACTGCGCCCCGAGGAGTACCAGGGCGGCAGTTTCAGCGTCAGCAACCTCGGCATGTTCGGCGTGCCGGAATTCGCGGCCATCATCAATCCGCCGCAGGCCGCCATTCTCGCCGTGGGCGCCACGCAGGCGGCGCCGGTGGTGGAGGACGGCGAACTCCGCGCCGGGCAGGTGATGCGCTGCACGCTGTCGGTGGACCACCGGGCCATCGACGGCGCGCTGGCCGCGCAGTGGCTGGCCGCGTTCAAGCGCCTGCTCGAGAACCCCTTGTCGATGCTGATCTAAGGACCATGACGTGGCGAATTCCTCATTTGACCTGATCGTCGTCGGCGGCGGCCCCGGTGGCTATGTGGCCGCCATCCGTGCCGCCCAGCTCGGCATGAAGACCGCGCTGGTCGAGAAAGAGCACCTGGGCGGCATCTGCCTGAACTGGGGCTGCATTCCCACCAAGGCGCTGCTGCGCTCGGCGGACGTGCTGCGGCTGGTGAAGGACGCAGCCGCCTTCGGCGTGCGCGCCGCGGCGCCCACCGCCGACCTGCCCGCCATGGTGGCGCGCTCGCGCGCGGTGGCCGCGCAGCTCAACAAGGGCGTGGCCCACCTGATGAAGAAGAACGGCGTGACCGTGCTCAACGGCCACGGCCGGCTGGCAGGCAAGGGCAGGCTCGAAGTCACCGGCGCGGATGGCAATACCAGTGCCGTCTCGTCCGGCCACATCCTGCTGGCCACCGGCGCGCGCGCCCGCCAGCTGCCCATGCTGCCCGCCGACGGCAAGACGGTCTGGACCTACCGCGAGGCCCTGTCGCCGCCAGTGGTGCCCAGGCGCATGCTGATCGTGGGCGCCGGCGCCATCGGCATCGAGTTCGCCAGCTTCTATCACGCGGTGGGCGTGGAGGTGACGGTGGTCGAGATGGCGGACCGCATCCTGCCCGTAGAGGATGCCGACATCTCCGCGCAGGTGGCGGCCAGCATCGTGCGCGACGGCATCGTCGTGCATACCGCGGCCAGCCTCGGGAGCGCCGAGCGCAAGGCCTCCGGCTGGGCCATCGAACTGCAGGGCGGCAAAGCCGGCGGGTCAAGGATCGAAGCCGACGTGGTGCTGGTGGCCGCGGGCATCGTCGGCAATGTGGAAGACCTGGGCCTGGAGAAGACCGCCGTCAAGGTCGAGAAAACGCATATCGTGACGGACGGCTTCGGCCGCACGGACGAGCCCGGCGTGTACGCCATCGGCGACGTGGCCGGCCCGCCGTGGCTGGCGCACAAGGCCAGCCACGAGGGCGTGATCTGCGTGGAGCACATCGCCGGACTGCATCCGCACGCGCTCGATCCCGCGCGTATCCCGGCCTGCACCTACAGCCATCCGCAGGTGGCCAGCGTGGGCCTCACCGAGGCGCAGGCCAGGGAGCGCGGCCATCAGGTCAAGGTGGGCAGATTTCCCTTCGTCGGCAACGGCAAGGCGATCGCCATGGGCAGCACCGCCGGCCTGGTCAAAGTGATATTCGACGAAGGCAGCGGCGAACTGCTCGGCGCCCATATGGTGGGCGACGAGGTCACCGAGATGATCCAGGGCTATGCCATCGCGCAGACGCTGGAGACCACCGAGGCCGACCTGATGGCCGCCGTCCTGCCGCACCCGACCATGTCCGAGGCCATGCACGAGGCCGTGCTCGCGGCCTACGGGCGCGCACTGCATATCTGAGCGGCGCATGGCACCAGCGCATCGCACCAACACCGTGGAGACAAGCATGTACAACTTCGACCAACGCACCCTGCTGCTGACCGGCGCCAATGGCGGCATCGGCCGCGAGACGGCCAGACTGTTCTACGCGCACGGCGCCAGCCTGGTGCTGACGGACCTCGACGAAGCGGGCCTGGCCGGCTTCGCCCGCGAGCTGGATCCCGGCGGCGAGCGCATCGTCACGCTGCGCATGGACGCGGCCAATCCGGACGATTGCGCCCGCGCCGTGGCGCTGGCGCAGGACCGCTTCGGCGGCATCGATTTCCTGGTGCCCTCGGCAGGGCTTTACCAGGCGCAGCCGGTTGCGCAGATGAGCGACGCGCAATGGCGGCAGACGCTCTCCATCAACCTGGATGGCGTCTTCTATCTTGTGCGCCGCGCCATTCCCGCGCTGCGCGAAAACAGCGCCATCGTCAATCTCACCTCCGTGGCGGCGCACCGCGGCGCTTACTACAATGCGCACTATTCGGCCTCCAAGGGCGGCCTGCTCAGCCTCACCCGCAGCCTGGCGCGGGAACTCGGGCCGCGTACCCGCGTCAATGCGGTATCGCCCGGTGTGATCGAAACGCCCATGACCACCGAGCTGATCCAGAAGCGCGGCGCGGATTCGGTGGAACAAACCCCGCTCAAGCGCCTCGGCCATCCGCGCGAGATCGCCACCGCCATCGGCTTCCTGTGCAGCGACGCGGCCAGCTTCGTCACCGGCGAAGTGCTGCACGTCAACGGCGGCCTGTATATCGCCGGCTAGGCGCGGACTGAACGCGGGCCAAGCGCGGACCGGCGGCAACCGCCTTGGCCGGATCCTGCTAATCTGCCATCTGCGGCCCCGCCGAATCCCCCCAACATCGCTCCGGAACCGGAACCAGACCATGCTGAAACTCCAAGACCCCTCCCTGCTGCGCCAGCAATGCTATATCGACGGCCGCTGGGTCGATGCCGAGCGCCATATCGACGTCACCAACCCGGCCACCGGCGAACGCGTGGGCCAGGTGCCCCTGCTCGGCGCGGATGAAACCCGCCAGGCCATCGAGGCCGCCAACCGCGCCCTGCCCGCCTGGCGCTCGCGTACCGCCAAGGAACGCTCAGCGCTGCTGCGCAAATGGTTCGAACTGCTGCTGGCCAACCAGGACGACCTGGCCCGCATCATGACCGCCGAGCAAGGCAAGCCCTTTGCCGAAGCGCGCGGCGAGATCGGCTACGCCGCCTCCTTCATCGAATGGTTCGCCGAGGAAGGCAAGCGCGTCTACGGCGAGACCATTCCCGCGCCGGTGGGCAACCAGCGCATCGTCGTCACCAAGGAACCGGTGGGCGTGTGCGCCGCCATCACACCATGGAATTTCCCGGCGGCCATGATCACGCGCAAGGCCGGCCCGGCGCTGGCGGCCGGCTGCACCATGGTGGTCAAGCCCGCCTCGCAGACCCCGCTGACCGCGCTGGCGCTGGTGGCGCTGGCCGAACGCGCCGGCATCCCGGCCGGCGTGCTGTCGGTGGTGACCGGCTCGGCCTCCGCCATCGGCGGCGAGCTGAGCAGCAACCCGCTGGTGCGCAAGCTCACCTTCACCGGCTCCACCGAAGTGGGCCGCACGCTGATGGCGCAGACGGCGTCCACCGTCAAGAAGGTCTCGATGGAGCTGGGCGGCAACGCCCCCTTCATCGTGTTCGACGATGCCGACCTGGACGCCGCGGTGGAAGGCGCGATCGTGTCGAAGTACCGCAATGCCGGCCAGACCTGCGTCTGCGCCAACCGCCTCTATGTGCACAGCAAGGTCTATGACGCCTTCGCGCAGAAGCTGGTGGCCGCGGTGAGCGCGCTGAAGGTCGGCGACGGCATGGACGACGGCGTGCGCATCGGACCGCTGATCGACGACAAGGCCGTGCTCAAGGTCGAGGAACACATCACCGACGCCATCTCCAAGGGTGCCCGCGTGCTGCACGGCGGCAAGCGCCATGCGCTCGGCCAGTCCTTCTTCGAGCCCACCGTGCTGGCCGACGTCAAGCCGGATATGCTGGTGGCCCGCGAGGAAACCTTCGGCCCGCTGGCGCCGCTGTTCCGCTTCGAGACCGAGGACGAAGTGGTGGCCATGGCCAACGACACCGAATTCGGCCTGGCGAGCTATTTCTATGCGCGCGATCTCGGCCGCGTGTGGCGCGTTTCCGAGCGGCTGGAGTACGGCATGGTGGGCGTCAACACCGGCCTGATCTCCAACGAAGTGGCGCCCTTCGGCGGCGTCAAGCAATCCGGCGTGGGCCGCGAAGGCTCGCACTACGGCATCGAGGACTACCTGGTCATCAAGTACACCTGCATGGCCGGGATCTGAGCCTTTCACCACCAGCCATCAGCGACCAGCCATTAGCCACAAGCCGTGACCGGCGGGACGGAGCGAATCCATCCCGCCGGCCAGGCTCCCCCCGCACGTCCGTCTTCCCTCCTCCTCACCCAGAATCCCCCAATGCAGATCGATGGCAACACCCAACTCGTCGGCATCGTGGCCGCTCCCATCGCCCACGTGCGCACCCCGCAGCTGTTCAACGCCTCGGTAGCCAGGCAAGGCCTGAATGCCGTCTGCGTGCCCTTCCATGTGGATGCCGCGCAGCTGCCGGCGTTCCTGGCCGGCGCGCCAGCCGCGCAGAACCTGCAAGGCCTGGTCGTCACCATCCCGCACAAGGAAACCGTGGTGGCCGCCTGCGGCGAACTGACCGACACCGCCCGCCTGGTCGGCTCCGTCAACGCCATGCGCTTCAATCGCGAGAAAGGCATCTGGACCGGCGGCAACTTCGACGGCGACGGCTTCGTGGCAGGCCTGCGCGAGCGCGGCCACAGCCTGGCCGGCAAGCGCGTGCTGCAGCTGGGCGCGGGCGGCGCCGGCAAATCGATGGCCTACGCCATCGCGCGCGAGAACCCCGCCGAACTGGTCATTTACAACCGCTCCGCCGGCAAGGCGGCGGAACTGGTGGCGAGCCTGAAGGCAGCGCTGCCTTCGGTTTCGATCCGGGTTGGCGACGATAACCCCGCCGGCTTCGACGTAGTGGTCAACGCCACGGCCCTCGGCCTGCGCGACACGGATGCGACGCCGGTGCCGGCGCAGCAGCTCGACGCGGGCACACTGGTCTGCGAAGCGGTGGTGCGCGATGGCGATACGCCGCTGCTGAAAGCCGCCCGCGAGCGCGGCTGCACGGTGCACCACGGGCAATGGATGCTTTATGGGCAGATCGTGGAAATCGCGCGCTTCCTGGGCGTGCCGCTGGCGCCGGAGTTCGTGGAGCGGATTCTGGGGCCGGATGGAGAGTGAGTTGCGCTGCCCGGAAGGCTTGCGACGTGAGAAGCAGACGTCCGGTTCGCCTGCTTCCGCAGCGCCTTTCACGCCGTAGCCTTCCGCTGTTCCGCCCTGGCTTGACCCCCCCTGTCCAGATTCCCGGCGCCACCGCGTTCTACTCGATCCTATACAGATCGGCCCCGCGTCTCGGGCAGCCCTAGCGTGGCGGCCACAGAGATGATGCCCGCAATGCACATGTACCAGGCCGGCATCACGGAATCACCTGTGCGATCGATCAACCACGTGATGATGAATTGCGTGGTTCCGCCAAACAGAGAGACGCTGATTGCGTACGTCAACGACAGACCGGTTGCACGCACCCTCTGTGGCAGCATTTCGGGTATCCCGATGATGAGCGCCGCCCCGCTCAAGGAAGAGAGCAAGGTCAGCAGCCCTGTTACAGCCAGCAATGATCCGAGTGACGGTGCCGAGGTCAACCATAGAAACGCAGGCACGGCAAGCAAGGACGCTATCAGGCGTGGCCAGAGCATAAGGGGCTTGCGTCCGTACCGGTCCGCCATCCATCCACCCAGCAAGGCAAAAACCAGCGTGAATAGGCCATTGATGATAGTTGCCCCCATAGCCACGGCCGGCGGCAGCTTCAGTGCGGAAATCGCAAACGTGGTCATGAAATTGATGACGTAGGCCGCGATGGTTCCTCCAAGGATCGCCAAGATACCGAGCCCAATGACACGGCGGTGCTGTTTCAAGCCCGCTAGACCCGTATTGTGCGGCTGGTGTTTGCCACTCCCGAGCGTTTCCGGTAGATGCCGGCGCAAGTACATGCCGATGGGCAATAGCAGCAATCCCATCGCGAACGGCAACCGCCAGCCCCAGACCTCCGTTTGCTCTGGCGTCAGCAGACTGGTTACCGTCAACCCCATGATGCCGGCAATAAAAATCGCAGCGCCTTGGCTCGCCAATTGCCAGCTGGTATAGAGGCCCCGTTGACTCGACGGCGCAATCTCGATCAGGTACGCAGTAGACGGCCCCACCTCACCGCCGAGAGCCAGGCCCTGAACCAATCGGCACGCGACAATAATGATCGGTGCAGCAATACCGATGGTTTCATACGAGGGCGTCACGGCGAGCCCCAGGGTGCCGATGGAAATCAGCCCGATGGTCAGCAGCATGGCCGGTTTGCGGCCCGAGTGGTCCGCAAACGTCCCAATCAACACGCCACCCAACGGACGCGCCAGAAAGCCTACGCCGAAGACCGCCACCGACATCAACAGGCTGCCCACGGGCGTCGACGCGGGGAAAAAGGCTTTGCCGATGTAGATGGCAAAGAACGCGTAAGTCATGAAATCATAGAACTCCAGCGCGTTGCCCGCGACTGTGGCCGCGACGAGTTTCTTGCTGATTCCAATGGAAATGCCTTCGGTTGATTGAAGATTTTTCATGGCTGCTCACTTGGCTCAGGGTTGAAGCGCGCGTCGCCAAAAAAACGCTGCACCAGCAACACCCAATACCGGCTGCCGGCTTCGATGTTCGCGTCGTTGAAGTCGTAGCCGGCGTTATGGACCATGCAGGCGCCGTGCACGTTGCCATCACCACCGTCGCCATTTCCGATGAAGAAGTAACAGCCGGGGATTTTTTCCAGCATGAACGCAAAATCCTCGCTGTTCATGCGGGGAGCCGCACATTCAACTTTCGACTCTCCCAGCAATTCCACCGCCACCTGACGAGCGAAGTCGGTTGCGGTCGGCGTATTGACCAACACCGGGTAGCCTTCTGATGCCACTTGGCTCACCTGCGCTTCCATGCCAAAGGATTGCGCATGGCCTTTCGTCAAGGTCTCAATCCGTTCCAGCAGCATTGTGCGTACGGCACGATCCAATGCCCTCACACTGACCTTGAGCACTGCCTCTCCGGGGATCACGTTCGCTGCCTGGCCTGCTTGTATCGATCCGACGGTCACCACGCCTGACTGCAGAGGGTCGACATTGCGCGACACCACCGTCTGCAAGGACATGACCAGCGCAGCCGCCACTACGACCGGATCATTTGCCTCGTGGGGTATGGCGCCGTGGCCGCCCGTGCCACGCAGCGTAATAATGATCTGATCCGAAGAAGCTAACGCGGGGCCTTCACGAAACTGCAGGCGCCCTTGCTCTACGCCGGGCATGTTGTGCAGCGCGAAGACGGCATCGCATGGGAAGCGCTCAAACAAGCCGTCATCGATCATGGCTCGCGCACCTCCACCGCCTTCCTCTGCAGGCTGAAAGATCAAATGCAGCGTTCCGTCGAACTCGACGTCGTGCGCGATATGCCACGCTGCGCTCAGCAGAGTCGCCGTATGCCCATCGTGACCACACGCGTGCATCACACCCGCACGCACGCTCGCCCAAGGCAACCCGGTACGCTCTTGAATCGGCAAAGCATCCATATCGGCACGGATGCCCAATCGGCGCTGTCCGGAACCTCGTACCAGGGTTGCAACAAGGCCAGTCTTGCCGATGCCGGTTTCCACCTGGTAGCCCCATTCGCGCAGGCAATCAGCCACCAGTGCCGAAGTTCGGTGTTCGCTGTAGCCAAGTTCCGGGTGCTGGTGGATATCTCTGCGCAACGCCATAAAATCCGGCGCCGGTTTCGGCTCGCGGCCCGTGTCTGCCATGGTGCTGGTCTCCTTGATTGTGCGAATGTGGAGGAGCTTATGGAGGGCCCGACGCAACGTCCAATGCATTGTTATGCCGAATATAATAAGTAAAACTCATGCTCCCCCAACGCCATGACACTGGTCCAACTGCGGCACCTGATCCTGCTGGCAGAACTCGGATCCTTCAGCCGGGCGGCCGATGCCGCCTGCCTGACCCAGCCCGCACTGAGCCGCAGCATTCGCGCGCTCGAAATTGAATTCGGCGGGGCCTTATTTGATCGCATCGCCCACCGCACCGAACTCACCTCGTTCGGGCAGCATGTCGTTGAACAGGCCAGGTCGATTTGTGACAAGACGGATGCTCTGGTGGAATCCGCGGGCCAAATGATCAACGGATCATTGGGCAGGCTGTCGGTTGGCTTCGGGTCCGGTCCGGGGGCAATACTAATGACGCCTCTGTTGTTATACGTGGCCAAACACCAGCCTAACCTGAAACTGCAGGTTACGAGAACGCAGCCGGACCAGATGCTCAAAGCCTTGCGCGAGCGCTCGCTGGATATCCTGATCGTGGATTCGAGAGCGATACCGATCGAACACGATTTGACAATAGAACCCATCAGTACGATGAGAACGGCTTTCATGTGCCGGCAAGGGCATCCGCTGACGCAGGGCAAGTCACCTGTGACACTCCGTGAGCTCAAGCGCTACGTGATTGCAAGCACGTTTATATCCGACCAGGTGCGGCATGCTCTAGTCGAAATCTACGGCCCGGAAGGTCATCCCGATTGTCTTTTCAATCTGCAATGTGGAGAGTTGGGGAATCTACTGGAATTGGCGCGGATGAGCGAGACGGTGGTCATCGCAGTACGTCACGCCGCACAGGATTTGGTGGAAATCCCGATTCAGCCGGCACTGGACATAGATGCCACGTTTTGTTGGGTCTCGCTGAAGGGGCGTGCAATGCCACTGGCATTCAAACTGATTCGCCCCTTCGTCTACGAACGATTACGCGATCCGGAGTGATTCAAAGCCGCCCACGGGCGCGGCTGCACGGGGCACCACGGGCAATGGATGCTTATGGGCGGATCGTGGAGATCGCGCGCTTCCTGGGCGTGCCGCTGGCGTCGGAGTTGGTGGCGCGGATTCTCGGGCCCGCGGCCTGAACAAGGCCAGTCGTCTCCCCGCTCCCGCAGTCGGGAAAGGGGAGGCAAGCTGCGCAAAGGGAGTCAGATCGCTCCGCTGCTCCGCAGCGCGTCGATCGCGCCATCATCCACCCCCCAGTCACGCAACACCGCTTCGCTGTGCGCGCCCGGCCCCGCCGGCGGCTGCGGCACGGCGGCAGGTGTGCGGCTGAAGCGCGGCGCCGGCGCCGGCTGCATCACGCCGTCTATCTCCAGGAAGGTCTCGCGGGCGCGGTTGTGCGGATGCTGCGGCGCCTCGTCCCAGTCCAGGATGGGCGCGAAGCAGGCATCGCTGCCTTCCAGCAGCGCGCACCACTCGGCACGCGTGCGCGTCAGGAACAGCGCGGTCATGCGCGCCTTGAGCCCGGGCCACTGGCGCTTGTCGAGCTGCGCGTCGAAGGCGGGGTCGTCCAGGCCGCAGCGTTCGCGCAGCAACGCGTAGAACTGCGGCTCGATGGCGCCCACCGCCACGTACTTGCCGTCGGCGCAGGCATAGGTGTCGTAGAAATGCGCGGCGCCGTCCAGCAGGTTATCGCCACGTTGGTTGTTCCAGCGGCCCGCGGCCTTGAAGCCGTACATCATGGCCGACAGCAGCGCGGTGCCGTCGGTCATGGCGGCGTCCACCACCTGGCCCTTGCCCGAGTTGCGCGCCTCGTTGATCGCGCACATCACGCCAAACGCCAGCAGCATGCCGCCGCCGCCGAAATCGCCGACGTAGTTGAGCGGCACCACGGGCGGCTCCCCGGCCCGGCCAATGGCGTGCAAGGCGCCGGCAATGGCGATGTAGTTGATGTCGTGGCCGGCGGCCTGGGCGAGCGGGCCGTGCTGGCCCCAGCCGGTCATGCGGCCATACACCAGCGCCGGGTTGCGCGCCAGGCACGGCTCCGGGCCGAGGCCGAGGCGTTCCATCACGCCGGGACGGAAGCCTTCGATCAGCACGTCTGCCTTCGCGATCAGGTCCAGCACCACGCCGGCGGCGCCGGGCTTGCGCAGGTCGATGGCCAGCGAGCGCTTGCCGCGCGCGGTGACGTCGCAACGCGCCTTGCCGAAGCTGGTGGCCGCCGGTTCGCCCGGCTTGGCCGGCCGGTCGATGCGGATCACCTCGGCGCCCTGGTCCGCCAGCATCATCGCGCAGAACGGCGCCGGCCCGATCCCCACCATTTCCACCACCTTCAAACCCGCCAACGGTCCCGCCATGTCCTGTCTCCGGTTGTCTGCTCGGTCCGGGAGCGTTCCCGGAGCGTCTCGCCGGACAGTTTGCCATGGCGGCCGGCGCACGGAATCGTCAATAACGACGAGACGGATCCGCGCCCCGGGCCCCGTCACGCCGGGGACGGCGAGGCGAAGCCAGGCGGCGTTGCATCAAGCGCCTGACGAAGCGCTTCGGCGGTCAGGCCGGCCAGGCTGTCCGGTACCGGCCGCCCAGCTTCCAGCAGTGCCTGGGCCACGCTGACCACCCTGTCGGCGCGGTAGTGCCGCCCGCTGCCGATCGCGTCTTCGAAATCATTGGCGCGGCGGTTGATCGCCTCCGGATCGGCGCTGACCAGCAGGACGGCGTGGGCCAGCACCACGTGCAGGCTGGGGTCTTCGGCACCCGCCACGCGCCGCCAATACTGTGCCGTGCCAGCCATCTTGCGCGCCTGCCCCGGCGGTCCCCAGGCCAGGTTGAAACGGCCGTCGCAGAACGAGCCGTCCACGGCCTGCCAGTGCGTCTGCAGGCCCAGAGCCCCAAGCGCGCCCGCCAGCACCTCGCACAGGTGCAGGTAGACCGCCTCGGAATGGGTGCCGGCGCCGCCGCGCACCGGGTAGGCCAGGCTCAGGTTGAGAATGCCCGGCCCCTGCGGCACCAGTCCGCCGCCGGACAGCCGCAGCCAGACCGGACAGCCGCGCGCGGCAAAGGCGCTGCGCGCGGCCTCCAGCTGCGCATGCCTCAGGTAGCTGCGCGGCACCACCAGCGAGACGGGTGCCTGCCACAGGTGCGCCAGCCAGCGGCCGGTGGATGCCTGTGCGAGCAGCGCCTGCTCGGCATGGAGGGGGTCCGGGTCGGCGGGATCGGGAACGAGGGTTTCAAATCGCATGGCATGGCCGGTAAGCGCCGGGACGGGTTGCGCATATCCCGGGCCGCGGCGCGGCCCGGCTACGGTCAGTGGAAGGTAAAACCGCCGTCGACGTTGACCGATTGCCCGGTCACATTGTCCATGGTAGCGAAGAACAGCGCCATCCGGCCCATGTCTTCCGGCGTCTGCGCCCGTCCCTGCGGAATCAGCGTGAGCTGGTGACGCGCCCACGAATCCTCCACCGACTCGCCATCGGACTTCCATTCGTCCGAGAGGCGGTCCCACATATAGGTGCGCACGATGCCGGGGCAGATGGCATTGACCGTGATGCCCTCGCGTGCCACTTCCTTGGCCAGCGCGTTGGTGAACCCGACCACGGCGAACTTCGAAGCGCTGTAGTGCGCCAGGTTCGGAAAGCCCTCCTTGCCTGCGATCGATGCGACATTGATGATGCGCCCCCTGTGTTGGGCCTTCATGTGCTCGAGCACCGCCTGGCAGCCCAGGAAGGTGCCCTTGGCGTTGACGTCCATGACGAAATCCCAGTCGCGCTCGCTCAACTGGTCCACCGGATGGACGCTGATCACGCCCGCGCAATTGACCAGCACGTCCAGCCCGCCCAGCTGGTCGAGCGCCTGCTTCACCATGGCGCGGTGCATCTCCGCGCGGGTCACGTCCACCTTGAGCGTGCTGACGCGGCGGCCCAGCGCGCGGACTTCCTCCGCGGTCTCGCGCATCGCGTCCTCGAGCAGGTCGGCAATCAGGATATCGGCGCCGGCCTGCGCCAGGGTGAGGACGATGCCACGCCCGATGCCGCGCGCGCCGCCGGTCACCACGGCGACTTGCCCCTTCAGGGGTTCGTTCATATTGGGTCTCCTTTGATCGTTTTGGTTGCTTTCAAGGTTGATCTGGCTTTCGTGTGAGGGGAGCATGCCTGGGGCTCTGAACGAAGCCGCCAGGCTGCGCCAGACCAGCCTCAGCCGCCTACATGCCGCTTGAGCAGCGCGTTGACCTCATTGGCCTTCTCCATCTGGCTCATATGGCCTGCGTCGTCGAACACCTTGACGGTGGCGCCGGCGGGCGCGTTCTGCGCATGCGCCGCTGGAATGATCCGGTCCTGCGCGCCCCACATCACCAGCACCGGCTTGCCGCTGTCGCCAAGCCTGCGGCCGGGCTGCTCGGTCTGCCGGCCGCCGCCGAACAGGCTGGCGCCCAGGCTGCCCAGTGCCTCCGTCACGCCGTCCAGGCGCTTGTACTTGAGCAGATCGTCAAGCATCTGGCGGCTCACCAGCCCCGCGTCGGCGAACAGCAACTCCACCACCGGCTTCAGATCGCGCCGCGACTGCGCATTGACGAAGCCCTCGGTGTAGGCGTGGTTGACCTCGTCGCCCAGGCCGGCCGGCGACACCAGCGCCACCGAGCGCACGCGCTGCGGCGCGTCCACCGCCAGTTGCGCGGCCACGCCGCCACCCATCGAATGCCCCACCAGATGTGCCTGGCCGATATCGAGCGCGTCCATGAAGCGCGCCACGAAGCCCGCCAGCGATGCCAGCGTGGTGCCCGGCAGCCTGGGCGTGGACTGGCCGTGCGCCGGCAGGTCCAGCGCGATCACGGTGTGGGACTCCGCCAGCGCGTCCAGGTTGAACAGCCAGTTGTCCAGGTCCCCGCCGAAGCCGTGGATGAACAGCACGGTGTCCGCGCCCTCGCCCCGCCTGGCGTAGCGCACGCGGATGCCGTCGATATCGATGAAGTGGTAGGCCGAAGCGGCCGTGCCCTCATCGTCCTCGTCCGCGGCCGGGGTTTCGTAGGCGGCCACGTAGGCATCGATCTGCGCATCGCTGACCTCGGGCGGCGCCAGCACGCCCAGCAGCGCCTTGACCGGCAGCACATCGCCCACCGCGGCCACCTTGCGCCGCAGCGTGCCGGCGTCGGGCGCTTCGACCGCGTTGGCGATCTTGTCGGTCTCCACGTCGAGGATCGGCATGCCCACCGAAATCTGCGCGCCCTCCTCGACCAGCCAGTCGTTGACGGTGCCTTCTTTCATCGACAGGCCCCATTTGGGCATGACGATCGGAGTGATCTCGGCCATCAGTGTTTCCCTCCTTTCACGGTCTTGCGCGCGGCATCGGCGATCTGCGCCGCGCTGGGGATATAAAGGTCTTCCAGCGCGGGCGAGAACGGCACCGGCGTATGCGGCGGGCAGACCATCTCGATGCCGGCCTTGAGCGCGCCGAACGCACGCTGCGCAACCTGCGCGGCGATGTCGGTGGCGATATTGCAGCGTGGGCTGGCTTCGTCGACCACCACCAGGCGCCCGGTGTTCTCCACCGTCTCCAGCACGGTGTCGATATCCAGCGGCGAGAGCGAGCGCAGGTCCACCACTTCCGCCTCGATGCCTTCCTTGGCCAGCGTGGCCGCGGCTTCCAGCGCGCGATGCACCATCAGGCCGTAGGTGACGATGGAAACGTCCTTGCCGTCGCGCACGATGTTGGCCTCGCCGAAGGGAATCGCGTACGAGTTCTCCGGCACCTCGCCTTCGAGGCCATAGAGATTCTTGTGCTCGCAGAAGATCACCGGATCGTTGTCGCGGATGGCCTGGATCAGCATGCCCTTGGTGTCGTAAGGCGTGCTCGGGCACACCACCTTGAGGCCCGGGATGTGGGTGAAGATCGGCGTCAGCATCTGGCTGTGCTGCGCCGCCGCGCGAAAGCCCGCGCCCACCATGGCGCGGATCACCACCGGCGTCTCGGCCTTGCCGCCGAACATATAGCGGAACTTGGCGGCCTGGTTGAAGATCTGGTCGAAGCACACGCCCATGAAGTCGATGAACATCAGCTCGGCAATGGGCCGCATGCCGCAGGCGGCTGCGCCGATGGCCGCACCCACGTAGGCCGATTCGGACAGCGGCGTATCGAGCAGGCGGTCGCCATGCTTGGCGTACAAGCCCTTGGTCACGCCGAGCACGCCGCCCCAGGCGTCCTTCTCGCCGTCCGCGCCGGCGCCGCCGACGATATCCTCTCCGAGCATGATCACGCTCGGGTCACGGGTCATTTCCTGGTCGATCGCTTCGTTGATCGCCAGCTTCATGCTTAATTTGCGGGACATGGTGTGGTCTCCTGATCCTGGTCTTGCTTTGTCGTCGTTATGTCTCGGAATGCCGAATGCCTGGCAGGCCCTGCGCTCAGTAGCTGACGTACACGTCGGACAGCAGGTCGGCCGGGGTCGGGAACGGCGCGGCCTTGGCCTGCTGCACCGCGTCCTCGATCAGCGCGGCCACCTGCTCGTCGATCTCCTTGAGTTCGTCCGCCGAGATCACGCCGGCCTGGGTCACGGTGGCGGCGAACTTCTTCAGGCAGTCCTTGTTGGCGCGGATGTCGTCGAGCTCGCCGGAGGCGCGGTAGGTCTGCGCGTCACCCTCGAAGTGGCCGTAGAAACGGACCATCTTGCATTCGAGCAGGGCAGGACCGCCGCCTTCGCGGGCGCGCCGGATCACCTCGCCGGCCGCTTCGTGCACGGCGAAGAAATCGGTGCCGTCCACCGTCACGCCGGGAATGCCGAAGCCGGCGGCGCGGTCCACGTAGCTGTCCACCGCGGTGCCGTAGTCGCGCGCGGTGGACTCCGCGTAGCCGTTGTTCTCGATGACGAAGATCACCGGCAGGTTCCACACGGCGGCAAGGTTCAGGCTTTCCAGGAAGGTGCCCTGGTTGGAGGCGCCGTCGCCGGCGAAGGTGATGCCGATCTCACCCTTGCCGCGGAACTTGGCGGCCAGCGCGGCGCCGCAGACCAGCGGCGCGCCCGCGCCCAGGATGCCGTTGGCGCCCATCATGCCCTTGGACAGGTCCGCGATATGCATGGAGCCGCCCTTGCCGTTGCAGGAGCCGCCCTTGCGGCCATAGATCTCCTTCATCATCGCGGCGGGGTCGACGCCCTTGGCGATGCAATGGCCGTGGCCGCGGTGCGTGCTGGCGATGCGGTCGCCGTCGCCCAGGTGATGCAGGATGCCGACGCCCGCCGCTTCCTCGCCGGCATAGAGGTGGACGAAGCCGGGGATGTCGCCGCGGCCGAAGTCCACGTGCAGGCGCTCCTCGAAATCGCGGATGGTGCGCATCTTGCGGTAGACCGCGAGCAGCTCCTGCTTTTCCAGGGGCAGCGTGTTTCCGTTGGCACCGGATGATTTGGCTGTCATGTCTGTCTCCTTCAGGGTGTTGTGGTGGCGGTGAGAAACTCGGAATGCGGTTGGGGCGGGGGCTCCTGCGGCGGTGCGCGCCCGCCGCGCATCAGCCCCGCGGCGGCGGCGTAGCGCATGCAGGCGGCGACATCGATGCTGAGGAAGGCGCGCTCGCGCAGCGTCACGGTGACTTCGTCGCGGGGGCCGAACACCAGCTCGCGCTCGCCATCGAGCGCGACGATGCCGGCGCGCTGGCGTACGCGGTGCGGCACGCCGTCGGTCAGGCGCTCCCAGCCCGCGATCGGCACCGCGCGCAGCAGGCCCGGCGCGATCGGGGCGCTCAGGTCGAAGCGGCCTTCGCCCGCGGCGGCCAGCTCGATCGCCAGCCCGCCCGGCTCGTGCCGGCCCACCGGCTCGAGCAAGCCGCCGATGGCGGACAGGCCGATCGCCTGCGGATCGGCAAAGGAGACGTAGACCGCGCCCAGCGTCTCGGTCTTCCACAGGGCACGCGCGCCGATGAAGTGCTCATGGGAGATCACCGCATCGACCAGCGCGATGTCGTGCCGCACCTCGCCATCCCCGGCAATCGCGATGTCGAGCCGCTTGTTGCCCGCCAGCGCATGGGCGGCGGGAATGCGTCCGCTGGCGAACAGGCCGGTGGCCAGCCCCGTGATGGTGGGCTCGCGCATTTCCGGATAGGCATTGTTGGTGCCGGTGGACAGGCCCGCGATCGGCACCGCGCCGCATTCGCGCACCACCGCACGGTGCGTGCCGTCGCCGCCGAGCACGATGATGGCGGCCACCCCGGCCTCGCGCATCATGCGCGCGGCCAGGAAGGTATCGTCGACGCGCGCGGTGACCGGCATGTCGAGGTACGCCACCTCGGGCAGCGCGGCATCCGGGCCCTGGCGGCGCGACAGGTGGCGCGCCAGCAGCACGCGCATGCCTTCGCGGTCGGGCATCATCACCACGCGGCCCACGCCGCAGGCGGCCAGCGCGGCCAGCAGGCGCAGCACGATATTGACGCGGTCCGCCAGCTGCAGCGTATTGGCGTTGGCGATCACGCGGCGGATATCGCGTGCGGAAATCGGGTTGGCGATGATGCCGACCAGCGGCCGCGCGGCCAGCGCTTGTTCATCCATGCCTGTCTCCTGTCGTTCTGCTTATGTTTCTGCTTGTGACAGGCATATCGCAACGGTCGTGCCACCCCGGCAACGCGCATCCGGCGCGCGAAAGATGCGGGATTACCCCGAGAAAAACGGATGCGGACGGGTGGATTCCGGCCTGCGCGCGGGCCGCGGCGTGACAGGTGTCACAGCATCAGGTGTACAGGCGATGGACAGTTGTAGCGGGCAGGCGGGCATCCCGGGTGCGGCGAAAGACTCCTCGCCATCGAACCAGACGAGCGGCCGGGATCCAACCCGCATCGCCTTAAGAACTCGTTTCAACAAGAAATTTCACGCGGCAGCCGATGTCACGACAGCCCGCGCCCACCACGAATCCGCAAAGCCACCGAGCCCGACAAGCCAGCCCCCCTGCAAGGGGTCGCTTTCTTTTGGTCATTTTTCTTTACGAGCGGGTAAAGAGAGATTCTTGAATTGGAGTTTGCCTGGTTATAGGTTTTTTATGGGAATGATTTAGGATTGCAGGGCCTGAAGGCGGAGTGGTGTCGGGCTCTTGGGCTCTTGGTGGTATTTGGTTTTCAGTAGGACCTCATGCCGTTGTAGGGACCTGATTCAGGTCTGCAGGGCCTAAAGGCGGAGTGGTGTCGGGCTCTTGGGCTCTTGGTGGTATTTGGTTTTCAGTAGGACCTCATGCCGTTGTAGAGACCTGATTCAGGTCTGCAGGGCCTAAAGGCGGAGTGGTGTCAGGCTCATGGGCACATGGAGGTGTCACTTTTCTTTACTCGTAAAGAAAAGTAACCAAAAGAAAGCGATCCTTGCAGGAGGCTGGGTTATCGGGCTTGGTGGCTTTGCGGATTCGTGGTGGGCGCGGCGGTTCTAATGAACTGCTGACGCTACCGGCACGAACGGCATTGCCGCTGCGAATGACGGTGGTTTCATTGTATGACCCCTGAATGACGATCTCGCTTGCCCATTCAGGCATCTGCCGTTACCAGTTTATATGGCCACTCGAACACGA
>NZ_JBYOJU010000067.1:0-42263 GCF_057798855.1 Cupriavidus sp. 96C5-1 | reverse complement strand
CGTCGTGGGCGCGGTGGCCCCGGCTTGAGGCGAGCCCCCAATCTGGAGCCACCGCGCCCACGACGAAACCAGTGCCGTTCATGATCGAGTGGCCATATAAACCGGTAACGGCAGATGCATGAAAGGGCAAGCGAGTTCGTCATTCAGGGGTCATACAATGAAACCACCGTCATTCGCAGCGGCAATGCCGTTCGCGCCGGTAGCGCCAGCAGTTTATTAGAACCGCCGCGCCCACCACGAATCCGCAAAGCCACCAAGCCCGACACGCCAGCCTCCTGCAAGGATCGCTTTCTTTTGGTTACTTTTCTTTACGAGTAAAGAAAAGTGACACCTCCATGTGCCCAAGAGCCTGACGCCACTCCGCCTTTAGGCCCTGCAGACCTGCCCCCCAAGCCAAATAGCCCGACACCACATCGCCTTTAGGCCCTGCAGACCTAAATCAGCCCCCTAAAATAAAACAACAATATTTTAAAAAAAAGGGCTTTCGCTAAGAGTACAGGACCATCGATCTGAAGCGCCACGAGCTACTGGCCCATAGACGCCGGCCCGCTGCGTCAAGACCTAACCGATCAGAACGACGGCACCATCGCGCCCTTGAACTCGTTCTTCATGAACTGGCGCACGTCTTCCGACTGGTAGGCAGCGACCAGCTTCTTCACCCATGGCTTGTCCTTGTCCTGGGTGCGCACCACGATGATGTTGGCGTACGGGCTATGGATGTCTTCCAGCGCGATGGCGTTCCGGGCCGGCTGCAGGCCGGCGGCCAGCGCGTAGTTGGTGTTGATCACCGCAGCGGCCACGTCGGGCAGCGCGCGCGCCAGTTGCGCGGCGTCCAGTTCGACGATCTTCAGCTTCTTCGGGTTCTCGCTGATATCCAGCGACGTCGCGTTGACGCCGTTGGTGCCCGCCCCGCTCTTGAGCTTGATCGCGCCTTGCGCGGCCAGCAGCAGCAGCGCGCGGTTTTCGTTGGAGGGATCGTTGGGGACGGCGACCTTGGCGCCTTGCGGCAGGTCCTTGGGCGACTTCAGCTTCTGCGAATAGATGCCGAGCGGCGAGATGTAGGTGTAGCCCACGCTGACCATCTTGTAGCCGCGCTGCTTCACCTGGCTGTCCAGGTAAGGCTGGTGCTGGAAGCTGTTGGCGTCCAGGTCGCCGGCGTCGAGCGCGGCATTGGGCTGCACATAGTCGTTGAACTCGACCACCTTGATATTCAGCCCTTCGCGCTTGGCGACCTTCTGGACCACCTGCCAGACCTGCGCATCCGGCCCGCTGACCGTGCCAACGCGCACGGTCGGCTCCTGCGCCAGCGCGGTGCCGGAGGCGGCCACGCCAAACGTGACGGCGGCGACGCACAGGGCTTTATGGATCGAGGGATAGGTGTGGCCGAAGCGGCCGGTGAATTTCGACATGACGCTTGTGTTCCTTTCTGCCATGCCAGGGGCTGGCATGGCTGTGACTAGGGTAGAGGCCGGCCGCCCCGGGGCGCGCTCAATGCGCGCCCATCGCGTGCGTTTCGACCTGGGGCGCATTTTGCCATCCACCGCCCAGCGCAAGGAAGAGATTGATCTGGTCCAGCGCCACCTGGCTTTCCGACGCCGCCAGCGAGGCTTCGGTGCTGGCCAGCGTGCGGTCGGCATCGAGGCTGGACAGGTACGGCGAGCGGCCGGCCTGGTAGAGCTGGCGATTCTGCCGCGCTACCTCGCTGGCCTTGTCGCGCGCATCGCGCAGCGCCTGGGTGCGCTCCAGCTCACGCGTATAGCTGCTCAGCGCGGATTGCGTTTCGCGCAGTGCCTTGAGCACCACCCCGTCGAAATGGGCCAGCGCCGCCTCGGCGCCGGCTTCGGTGCCGTGGATGCGGGCGCGCGTGCCGCTGGTCGGGATGTTCCAGGTGATCAGCGGACCAAAGCCCCAGTGGGCGGTCGGTGCCTGTCCGAGGTGGTCGAGGATGCCGGTAAAGCCGGCCGACGCACCGATGCTGATGGACGGATAGAGATCCGCCGTGGCCACGCCGATCTTTGCCGTGGCCGAGGCCAGCTCGCGCTCGGCCTGGCGCACGTCGGGCCGGCGCTTGAGCAGCGCGGCGCCGTCGCCCACCGGCAGCGGCTGGCTCAGCCTGGGTTCTTCGTGGCAGGCGTACTCGGTCATCGAGGCCGCGGTGGGCGGCTTGCCCAGCATCACGGCCAGCCGGTAGGCCGCGCCTTCCTGCTCGGCCTTGAAGCGCGGCAAGGCGGCGCGCAGCACGTCGGCCTGGGCCTGGGAGCGCAGCAGGTCCACCGGCTGCCCGCGCCCCGCATCCACCATCTTGCGGGCCAGATCGACGCCGCGGCGCTGCAGTTCGAGCTGATGCTCGGCCACCGTCAGCTCGTGCGTGGCAGCGCAGCCCTGCACATAGGCGCGCACGGTCTCGGCCACCACGCCGACGCGTGCCTGGTCGAGCGCCGCCTGGCTGGCTTGCGCGCCGGCCAGCGCGGCTTCGTCGGCGCGCGCGAGCTTGCCGAAAAAGTCGATCAGGTAGGACACCTTGAAGCCGACGTCGCCAAAGTTCATGACCGGGATCTTCTCTTCCACCAGCAGCGGTTCGCCGGCAATCTGCCCGCGCTGCGCACCGGCGAAGAGGCCGGCCCCGGGCAGGTTCTCCGCTTCCACCTCGTGGTAGACCGCAATGGCGCGCTTGAGGTTGGCCGCCGCCACGCGCAGGTCGGTATTGGCGGTCAGGGCCTGCTGTACCAGCTGGTCGAGCTTCGGATCGTCGTACAGGCGCCACCAGCCGTCGGGCACCGCCGCGATCGACACCGCGGGGTTGTCCGTGCCGAGCAGCGCGCCGTTGGCCGCGGGTGCTTTCACGACGGCGTTGTCCGGCACATGGTAGTCGGGCCCGACGGTGGTGCAGGCGAACAGCAGCGGCACCAGTGCCGGCAGCAGGGCTAGGCGCAAGGCGTTCACTGCGCGCCTCCCTGGCTGGCGGCTCCCTTGGCGGCCAGCGCGAGCTTGTCCTTCTGGTCCTTCTGCCCGTCTTGCGCCTTGGCCGGCTGCGTCTGCTCGCGCACCGATACGGTGGCGGTACGCCCGGCCACCAGCCGCAGGTCGGATGGCGCTTCGTCCAGCGCGATGCGCACCGGGATGCGCTGTGCCAGCCGGACCCAGTTGAAGGTCGGGTTCACGTTGGGCAGCAGGTTGGACCCGTTGGAGCGGTCCCGGTCCTCGATGCCGGCGGCGATGCTTTGCACGTGGCCATGCAGCACCCGGGACTCGCCCATGATGCGGATATCCACCGGGTTGCCGACGTGGATGCCGTGCAGCTTGGTTTCCTCGAAATAGCCTTCCACGTGGAAGGAATTCGCGTCGACCATGGACAGCACCGGACGGCCGGTGTTGACGTAGTCGCCCAGGCGCGGCAGCCGGTCGTTCAGGTAGCCGTCGACCGGGCTGAGCACGCTGGTGCGCTCCAGGTTGAGCTTGGCCAGGTTGACCGCGGCCTGCGCCTGCGCCAGCGCGGCTTCGCCTTGCTGGACCTTGGCCAGGCCTTCCTCGACCACTTCCTTGGAAACCACCTCGGACAGCGTCTGGCTGCGCTTGGCTTCGCGGCGGGCCTGGGCCAGCGTTGCGTTCTGCGCGGCCACCGTGGCCTGCGCCTGTTGCAGCGCCAGCGCATAGCGGTCGCGGTCGATCTCGAACAGCGGCTGGCCGCGCTGCACGCGCTGGTTGTCCTTGACCAGGACCTTGGTCACCAGGCCGGACACGTCGGGCGCGACCTGCACGACATCCGCGCGGATATGGCCGTCGCGCGTCCATGGCGCGATGGTGTAGTAATCCCACAAGTGCTTGACCACGACCACCGCGGCCGCGGTGACGACAAGGGTAAGGACGATAGGTCCGATCGAACGAAGATTCAGTTTCATGACTGCAGCCGATACGCCAGGTAGACGACGCCACCCAGGACGATCCCATAGAAGGCCAGATTGAACAGCGACCGGTGCCAGACCAGCCGGTAAAAACCCACGCGCGCCAGCACGGCGCGCGCGCAGGCGGTAATCACGAAAGCCGCCAGCATCCATACCAGCAGGCTGGGCACGAACACGCCATAGATGTCGATTTCACCGCGCATGGTTGCTGCCCGCTTCCGTGACCGCTTCTGTGACTGCTTCTGTGACAGCTTCCGTGCCCGATCTCATGCTTGATTTCATGCTCATGATTGACTCCCGCCCTGCTGCGCCGCCAGGGGCGCTGCCGAAAACAGGGCGACATGCATTTCCACCAGCGCGGCGAACGCCTCGCGCGAGGCCGCGTCGGCCCGCGAGGCAACCTCGCATATGGCCTTGCCGAGCCGCTCGCGCAACACCTGCGGCGGCGCCTCGGCCCGCGCTTCCAGACGCGCCTGGTAGTAGCTGGCGACGCCGCTCAGCACACGCTTCACGGCGCGCTGGTGGTCCGGCGCCAGCGCGGGCAACTCGCGCTGCAGCGCCAGCGTGCTGAGTTCGACGCGCACCTCGGTGAAGCCGTCGCCGGCGTTTTCGTTCTCGCTGGCTGCCAGCCGCGGCACCAGTTGCGCCAGGCGGTCCAGCATGCGGGCCAGCAGGCGCGCATGGTCGCGCGGCTCGCGCCCGGTGGCGTTGCGGGCGATATCGCCCCAGCTCGCGCGGACCAGCCGGCGGGCCGCGGCCTTGGTGCCGAACGGGCGCGTCACCAGCGTCCACAGCAGCGCGAACAGGATGCCCGCGATACCCGCCACATTGCCGTTGAAGAAGGCCTGGAAGTCGGCGTTGTACGCGCCCTGCAGGCCGATATCGTTGGCCGTGACCACCGCCAGCGGCATGGCGATCAGGGCCAGCCGCGGCTGCGTCATCATCAGGCCGATGACCAGGTACGGCGCCGCGAACATCAGCACCAGCATTTCGAAGTCGTGCGCGTTGGGCAGCACCACGAACAGATAGACCGTGGCGATCACCAGGCAGACCACGTTCCAGCGGAAAAAGGAACGGATCATCGGCGCCGGCTCGTCCATGGCCGCAAAGAAGCAGCTTGACACCGCACCCAGCGCGACGGCGCCGGCGCCGTCCGCCCAGCCGGTCCAGATCCAGATCATGCCCATCAGGAAAATGGCCGCGGCGACGGTGGCGGTGGAGAACAGCAGCATGCCGTGATCGTAATGGCGCGCCGCGCCCACGTCCCAGCGCTGGAACGCGGGCGTCCATTCGCCCGCCGGATTCTTCTCGCCGATACGGCGCTGGAGCAGCACGCAGTCGTGCCATAGCGCCACCAGCTCGCGCAGGCGGCCCTCGGCGGTGGCGGCCAGCGCGCTGTGCCAGTCCGGCCCGGCAGCGCCGGCGACGAGTCCGGCGCCAGCGCTCGGTGCGGCCTCGGCTGCCGGCAGTGCCGGCAGCGGCGCTTGCGCGCCGGCGCCGATCCACGCCGACACCAGCGCCATATGCTTCGACAGGCGTTCGGGCACGCCCGCGGCGTTCTGGTGCAGCGCCTCCACCACGGCGGCCAGCGACGACAGCACCGGCAGCAGCATGGTCATGCGGCCGCGCAGTTCCTGCGCGTTCTTCACGCGGGCGGCGCTTTCGGTGTCGTAGGAGAGCTGGCTGATCAGCTGGTCGAGCGCGAGGATATCGGCGGCAAGGCGATGGCGGCTCTGATGGCGCGACACCCTGGCGGCCGGCTGGGCGGAGAGCATATCGGTAGCCCACAGCGCGGCGTCGGCCAGCCACTGGGCGGACTTGCCGCCGAGCACGGTGGCCACGTTGGCCGGGAAAATGGTCGAGCCGACGATGCTGGCGCACAGGATGCCAAGACAGATCTCCTCGGCCCGGGCCACCGCGATATCGAAGATGCCGCCGGGATCGTTCACCGACGGCAGCGCCACCAGCGGCAACGTATAGGCCGCCAGCATGAACACATAGCTGCGCGGCGTGCGGTGCAGCAACGCAACGTAGAGCAGGACCCCGGTCCACAGCGCGACCGCGGCCATCAGCAATGCCGGCGCGTTCACCAGCGCCGGCACCATGGCCACCGACGCGGCCGCGCCGAGCAGCGTGCCCAGCACGCGATACAGCGCCTTCGAGCGGGTCGCGCCGGTCAGCGGATGCGCCACGATATAGACCGAGGCCATCGCCCAATAGGGCCGCGGCAGGCCGAGATAGAGCGCGATGAACAGCGCCAGCATGGCGGCTGCAAATGCTTTGAAGGAAAAGATCCAGTCTCTTCCGGTTGGCCAGCTCACCATGGCGGTTACGACCCCGAAGCGGCGGAGGATGTGGACGCCGCGCAGGCGGCTGCCCGGGAAAGCGCGTCGAGCACGCGCAGCGCGCCTTCGAAATCCTGCTCGCTGACATCCGCGAACACGCTGGCGCGGACCTGTTTGAGTTCCACTTCGATTTTCGCGGCGAGGTCCTCGCCGGCGTCGGTCAGCCAGAGCGCATTGGCGCGGCGGTCGTTGGCGTCCACTTCGCGGCGCACCAGGCCGGCGGCGGAAAGCTGGTCTACCAGGCGGACCAGCGAGGCGCCTTCCAGCCCGACGTAATCGGCCAGCGTGACCTGGCGGACACCTCCGCCAAGCCGGCGGATAAACAACAAGGGCCCTGCGGCCGCGGCGGAGATGCCATAGGCGGTGACAGCGCCCTGGGAAATGTGGCGCCATTGGCGACCGGCCAGCATGAGCTGGCCGGTGAAGGCGAAGCGGAGGGCGTCGATTGGAGGCATGGGCCAATAATAGCAAGCTTATAGTTAGGATGCAAATTATCACGCTACGAATGAATGCCGGATGAAGGGGTGCCGGACGGGATATCGGCCATCGGTCACTCCGTCAGCAGGTGGCGTGCCGCCGGCCGGCCTTGAATCCGCGGGCGCCAGTCGCCGGCGCGCACCGCGCGCCGATGTCCGGGCGATATCCGAGCGATATCGGCGATGGATAAATGAATATTGGACACGCCGCGCAGCGCTCCCTTAGCCTCTTCGTACAACGCCGGACCTGCATCCAGGCACAAGACAAACCGACAAGGAGACCCGCATGAGCCGCTTCCTGCGCTACGAGCAGCAGGGCCACATCGTGACCCTGACCATGAACGAACCGGAGCGCCGCAACCCACTCACCGGCAACACCGCGGTGGCGGATTTCCTCGAAGCCATCGACCGCATCCACCGCGACAAAAGCGTGCGCGCGGTGATCCTCACCGGCGCCGGCACCGCCTTCTCCTCGGGTGGCAATATCCGCGACATGGAGCGCCAGGCCTCCGGCGAGGTGCCGGGCATGGAGATTCGCCAGGACTACCGGCTGGGCATCCAGCGGCTGCCGCTGGCGCTGTTCAACCTGGAGGTACCGGTGATCGCCGCCGTCAATGGCGCGGCGATGGGCGCCGGGCTGGACCTGGCCTGCATGTGCGATATGCGCATTGCCTCGGAGCACGCGCAGTTCGCGGAGAGCTTCGTGAAGCTCGGCATCATCCCCGGCGATGGCGGCGCATGGCTGCTGCCGCGCGTGATCGGCCTGTCGCGCGCGGCCGAGCTGACCTTCACCGGCCAGGTCATCGATGCGCGCCAGGCGCTGGAATGGAACCTGGTCTCGCGCGTGGTGCCTGCCGAACAATTGCTGCCCACCGCCAACGAACTGGCGGAACGCATCGCCGCCAACCCGCCGCATGCGGTGCGGCTGGCCAAGCGGCTGCTGCGCGAAGCGCTGCACACGCGGCTGGATACGCTGCTGGAATTGTCGGCGGGGTACCAGGCGCTGTCGCACCAGACCGCGGACCACCGGGAAGCGGTGTCCGCCTTCCTCGAGAAGCGCAAGCCTGAGTTCACCGGCAACTGATCCCGCAACGTCCCAACCTCGATCGATAACACACCGGAGACCCGCCATGCCGCAAGCCGTCATCGTAGATGCCATCCGCTCCCCCATGGGCCGATCCAAGCCGGGCTCGGCTTTCACCGGCCTGCATCCCACGGAGCTGCTGGCGCAAGTGCTGGCGGGCCTGGTGGAGCGCAACAGGCTGGACCCCGGCCTGGTGGAAGACGTCATCACCGGCTGCGTGAGCCAGGTCGGCGAACAGTCGGGCACGCCGGGCCGCGTGGCGTGGCTGGCGGCCGGGTTTCCCGAGCATGTGCCGTCCACCACCATCGACCGCAAGTGCGGCTCCAGCCAGCAGGCCGTGCATTTCGCCGCGCAAGGGATCATGGCGGGCGCCTACGATATCGTGATTGCCTGCGGCATCGAATCCATGAGCCGCGTGCCGATGGGCTCGGGCCGCATCGGCCAGAATCCGTACGGCCCGTCCTTCGAAGCGCGCTACGCGCCCGGGCTGGTGTCGCAGGGCGTGGCGGCCGAGCTGGTGGCGGCGCAGTGGGAACTGTCGCGCGACGATCTCGACAGCTATGCGGCGCAATCCCACCAGCGCGCGCACCAGGCGCGCGAGGCCGGCGCCTTCGCCCGCGAGATCCTGCCGATCCGGACCGCCGCCGGACTGGTCGCGTCCGATGAAACCATCCGCCCCGGCACCACGGCGGAGCGCCTCGCCACGCTGGCGCCGTCGTTTCGCGACGAAGCGCTGGGCGCGCGCTTTCCGCAGATCGGCTGGCACGTGACGGCGGGCAATGCCTCGCAGATCAGCGACGGCGCGGCGGCCATCCTGCTGATGAGCGAGCGCGCCGCATCGCGGCTGGGGCTGAAGCCGCGCGCGCGCTTCGCCGCCTTCGACGCCTGCGGCGACAGCCCGCTGACCATGCTGACGGCGCCGATTCCGTCGAGCCGGCGCGCGCTGGAAAAGAGCGGTCTCAAGCTCGATGCGATTTCGCACTACGAGATCAACGAAGCCTTCGCCTGCGTGCCGCTGGCATGGCAGCGCGCGCTTGGCGCCGACCCGGCCCGCCTGAACCCGCGCGGCGGCGCGATCGCGCTTGGCCATCCGCTGGGCGCCTCCGGCGCGCGGCTGATGACCACCATGCTGCACGCGCTCGAGGACAGCGGCGGCCGCTATGGCCTGCAGTCGATGTGCGAGGCCGGCGGCATGGCCAACGCCACCATCATCGAGCGGCTCTGAGCGACGCAAGGCGACCGGCCTCCCGGACCATGCCCTGCATCCGATACCCATCACGAGGAGATAGAAATTGAAACTTGCCAACCTGTCCGCCGTCGTCACGGGCGGGGCATCCGGCCTCGGCCTTGCCTGCGCCCGCCGCCTTGCCGAACGCGGCGTCGCCGTGGTGATCGCCGACCTGTCCGAGGAAAACGGCACCGCTGCCGTGCGGGAACTCGGCCCGCAGGCGCGCTTCGTGCAGGCCAATGTCTGCGACACTGCGCAGATGACGCGCGTGTTCGACGCGGCCGACGCGCTCGGCACCATGCGCGCCCTGATCCATTGCGCCGGCGTGGGCGGCCCGGTGCGCCTGGTCGAGAAGGACGGCCAGCCCGGCTCGCTGGAGAAGTATGAATCGATCGTGCGCATCAACCTGGTCGGCACCTTCAACACGCTGCGCCTGGCCGCCGCGCGCATGGCCCGCAACGAGATGCTCGACGGCGAGCGCGGCGCCTGCGTGCTGACGGCCTCGGTCGCCGCCTATGAAGGACAGATCGGACAGATTCCCTACGCCTCGGCCAAGGCCGGCGTGGTCGGCATGACGCTGGTGGCGGCGCGCGACCTGGCCCAGCGCATGATCCGCGTCTGCACCATCGCCCCCGGGCTGTTCGATACGCCGCTGCTGGCGCGCCTGCCGGAAAACGTGCGCGCCTCGCTCGGCGCCTCGGTGCCGCACCCGGCGCGGCTGGGCACGCCGGACGAGTTCGCCTCCACCGCGCTGCACATCCTGGAGAACCCCATGCTCAACGGCGAGACCATCCGCCTGGACGGCGCCATCCGCATGACGCCGCGCTGAAGCGCCGGCCCCGCCGGGCCAGCAACGGTGGCAGAGCCGGAACACCGGCCGCCAGGGCCCGACCGGGCCATGCATACAGGAGGAGACACCCCATGCATACCAGGCTGTTCGCCAGGTTTCCCGCGCTGCTGTTGTCCGCGCTGCTCTCGACCGCCGCACAGGCGCAGACGGCGTGGCCGGAGCGCCCCATCACCATCATCGTGCCGGGCGCGCCCGGCGGCACCACCGACATCCCCACCCGCCTGGTGGCGCAGAAGCTCGGCGCGCTGCTGGGCCAGCCGGTCATCGTCGACAACCGGCCCGGCAGCGGCGGCATCATCGGCACGCAGGCACTGCTGCGTGCGCCGGGCGACGGCTATACCCTGCTGGTCGGCAACACCGGCTCGCACGCCATCAACTACAGCGCCTACCGGCACCTGCCTTACCGCCCGCAGGATTTCGTGCCGATCACCGACATGATCTCCTTCCCCAACGTGCTGGTGGTCAACGCGCAGTCTCCGATCAGGACCGTGGCCGACCTGACCGGACAACTCCGGAACCAGCCCGGCCAGCTCTCCTACAGCTCGGCCGGCATCGGCCAGACCACGCACCTGACCGCCGAGCTGTTCCGCATGCGCACCGGCACCGAGGTCATCCATGTGCCCTACAAGGGCTCGACGCCCGCGACCACCGCGCTGCTGGCGGGCGAGACCACCTTCATGTTCGACAACCTGACGCAGGCGCTGCCGCATATCCGCGCGGGCAAGCTGCGCGCGCTGGCAGTCACCAGCGCCGAGCGGCTGCCTGCCCTGCCCGAGGTGCCGACCATGGCGCAGGCCGGCGTCGGCGACTTCGTGGTGATGGGCTGGCTCGGGGTGTTCGCGGCGGCACGCACGCCGCCGGCAGTGGTCGCCAAGCTGCAGGACGGCCTGGCCAGGGTCATGCGCGACCCCGAGATCGTGGCCAGGTTCAAGGAGATGGGCGGGCTCGCCGGCGGGCAGCCGCAATCCGCGTTCGCCACGCTGGTCAGCAGCGAGCAGAAGCGCTGGGGAGACGCGATCAAGGCGTCGAACCTGAGCCTGGACTGAGCGCGCCCCGCGCACCGCGCGGGGCGGTATCATGCTGCGATCCCTGCCCCGTCCTGCGCGACGCCGCGCCCCGCCATGCGAAACCGCATCAACGAAGAAATCACCTTCCGCAAGCTGGAAGTCCTGCTCGCCTATATGGAGACGGGCAACCTGGCCAAGGCCGCCGAGGCGCTGGACGTCAGCACCGTCAGCGTGCATCGTGCGCTGCACTCGCTCGAGGAGGGCATGCACTGCGCGCTGTTCCGCCATGAAGGGCGCAACCTGCTCCCGACGGAGGCGGCGCACGTGCTGGCCGACGTGGCTACCGATGTGATCAAGACCATGGCCGACGGCATCCGCGCAACGCGCGAAGCCGCCGGCTATTCGGCCGATCACCTGAAGATCGGCTCGCTCTATTCGCTGACCATCCGCACGGTGCCGGAAGTGGTGATCGGCATCAAGGTCAGGCGGCCCGAGCTGCAGGCGGAACTGGTGCTGGGCTCGAATGCGGACCTGCTGTTCAAGCTCAAGCAAGGCGGCATCGACGCCGCGCTGATGGCCGTGCCCGAGCCCGATCCGGACATCGAATCGATTCCCTTGTTCGAAGACGAGATCTGCTTCGCCGCGCCGGCGGATTCCCCCTATGCGCGACAGGCTTCCATCGACCTGCGGCAATGCCGCGACGAGCCCTTCGTCACGCTCAGCGAGGGCTTCGTCACCTACCAGGGCTTCGTGGAGGCCTTCCGCATCGCCGACTTCACGCCCAATGTGGTGATGAAGGTCGGCGATATCTTCTCGCTGATGAACCTGGTCAGCGGCGGCGTGGGCTACGCCCTGCTGCCGGGCCGCGTGCGCGATGTGTTCGCGCACAAGGTGACGCTGATCCCGCTGTCCTCGCAATACCGGCTGCGCCAGACCATCGGCCTGAGCTTCCTGCGGCGGCGCGAGCGGGACCCGAACCTGCTGGCGCTGGCGGCGGTGTGCCGGCTGGCGATGCGGGCGGGGACGAAGGCTATCGACCCGCAGACCTGAGTGTTCTCCATGTGATCGGCCCGGCTGATGGCGCCCCCGCGGCCCCAACCACGGCGGCCGGATGCACAAGCCTGAACACACACCGCCAACCGGCGCCTCCTGTTCGTTCGCCTTCACACGCCGTCCACGGGCGGCCTTGGCGGGAAAGGCCCCGGCCCCGCCGCTTCCCAGTGTCCGGTCGTCCAGCCCTGCCATGCGCCCTCCCCCGCCGCCCTCCTCGGCATTGTTCCCAAGGGCCAACGATCCGCGCTCAGTCGTCCTCCAGACACGCTGTCCCGTCTTAGCCTTTCTGATGATCTGCTCGGCTTCATGAAAGGGGTTATCGCGCTATGACTTTCAGTAACGGGGAGTGGATCTATCCTTATCCGCCGGCACTTCGTCACACGCGCGATAATTTTATTTTTCGACGACGAGAAAGATGGCAATTCCCGCCATGGCGATCGAACTCGATCTGTTGATGTACTTGAGCGACGAGCCGCCCAATCTTGATCCCAGCACCATGCCGCTTCCAGCGTAAATCGTCATTGTGACGATATCGATCAACGCCGATAGCACCGCAAGCACAGCGTACTGGAAAAACAGGTTCCCGGAAGGGTCAATGAACTGAGGCAGGAACGCGACGAAGAACACGATCACCTTCGGATTCGAGAACGCAATGAGGAAACCTCGGACAAAATGCGCGCCAGCAGCTCGCTTTCCGCCGTTCGACGCATCGCGCTCCTGTAATTGGCCATTCGAATGCCAGATCTTCCAGGCAATCCAGAGGAGATACAGAAATCCCCCCCAGCGAATGACCTGGAATACATTGGCGTACAGCTTGATGACCACACCTAGTCCGAGCCCCACCAACGCAATGATCACGATATCCGACAGCGCGGCGCCGAGGGCACAAAAGAAGATGCCCTTCTTCGACTTCGCGATGCCGTTGGACCACGCCAACAACGAAGTCGGCCCCGGCAGGATCGCGCCAGCAAAGCAGAAAATGGCATACAAGGCGATGGTGTTGGCGCTCATGATGTCAGTTGGATCGGGTTCCCCGAATATTCAACAGGTAATCGTAAGTGGTCGGGAGCGTCGCGGCAAATGCTTCTTCTTCCCGTTTGAGATGCTGAAACTCCACGAGCGCTTGCTTCATCCACTCATCGTGATATCCGAGCTTCGGATGTGATCGCTCAGGAACCCAATTGAGGCCGGTAAACATGCAATAGTAATTGCTATTGGTCCAGAAATTCGAAAATTCCAGATCAAAGTTGGCGTAATAGTCACTTTCGTTTGTCGTCACCGGAGGGCACACGACAAGACCGGCGTTGTACGCGCTGAGTTTTTCGCGCAGCGAGTCCGAAATCTTGAGTTCGTGCTTGTTCGCCCTCCAGAAATCGGAGTCGTTTCTCTTGGTGGTGAAGTAGTGGGTCTGGATGAAGTCCCTGCAATCGTCGAACATCACTTCAATCTTCTTGTTGAACGAGTCTGCCAGCCGTGGGTCCAGGGCAGCATCGGGGAAGTGCTGAGCGAACTGATAGATCGCCGCATAAATGAAGTAAAGCCCGGTCGACTCCAGCGGCTCGAGAAAGCATGACGATAGCCCGATCGACACGCAGTTCTTGACCCATGCTCTCCGGTTGCGTCCCGTGCGGAATTTGATGTGGTTCAGTTTGACTTGATCTTCCCTGACGCCCCAGAGTTTCAGGAAATCCTCCGTTGCGGTGTCCTTCGAGCAAAATCTGCTCGAGTAGACATAACCCGATCCAAATCGGCCGAGCAATGGAATCTTCCATGTCCACCCGCTGCTCATTGCAATCGCCGACGTATATGGCTCAACACCGTTGGCTTCGTCATCGTGGGTGATCGACCCGGCAACCGCCGAATCGCACAGCAGGTATTGCGACATGTCGATGAAGGGCTCGCCCAATGCCTGATTGATCAGAAGCCCTTTGAACCCCGAACAGTCGACAAAAAAATCTGCCGCGATCTCGGCTCCAGATTGGATTCGTACCGACTTGATTCCGCCATCTTCATTCAGTCGCGTCTCGACGACTTCGCCCTCGATGTGCTCGACGCCCCAACTCACCGCGAGATCCCGGAGGTAATTGGCGACGAGATGAGCGTCGAAATGCCAAGCGTGACTCATGCACGACTTGCCGTCACGAGCCTTCGGCGAAAGCTTGGCATCGAGCAGTTTCGCCTTGTTGTAGCAGGCGTATGCGAACGGTTCCGAGATCTGCCCGGCATTTCGCAAGTGCGCCCAATAGTGGGAAAGAGGAATTCCGTTGACTTCCTTTAATTGCCCGAACATATGGTAAAAGTAGTCATCTGGATCGCTTTTTGTGTTCCAGCCAACGAACTTGATTGCCGACTTGAACGACGCATTGCAATGAGGCATCCAGTCCTGCTCTTTCAGCCCCAGAAAGTCAAAGAAGACCTTTTGCAGATTCGGTATTGTTGCCTCGCCTACACCGATTTTCGGAATGGAAGGTGCCTCAATTAGTGATATTTTCACCTTGCAACCATACGCTTTGGAAAGATAGGCGGCAGTCATCCACCCCGAGCTTCCTCCGCCAACAATCAGAATTCTCTTCATCAAACTCTGCATCATGTCTCCCATACTATTGAAATGGAACTGGCTATCCCTGCGGCGTCACCGCGTGGTCACTGATGGCGCGAATTACTGGCGATTCGAGCAAACTTTGAAACCAACGATTCCACTATCCTTATTGCGCCACGGAGGTCGGATTGGCTATCGATGGTTGATACTGGGTCATCATGGGACACGCCCTATGGGAAGTATGTCCTCTCATTCCTGCTGGCTATTATTCCAGTGAAAGTAATCGCCAATGCGATTTTTTATTCGAGCCTTGCCGACCAAGCCAGTTCGGTGCACAGCAAGCCGGCTTGCCCGGTGCGCATCTGAGCTGGCACACCGTGCTTTGTGCAACCTGGCCAGTGCAGGCTCCCGCGCAATCGAAGCCACCACCGGACGGTGGTAGATGTCAGCGGACTCCCTAGCAGGTAGTCATATTTACGGAGCATAAACGATGCGTGACCACAGTGGATATGGGATTAATCTGAATTTGAGTAAATATTTCGTGAAATCTGTACGAGATGAAGTTCGAGATACTCGGTGCACTGAAGACCAATCTCCGCTCAAAATCAGAATTTTCCCATTGCTTAGTGGGTCGGTAATGGGTAAATATTGAGGCGCCCAAAATGTAGCTCATAGGAGGTGCATTCAAATGCCGCTGTCCGACCCACCTTTTCGTCCATGCGGGTATGTCCTGCACACCCGGCCAGCCCTGTTCGTACTGGTCAACTATGCGCCAATGGAAGGCCAGCCAAGCTGGCGCAATGCCTCTTGCGAATTCATGGAAGAGGGCAACGCCGATGCCGGGGCGGCACTGTCCGTCCACATCTCGCCCTTCGATGCGCTGCTGAATGCCGCGTTCATATCCGAGCCCGGCAAGCCCTATCACATAGCGAATGCGGCAAGCTTCGATCCCCGGACATTGATCCGCGACAGCGGCGGAAAGCTGCATATCAACCTGCACTGCGGCTGGGCGACAAGCCACGGCCGCATCATCGTCAGGCGCAAAGGCTCGCTCGCCAGCGTTTGCATGGTGCAAACAGAAGAGATCCCCGAAGCGCGGCTCAATGCCATCGACGTGGCGATCGACCAGGACGGCATTGCCAGGTACGAGCGGCTGCGCGAACACGCCGGGCTGTTCGCGCATGCGGATTCGCATTGCCTGCAGCAAACCTGGACGGAGCAGCAACGGCATCGGGCGGTGGCGCTGGCCATACGGCGGATGCCGGGAACGGTCTCCGTGGGCGCCGAAATCAACCAGGTTGCCCTATACGATCCCGAAGCCGCGCAATGGCACTTCGTGCCCATCGAGGTCTTCTCCGGCAATCCGGATCGTACGGCGAATGCCTGAACGACCGGCTTCAAGCCGGTGACCTGAGTCACCGCAGGAACACGCAATTTGAGAGGTTCTGCGGATTAGAGGATGAGGCGAATAATCTGGAAGGAGTGCATAAAGATCAAGATTCAAAATTATTGGTTCTTGTTCATGAGGTGGCACATTTTCCAGATGCAATGGACGCGAGAGATGATTGGTATTCTGTGTTTTACTCACAGAAAAAAGCAAAAGAGGGGCATGTGGCATGCATTGAAATGGCAGACAACCTCGCGAGCTACGTGCTCGATATTCCAAATTGGAGGGGATCAGATCCGGTATGGCGACCTTAAATAGAATACTCTGTGCGATTGTTCTGTCGGCTTTGTCTTTACCCGCCGTTGCCTGTAGCCTAGGAATCCTCGGGTATGAACCAGTCTTTGACGACGAAAAGCCCGCTCTATCGGCAAAAGAGGTGTTACGGCTGGCACATTGGCGAGCACAACTAAGAATCTGGCTGCCAAATGGCGGCACGTATCACATCGCCGTCAATCGCAATGAGAAGGCTGGAGTCTCCGCGACGCTGGCCGAGAAACGACGGCAGAGCCTCACTTCGCTGCTTCTGGCATTCGGCATCGAGCCAAGGGATATTGAGGAGTCGATTGTCAAAGACTACAGGCTGAGCATTACGGAGCCATGGATACGCCCAGATCTTAACCGGGCCTCCATTGACATCACTGAGCCGCGCTGCCCACATGGCTGCTGCCCTGGGCCACAGCCGATGGAGAAGTAAATTGAAAGGGCTACCATGAGAAGAGCGCTGGCTGTCACCATGCTCTTGATTTCACTTCCCGTAATGGGGTGCACCTTGGGATTTGTTGATTACGAGCCAGTGTTTGCAAATGGTCGACCCGATCTATCGGCCAATGAAGTCCTGCGCCTGGCAAATTGGCGGGCGCAACTGAGACTGTGGCTCCCGAACGGAGGAAAGTATCTGGTCTATGTTCGCCAGAACGCGCGCGTAGGCGTGTCAGCCAAGCTAGCGGAGCAGAGACGCAAGAGCCTGTTATCGACGCTCTCGAATATGGGTATCGACAAAGCGGACATTGAGGAATCGGCAGTCCGTAGATTCAGCGAAGAGCTGAGGCCGGGTCCGGAACTGCGCCATCTCACCAATGTTGCGGAGATTTCAATCGTCCCGCGCTGCCCGCATCCTTGCTGTCCGGGGCCACAACCCATCGATGCGAAATCAAACGATTGGAGGAATGATGGCCAAAATGAATAGATCGGGACCGGCGAGCCTGTATCGGCAGTGGGCCGGTAGCGCCACGGCGGCAATGTTCCTGGCGAGCAGTGCGGCCCTCGCTTGCGCTCCACGGGTCCCGGGGATAGACCTTCAGTTCCCCAGGAACTCACACGCGCTGACGGCTGGCGGAGCGCTCAAGCTGGGGACATGGCTTGCGGATCTGCGGGTTCGCTACCCGAACTACGACCATTTCTTCGTTGCGGCATATCGGGTCGGTGGCGAGGCCGATGGGATGGAACTGGTCGCAGCGCGTGCCGAGACCGTTCGTCGTTTCTTTGTCAGCCGGGGGTTCAATCCGGAAAGAATCGATGCGCAGGCACAGGGAACGTTCCTGGATGACCCCGCAAAGGAGGAAGGGGCCCGCGCGGTCGATATCGACTTTCTCCCGGCCTGCCCGCATGCCTGTTGCAGCCTGGAAACCCATCGGGTCAAGTTCACCGGGCTGCCGATGCCCAGGGATGGCGGCATGGCCGCAGTGAATGGCGAAGTACGTTAGCGTCCGGTCTCGTGCGCTCCCGGTACGCCGTGCCAGCGGCGGCCCCTCCTCGACCCCATTCTGTAATTTGGAGGATTCAGAAGATATTGCGAGCTATGCTCCAGGCATTCCAGTTTGGAGAGTAGGCAGCCGGTATGGAATCCAGACGGCGTTCACTAACCCACCACCGCCTTGGTCGCCAGGAACAACAACGACGGCCCCAGCAGACAGCCCAGCCCGGTGTGGAAGGTCGCCACCAGCGCGCCATAGGGCACCAGCCTGCGGTCCGTCGCCGCCAGTCCCGCCGACACGCCGCTGACGGTGCCGGCCAGCCCGCCGAACACCATCGCCGCGCGCGGGTTGTTCAGGCCGAGGAAGCCCGCCGCCATGGGCGTGCCCACCATCACGATGATGGCCTTGATCAGGCCGGTGGCGATGCTCAGCGCGATCACGTCGGAACTGGCGCCCAGCGCGGCGCCGGTGACCGGCCCCACGATATAGGTCACGGCGCCGGCGCCGATGGTGGTCATGCTGACCGCATCGCTATAGCCAAAGGCGCGCGCCACGGCGGCGCCCACGATGAACGGCAGGACGGTGCCGAGCAGCAGCGATATGGCGCCCACCAGCCCCGCCTTGCGCGCCTCGGTCACCTGCACCTCGAAAGCGGTGGCAACGATGGCGAAATCGCGCAGCATGGCGCCGCCCATCAGGCCGATGCCCGAGAACAGCGAGAGATCCGCCAGGCCCTTTTCCTTGCCGGTGGCGATGCCGCCGTAATAGGCCAGCAGCAGGCCGATCACGATGGCGATGGCGGAGGCATGGACGCGGCCGAAGGTGAGCCAGCGCGACAGGCGCGATGACAGCCACATGACGATGCCGACCGCGGCGAAGGCCGTGACCAGGCCGTTCTGCAGCAGTACGCCCTGGAACACGTGCGAGATGGAATGCGGCATGGCGGTCTCCTCAGTGCGATGCGTGGCTGGCGGCGGCTTCGGGCGACGGCAGCGGCGGCAATGGCGCATGGTTCCCGGTGCGGCTGAGCAGCGCGATGCAGCAGGCCGACACCAGCACCGCGCCGAGCGCCGCGATCAGGGCCACCGGGCCGCCGCGCAGCGCCGCGACCACGTTCTGCTGGGCCGCCATCGCCACCACCACCGGGATGTACATCGCGCCCCAGAAGCCCACGCCGGCCTCGGTCTCCCTGGGCAGCAGGCCGCGCCCATGCAGGTAGAGCCGGATCGTGATCAGCAGCAGCATGGCGATGCCGACGCCGCCCACATTGGCCTTGACGCCGATCGCCATCCCCAGCAGTTCGCCGAGGAACAGGCCGACGAGATGGCAGAGCGCCAGCAAGGCGGTTCCGTAGATGATCATGGTGCTGTCTCCTGGTGGCCTGTCGGCGTGCTTGCGCGCAGGCTGGTTCTTGGTATGTGGTCGGACCCGCGCCCGGTGCGGCAGGGTCCGCCGGTGGCCCGGCATGGGATGCAATCTAGGCGAGCCACCGCAGCGCATCAATCAACCCGGGAAGTGGATCGTTAGCCTGGGATTAACGGCGCGCCGCCGCCGGCGGATGGCGTTGTGACCTGCCCGGCCCTTGCGCGCCGCGCGACGCCACGCCTGTCCGCAAACACCGGCTCCGATACTGGCGCCAGCAAGTCCGACACTTACACCTGGAGTAACGATGCCACGCCCGGCGTCATTGCTTGCGCCGCGCGCGCTGCGTATCTTGGTGCCATCTACAGCATCAAGCACACCGGAGACGCGATGCCGAATCCAGCCACGGACCGCCAGTGGGACACCCGCCGCGCAGAAAAGCGCCGGCGCCTTGCGCGCGGCGCCGCCATTGCCAGCGGCCGGGTCGTGCCCACCGCCGATATCGTCCCCTTTCTCGAAGCCATCACCGCGCCGGGCGACCGCGTGGTGCTGGAGGGCAACAACCAGAAGCAGGCCGATTTCCTTTCGCGCTCGCTGGCCGGGGTGGACCCGGCCAGGGTGCACGGACTGCACATGATCATCCCGAGCGTCAGCCGCGTCGAGCACCTCGACCTGTTCGAGCGCGGCATCGCCAGGAAACTGGACTTCGCCTACGCCGGCGCGCAGAGCCTGCGCATCTCGCAGTTCCTCGAAGACGGCCTGCTGGAAGTCGGCGCCATCCACACCTATATCGAGCTGTACGCGCGGCTATATGTGGATCTCACGCCGAACATCGTGCTGATCGCCGGCTACAAGGCCGACCGCGACGGCAACCTCTACACCGGCGCCAGCACCGAGGACACCCCCGCGCTGGTGGAGGCCGCGGCCTTCCGCGACGGCATCGTGGTGGCCCAGGTCAACGAGATCGTCGACGATCCCGCCGGCCTGCCGCGCGTGGATATTCCCGGCTCGTGGATCGACTATGTGGTGCAGGCGGACCAGCCTTTCTTCTGCGAGCCGCTGTTCACCCGCGATCCGCGCCTGATCAAGCCGGTGCACGTGCTGATGGCGATGATGGCGATCCGCGGCATCTACGAGCGCCACCAGGTGCAATCGCTCAACCACGGCATCGGCTTCAACACCGCGGCCATCGAACTGATCCTGCCCACCTATGGCGAAGCGCTCGGCCTGAAGGGCAAGATCTGCAAGTACTGGACGCTGAACCCGCACCCCACGCTGATTCCCGCCATCGAGTCGGGCTGGGTGGAGAGCGTGCACAGCTTCGGCAGCGAACTCGGCATGGAGAACTACGTGGCGGCGCGGCCGGACGTGTTCTTCACCGGCGCCGACGGCTCGATGCGCTCCAACCGCGCGTTCTGCCAGCTTGCCGGGCAGTATGCGGTGGACCTGTTCATCGGCTCGACGCTGCAGATCGATGGCGACGGCCATTCCTCCACGGTTACGCGCGGCCGCCTCTCGGGCTTCGGCGGCGCGCCCAATATGGGCCACAATCCGGGCGGCAGGCGCCACCCCACGCCGGCATGGCTCGACCTGATCGAGACCGACGACCCGCTCGCGCGCGGCCGCAAGCTGGTGGTGCAGATGGTGGAAACCTTCCAGGCCGGCGGCAAGCCGACCTTCGTCGAATCGCTCGATGCGGTGCAGGTGGCCAGGGACAGCGGCATGCCGCTGGCGCCGGTGATGATCTACGGCGACGACGTGACCCACGTGCTGACCGAGGAAGGCATCGCCTACCTCTATAAAGCGCGTTCGCTGGAAGAGCGCCGCGCCATGCTGGCAGCCGTGGCCGGCGTGACGCCGATCGGCCTGCGCCACGATACGTCCACCACGCGCCGCATGCGCAGCGACGGCCTGATCGCGCTGCCGGAGGACCTGGGGGTGCAGCGCAGCCAGGCCACCCGTTCGCTGCTGGCGGCCAAGAGCATGGCCGACCTGGTCGACTGGTCGGGCGGGCTGTACGAGCCGCCCGCGCGCTTCAGGAGCTGGTGATGGCGAGCCCCGCATGGCTTGCCGAAGGGCCCGCAGAGGCGGGCCTGGATCCGGATGCCGTGGCGCTGGCCGATCTCGCCGTCAGTGCGCTGATCGACGAGGCCACGCTGTCTCCCAAGCCAGGGCTGGTGGATGGCCGTGGCAACGGCGCGCATGCCGACCTCACGCTGGACCTGATGCGCATCTCGGCGCGCGCGCTGCATCCCGCCTTCGCCGGCATGGCGGCGGCGGGCATGCGCGCCGCGCGGCCCGGCGTGGCGTTGCGCGAGCGGCTGGGCGCGCTGGGCCGCGAGGCCGAGGCCGCGATGATGCGCGCCACCGGCGGCGTCAACACGCATCGCGGCGCCATCTGGAGCCTGGGGCTGCTGGTGGGCGCGGCCGGCTTGCACCGGCATGGGCGCAGCGCGCACGCCATCGCACGCACGGCCGGCGCGATCGCGCGCCTGCCCGACCGCCATCGTCCCGTGCGCACCGGCAACAAGGGGGAACGCGCCTGCATCGACTACGGCGTCGGCGGCGCGCGCGGCCAGGCGCAGGCCGGCTTCCCGCACGTGCTGCGCGCAGGCCTGCCCGAGTTGCACCGCAGCCGCGCGCGCGGCGACGCGGAACCCAGCGCGCGCGTCAACGCGCTGCTGGCCATCATGAGCCGGCTCGACGATACCTGCGTGCTGGCCCGCGCGGGCCGCGAAGGGATCGCGCTGATGCAGGACGGCGCCAGCCAGGTGCTGGCCGCCGGCGGCATCGCCACGCTGGCCGGACGCCGCCTGCTGCGCCGGCTCGAGGCCGGCATGCTGGCGTGCAATGCCTCCCCCGGTGGCGCGGCCGACCTGCTCGCCGCCACCTTCTTCCTGGACCGGCTGCCCTGTGCGATGCCGCCGGCCGTTTGCCCTGTGCACGGAGACAAGTAATGGAACAGCTCCAGTTCGAATATCCCGCCGGTGCGCCGGCAGGCCAGCGCGTGCTGGTCGGCGTGGTCGGCTCCGGCGACCTTGAAGTGATGGTCGAGCCCGGCACGGCCGGCACCACCACCATCCAGGTCACCACCTCGGTGGACGGCTATGGCAAGGTCTGGGACGCGCAGCTCTCTCGCGTGTTCAGCGCCGCGCCGCGCGCCGCCATGCGCATCCGCATTCACGATTTCGGCGCCACGCCGGGGGTGGTCGGCATGCGCCTGGCGGAAGCCTTCGAAGCGCTCGGCGCCGATGGCAAGGAGCAGCCATGAACCACGCATCGCTGCTGAACCGCGAGAGCTTTGCCGAGCTGGGAGCGCGTGCCCGCGCGCAGGCGCTGCTCGACCCCGGCAGCTTCCGCGAGCTGGCCGGTCCGTTCGACCGGCTGGCCTCGCCCTGGCTGGAACGCCAGGGCGTGGTGCCGCAGGCCGATGACGGCGTGGTGGTGGCCAAGGGCCGCATCGACGGCCAGCCGGCCGTGATCCTCGCCATCGAAGGCGCGTTCCAGGGCGGCAGCCTGGGCGAAGTGGGCGGCGCCAAGATCGCCGGCGCGCTGGAGCTGGCCGCGCAGGACAACCGCCGCGGCGTGCCCACGCGCGCGGCAATCCTGTTCGAGACCGGCGGCGTGCGGCTGCAGGAAGCCAACCTGGGTCTGGCGGCCATCGCCGACATTCACGCGGCCATCGTCGACCTGCGCCGCTACCAGCCGGTGGTGGGCGTGATCGCCGGACAGGTAGGCTGCTTCGGCGGCATGTCGATCGCGGCGGGACTGTGCAGCTATCTTGTGGTCACGCGCGAGGCGCGCCTCGGCCTCAACGGGCCGGCGGTGATCGAGCAGGAAGCCGGCATCGCGGAATATGACTCGCGCGACCGCCCCTTTATCTGGAGTTTCACCGGCGGCGAGCAGCGCATCGCCACCGGCCTGGCCGACCGCTACGTCGAGGACGACAGCGACGCCATCCGCGCCACCGTGCAGGCGCTGCTGGCCGAGGGCGTGCCGGCCACGCACCGCAGCGGGCGCTACGCGCACTACCTGCAACGGCTGTCCGGATACGATCCGGCGCGCCAGCCGGAGCCGGAAACCGTCCGCGCCATCTACGCACCCGGAGCAAAGCCATGAGCACAGCACGTACAGCAAGTACAGCAAGCACCCAGGGCCGCGGCGAAACCTGGCTGGCGGCGCTGACCGGCAACGCCCCGCGCCGCACCGGCTATCCCGCCACCGTGCAGGTCGCCGACGCCGCGCTGGCGGGCCGGCCGGCCCGCTTTATCGCGGTGGTGCCGGATGCGGACAATGCCTATCCGCGCGTACGCCACGGCGAGGTCGGCCTGCTCGAAGGCTGGTCGCTGGCGCAGGCGGTGCATGAAGCCGTGCTGGCCGACCGCGATGCCGCCATCAAGCGGCCCATCGTGGCCGTCGTCGACACGCCCAGCCAGGCCTATGGCCGGCGCGAGGAAGCCTTCGGCATCCATCAGTCGCTGGCCGGCGCGGCCGATGCCTACGCCACGGCGCGGCTGCAAGGGCATCCGGTGATCGCGCTGCTGGTCGGGCGCGCCATGTCGGGCGCCTTCCTGGCGCACGGCTACCAGGCCAGCCGCCTGATCGCGCTGGACGATGCCGGCGTGCAAGTGCACGCCATGGGCAAAGAGGCCGCGGCGCGCATCACCCTGCGCAGCGTGGAAGACCTGGAGACCTTTGCCGCCAGCGTGCCGCCGATGGCCTACGACATCGGCAACTACGCCACGCTGGGGCTGCTGTGGAAACGGGTCCGCGTGCATCATGCCGGGCAGCCGGACGCGGCCGATCTCGACACCGTGCATGGCGCGCTGCAGGCCGCGCTGGCCGATATCGCGGCCGAGCCGGAGCACGATCTGCGCAGCCGGCTCGGCGGAGAAAACCGGCAGGCTTCCAGCCGCGTGCGCGAGGTGCTCGCGCAGCAGTGGCAGGACTGATCATGCACGGCGCCACGGCACGCGCGCTGCTGCCCCACGACCTGCTCTGGCTGGTGGACCCGCCTGCCTTTGCCGGCGCGAACGCGCTCCCCGCATGGGCCGGCGCCGAATGGCTGGCGCGCGCGCCGCTGGTGGTGCGGCGCGATCGCATTGACGCAGGCCGCATCCCGGTCGGCCTGCGCGGCACCACGCGCGCGCAGCGCCATGCGGCGTGGCTGCCGCGCGCGCAGGTGGCACGCGTGGTCACGCCGGGCATGATCGCGCGGCAGGCGCGCTGGCGCGATCATCCGCGCCGCCTCGCCTTGCCGGCGCTGACGGTGCTCGCGCGCGTGGCGCCGCTGCTGGACGAAGCGCGATTGAACTGGGGCGTGACGGGCGGCGCCGGCTTCACGCTCGCCTCGGGCATCGACGTGCTGCACCCAGGGAGCGACCTCGACCTGCTGGTCACCGCGGGCATGCCGCTCGCACCGCAGACCGAACGCCTGCTCGTCGCCTTGCTCGACGGGCAGCCCGGCGACGCCCGCATCGACATCCAGGTGTCCACGCCCGCCGGCGCCTTCGCGCTGCGCGAGCGCGCGCGCACCGGTGGCCGCGTGCTGCTCAGGACAGCGAACGGTCCGGTCCTGTGCGAAGACCCGTGGCACCCGCCGGCAGTGGCGCCCCATGACCACGCCATGACCGCGCCATGAGCACGCTGTTCACTTTCCCCGGCCAGGGCGCCCAGCGTGCCGGCATGCTGCATGCGCTGCCGGATCACCCGGCCGTGCACGCCACCGTGGCCGAAACCGGCGCGGTGCTCGGGCGCGATGCGCTGGCGCTCGACAGCGCCGCCGAACTCGGCTCCACCGTGGCCGTGCAACTGTGCCTGCTGGCCGCCGGCGTGGCGATGGCGCGCTGCCTGCTGGCCGAAGGCGCCAAACCCGATGCCGTGGCCGGACTGTCGATCGGCGCGTTCCCGGCAGCGGTCTGCGCGGGCGTGCTGGACCATGCCGACGCGGTAAGGCTGGTGGCGCTGCGCGCTCGCCTGATGGAACAGGCGTATCCGGCCGGCTACGGCATGACGGCGATCCTGGGGCTGGAGCGCGGCCCGCTGGAACGCCTCATCGCGCAAGTGCACGGGCCGGCGTCGCCGGTCTACCTGGCCAATCTCAATGCGCCTGCCCAGCTGGTCATCTCCGGCGCCGTGCCGGCCATGGCGCGCGTGGCGGCGCTGGCGCTGGACAGCGGCGCGCATGCGGCCCGGCCCATCGCCATCGGCGTGCCCTCCCACTGCCCCCTGCTCGACGGCGCGGCGGACGAACTATCCCGCGCCGTCGCCGGCGTGCGCATCGGCCGGCCGCGCCTGCGCTACTTCAGCGCCAGCGCGGCACGCGAGCTGCGCGACCCCGCGCGCATCGCCGCCGACCTGGCGCGCAACCTTGCCGTGCCGGTACGCTGGCACGAGACCATGCTGCTGGCGCGCGCATGCGGCATGCGCCTGGCGGTGGAGATGCCGCCCGGCAACGTGCTCACGCGGCTGGCCGCGCCGCTGCTGCGGGACGGCATCGCGGTGGCCTGCGCGGATACGCGCGTCGACAGCGTGGTGGCGCTCGCCGCGCGCGAGGCGCTGCGGCAGCCTTCCTGAGCCAGCCCCTCACCCCAGCGGCAAGGCCGTGCTGTACAGGACCTGCTTGAGCGCAAAGCTCGAGCGGATATTCGACACGCCGGGAATACGCGTGATCTGGTCGATGATCAGGCGCTCCAGCGCCTCCACGTCGGGCACCACCACCCGCAGCAGGTAATCGGCATCGCCCGACATCAGGTAGCACTCCATCACCTGCGGCAGGCTGGTGATGCGCCGCTCGAAGCCGTCGAGGCTCTCGCGGCGCTGCTTGTCCAGCGAGACCTGGATGAACACCACCACTTTCAGCCCGAGCCGGCGCGCGTCCAACAGTGTGACCCGGCGCGAAATCACGCCGCGTTTCTCCAGCTGCTTGACCCGCGCCAGGCAGGGCGAAGGCGACAGGCTGACGCGGCTGGCCAGTTCCACATTGGTCAGGCTGGCATCGCGCTGCAGCTCGTTGAGAATCCGGATATCCGTGGCGTCCAGGTCGATGTCCAGCACGTTGCGCTCCCGCATCTATGAATCTCAGCATTCTATGCTGCATTGATCTGAATTTGCAGTTGGCTTCGGTTTTTGCTGCGGCGCAATAAACCGTAGACTTCACGGCCTGCCCGCGCCATGCCTGGCGCGCCGGCAAGTCCGCGGTCCTGGTTTCCGGTTTCTGGTTATTGAGTTAAGTCGAGTCGAAGCATGCAAGCAGCACAACAAGGATGGCGCCGGTTTATCCCCCTCGCCTGCGCCGTGGCGATCTGGGGCGGCAACTGGCCGGTCATGAAGCTCGGCCTGACCCACGTCAGCCCGCTCTGGTTTGCCGCCGCGCGCTTCGTCTCGGCGGCGGCCATCAGCTTCCTGGTGCTGGGCGTGCTGGGCCGGCTGCGGCTGCCGACGCGGCAGGAATGGCCGCTGGTGCTCGGCGTGGGCCTGCTGCAGATGGCGGCTTTCACGGCGCTGGCGCTGTGGGCCTTGCAGTATGTGCCGCCGGGGCGGGCCTCGGTGATCGCCTATGCCACCTCGGTGTGGGTGATTCCGCTGTCGTCGCTGGTGCTCAAGGAACGGCTGTCGCGCCCGCAATGGATTGCCACCGGCCTGAGCTATGCCGGCATTGCGCTGATGGTGGCGCCGGCGCTGCGCGACTGGCAACTGCATACCGCGGTGGGCCTGGTGATGCTGCTCGGCGCCTCGCTGGCCTGGTCGCTCAGCATTATCCAGTTGCGCGCCAACCGGACGGTGCGGCTGGGCGCCGACATGATTCCCTGGGAAACGGCGGTGGCATCGGTGCCGCTGGTGGTGCTGGCGCTGCTGCGCGACGGCGCGCCCCACTTCCTCTCGATGCCGGAGATCTGGCCGCTGCTGTTCTACACCGGTCCGCTGGCTACCGCGCTGACTTTCATCGTGGTGCTGAACATGACGCAGGCCCTGCCGCCGGCGGCGACCTCGATCGCCATGCTGTGCGTGCCGCTGATCGGGCTGATCGTGTCAGCCGTGGCCTTTCAGGAGCGGATCTCCGCGGATCTGTCGGCCGGGCTGGCCTTGATCGCGCTGGGCGTGGCCACCTCCGCGCTAGCCCCCTGGCTGGGGCGGCGCCTGCCATGGCGCAGCGCATGAAGCCGCCGCCGCGTTACAAGTAGACACAGTTGTATTGCGCCGCTAATACCTGGCAAAGGCGCGCCGCATTACAGTGGAGGCCACCACTAACCGGAGTCGCCCGTGCGGAAAATTGCCACCCTTTGCACCCTTGCCGCAGTAGCCGGCCTCGCTTCAAGCGCCGCCTTTGCTCGCGTGGATGTGGATATCGGCATCGGCGTGCCCGGTCCGGTCTATGTTGCCCCGGCCCCGGTCTACCAGCCGGCGCCCGTCTACCGCGCCGCGCCGGTCTACGAGCCCGCGCCCGTCTATGTCGCGCCGCAGCCGGTGGTAGTGGGGCCCGGCTATTACGGGCCTGGCTACTACGGCCCCGGCTGGCGCCAGCGCGAATGGCGCGAGCGGGAGTGGCGCGAACACGAGCGGCGCGACCGGGATTGGCATGATCATGATCACGGCCGTGGCCGCGGCCGCGATCGCGACTAGCTCCGCTGATACTGCCGCGCGCGGCGCGGCCTACGCCTGGCTGGCCCGCACCGCCTGCCGCAGGCGCGCCACCCCTTCCACGATCTGCTCGTCCGACGCGGTAGCGAACGACAGCCGCAATGCGCCCGAAGGCGCGCCGTCCACGCCAAAGCTGGCGCCCGGCACATACATCACGCGCGCCGCGATGGCATGCGGCAGCAGGCTGGCCGCATCGTCCACCCCTTCGATCCCGCACCACAGGAACATGCCGCCTTGCGGCATTTCGCTGCGCAGGGCTGCGCCGAACGTGTCGGCCAGCGCCTGCGCCATCAGGTCCCGCTTGCGGCGGTAGAGCGCAATGATGCGCGCGGTCTGCCGGGCCAGCAGGCCATCGGCCAGGCAACTGGCCATGGCCAGCTGCAGCCACGGCGAGGTGCACAGGTCCGACACCTGCTTGGCGATCACCGCGCGCCGCAGGATCTCGGCGGGACCGGCCATCCAGCCCAGCCGCAGCCCGGGCGCCATGGTCTTGGAGAAGCTGCCCAGGTAGATCACCCAGGGCGCCAGCGCGGCATCCTGCGCGGCCAGCGACAACAGCGAAGGCAGCGGCTCGCCGTCGAAGCGCAGGCTGCCGTAGGGATCGTCCTCCACCACCACGATGCGATGCCGCGCGGCCAGCACGAGCAGAGCGCGACGGCGATCCAGCGCCAGCGTGCGCCCGCTCGGATTGGCGAAGGTGGGCACCAGGTAAAGCAGCCGCGGGCATTCTGCCTCGCTGCAGCCGGCCAGCATGGCGGCCAGGGATTCCACGCACAGCCCGTCGCGGTCGGAAGGGATGCCGCGCACCGCCGCGCCGGCCAGCCGCAGCGCCTGTACCGCGGCGGGATAGGTCGGCGTTTCCACCCACACCGGCGTACCGGGCGCGACCAAGGCCTTGACCAGCAGCTCGAAGCCCTGCTGCGAGCCCGAGGTCACCACGATCTGCTCGGAGGGCAGGGGCGCACCGCGTTCGGCCATCAGCGCCGACAGTTCGCGCCGCAGCGCGGCCATGCCTTCGGTCGGACCGTATTGCAGGCACTGCGCCGGGTCGGCGGCCATGACCGCGCTGGCCGCGGCCTGCAGCGCGCCGGCATCGAAACTGCCGGGAGACGGATAGCCGCCCGCGAAGGAGATCATCCCCGGCAGACTCATATAGGGGAACAGCTCGCGGATGGGCGAGCCCTGCGGCTCCCGCATGGCCGGTGCAAAGGCGTACGGATGGACTGGCGTGCTCATGGGATGCTCGCGGTGAGTGTTGAAGGCGTGGCGGCGGCGGCGAAGGTCAGGCAAGGCCGGCTACGTGCCCCGCGCGCCCTGCGCGCACGGGACCCGCCGTCCGTCGTATCAGTCGACCGTGGCGCCGGACAGCTTGACGATCTCGCCCCACTTGCGGCGGTCGTGCTTGACCAGCTCGGCGAACGCCTCCGGCGTATTCGGCGCCAGCTCGGCGCCCTGCTCGCGCAGCTTGGCCTGGATGGCGGGATCGCTGGTGGCGCGGGCCAGGTCGCGGCTGATCTTCTGCGCCAGCGCGGTGGGCAGGCCCTTGGGAGCGAACAGGCCGAACCAGGGGCTGGCGTCGAAGCCTTCGACCGGCCCTGCGGCAGCCACGGTCGGCACATTGGGCAAGGCGGCGGAGCGCCCGGCCGAGGTCACCGCCAGCGCCTTGAGCTTGCCCGAGCGGACGAACTGGATCGAGGCCGGCAGGTTGTCGAACATCACGTCCACGCTGCCGCCCATCAGGTCCGCCAGCGCCGGGCTGCTGCCCTTGTAGGCGACGTGGCTCATCTGCGTGCCGGTCATGCGCTGGAACAGTTCGCCGGCCAGGTGGGTGGAGGTGCCGTTGCCGGCCGACGCCATATTGACTTTGCCGGGATTGGCCTTGAGGTAGGCGATGAATTCCGCCAGCGTCTGCACGCGGGCGCGCTCGGCGAAGGCCGGCGACACCACCACCACATTGGGCACCTTGGCGACCAGGGACACCGGCGTGAAATCCGCCACCGCGTCATAGGGCAGCTTCTTGTACAGCGTGGGATTGATGCCGAACTCGCCTACCGAGCCCATCAGCAGGGTGTAGCCGTCGGCCGGCGACTTGGCCGCCACCCCGGTGCCGACGATGCCGCCGGCGCCGGGCCGGTTGTCCACCAGCACAGGCTGCTTCCACATCGCCGTGAGCTGGTCGCCGATCATGCGCGCCACCATGTCGGTGGTGCCGCCGGCCGGGTACGGCACGATGATGCGCACCGGCTTGTTGGGAAAGTCTTCCGCGCTGGCGGTGGCCGCCGCGAGCAGGCCCAGTGAAATGCCGCAATGGCCGATGATGCGAAGCAGTGGCTTCATGCCGGTCTCCTCGTTTCCTTATGGTTGTGATGTCCCGTCTCTTGGGGGGCGGGGGACACGGGAATCCCAAGTGCAGTATTCCCGGCGTACGGCATTTTTAGTCATCAACTTTTTTCCATCAAGCGAGTTTTACGCATAGGATGATGACTTTTATATATCAACGTGGAGCCGATCCAGCGACGACGGCTCCATCGTCCCCGCCGCCCCCCGCCCCGAGACCATGAGCGCCTCCCGCATTCCCAGCCTGAGCAGCCTGCGCGCTTTCGAAGCCGCGGCGCGCCACCAGAACCTGCGCCGCGCCGCGGCCGAGCTATGCCTGAGCGAGAGTGCCGTCTCGCGCCAGATCGCCACGCTGGAAAGCCAGCTTGGCGTGGCCCTGTTCCACCGCGCCAACCAGCGCGTCAGCCTGACCCCGGCCGGCTCGCTGTACGGCGACCAGGTGCGGGAGAGTCTGCAGAAGCTGCAGCGCGATACGCTGGACATCATGGCGCACGAGGGCGCCGGCGGCATCGTCGAACTCGCCTGCGTGCCGACACTCGCGGTGGAATGGCTGATACCCCGCCTGCCTGCCTTCTACGCGCAGCACCCGCAGGTGGTGGTCAATTTCAGTGCGCAAGCGGATGTGTTCCTGTTCGATGGCACGCCGTACGACGCCGCCATCCACTACGGCGAAGCCAACTATCCGGGCGGCCGGGCCGATCCGCTGTTCGACGAGGAGTCGGTGCCGATCTGCCACCCGGACTTCTTTGCCGGCGAGACCGTGACCGCCGAACGCATCGCGCAGGCACCGCTGCTGCATCTGTCGACGCGCCGCCTCGACTGGAAGAACTGGATGGAAGCGGCTGGCGTTGGCGACGTCAACGCCATGCGCGGCACCCGCTACGACCACCACAGCATGGTCATCAGCGCAGCCCGCGCCAAGCTGGGCGTGGGCCTGGTGCCGCGTTTCCTGGTGGAGGAATACCTGGCGCTGGGGCTGCTGGCGATGCCGGTGGCGCAGGCCATGCGCTCGCAGCGCGCCTATTACCTGGTACTGCCGGACTCACGCCCGGTGAGCGATGCCATGTCGCGCCTGCGCACATGGCTGCTGGCGGCGGCGCGGGATTTCGCCGCGCGGCAGGCGGCCCGGGCGGGAACAGCACCGCCAGATTTAATCAAAAAATTTGAATGATGGATACGATACACGGCTAAGTATCGTTGATCTGCCGGATCTATCCTTTGTCACATGGAGACACAGCATGTTCTCCCGATTTCAACAAGGCAGATCCATCATGAACATCACCACCGCCCGCCTGCTGCTCGCTGCCGTCATCGCCGGCACCGCCCTGCTCTCGCTGAACTCCGCCTTTGCCGCCGACGCGCGCGGCACCCACGCCGGCGACGACTACGGCTATGTGCACCGCTCGTCCGATCCCTATACCGGCGGCGCGCGCAAGGCCGATGCCTTCAGCGGCGGCGCCCGCACGCTGCTCCAGGACTACCCCTTCGGCTTCGCCGTATGAACGGGACGAACCGGCTGCACCGGACGACGAGGGCGGCAGCGTGCCGCCCTGCGCCCACGGCAGACCACAGGAATCCATCATGACCGTCAAAGACAGTGCCCTGATCCTCGCCGGATGGATTGCCGCCTGCCTGGGCAGCGGCTACCTCGTGAGCTTTGCCGCGCAGGCGCTGCAGCGCTGAGCCAAACGCAGGCACATACCGGCACAATGCGCGCTTGCCGCGCCACCGGACAGGGCCGCTTCGCCTCGTTTCCCTGGCGGTCACCCCTTCGCGTTGGCCGCCTCCAGCACTTCCGCCAGTTTGCGCCCCGCGTCGAGCGCGGCCGGAAAGCCGCAGTACACCGCGCTGTGCACCACCAGTTCGCGCAACTCCTGCGGCGTCACGCCATTGGCCAGCGCGCCGCGCAGGTGCCCCGTCAGTTCCTGCGGCCGGTTGAGTGCGATCAGCATCGACACCGTAGCCAGGCTGCGCTGCTTGCGCTCGAGCCCGTCGCGCGTCCATACCGTGCCCCAGGCGAATTCCGTCACCAGTTGCTGCAGGCCGACATCGCCTTGCTGTTGCGCGGCGTCGAACGCGCGCTGCACGTATTGCTCTCCCATGACTTCCGAGCGGACCTGCCGGCCGGCTTCGAAGGCTGGTGTTTGCGCGTAGGCGGCGGGATCCTGCTTGGCTTGCGTCATCTTGCGTCTCTCCTGGGTTGGCCCGGGCATTGGGGAATGCCTTGCCACGCCCAAGCGTGGCAAGGCGGCGACCCGCTGGGCCGCCAGGAGATTTTCGCCGGTTTACGGATGGGATTGGGTGGCGGGCACGCCGCCAGCGTCACGGCCCCTGCTCGTCAGGTTCCCGCGCAAAACCCGCTTCGCGGCGCGCAATGGCGCTGGCCAGCCCGAACTCCATGGCAAACAGCAGGATCAGCGCGAGCATGGCCAGGGCGCCGATCGCCAGACGGTAGTAGATCCACATAGCGGCAAGACGGATGATCCGACAGCGTTTTTCCTGTCTGCAGGGTAGGTTCTGCGGCGTCAAAATGGCGCATAGACGACCAGGGTGGGGTGCAAAAAAGCCGTCAACGCGGGGCTTGCTGCGTTTGGCGGGGATTCCGCCAATCGTCCGCAGCCATACCGATTCGAGCCGGATTTGATCTGGATCCTGGCACGTGCCCGGCGCCGGTGCCATGATGGTCCCGGTGGCCGCCCCCGGACCTGCGCCGGCAGGCGGTGCCATGCCGACAACCATTGCAGCCCAGCCAGGAGATAGCCGCCATGACCAATATCGTGCTCGCCACCGACGGTTCCACCTTTGCCGATGCCGCCGCCCGCTTTATCGCCGAAGGCAAGCTGCTGCAAAGCGGCTTCACCGTGCATGTGGTCCATGTGACCCCGGATGTGACCGGCCAGGTGCGCGCCTTCGTCAGCAAGGACACCATCGATGCCTGGCATCAGGAAGAAAGCGAGAAGGCCATGAAATCGGTGTCGGACATCCTCGCCGCGGCCGGTATCGCCTTCGAGCGCCACGCGCTGCACGGCTTCGCCCCGGAGCGCATCGTCGCCTATGCCGCCAGCGTGGACGCGCGCGGCATCGTCATGGGCACGCACGGGCGCGGCTCGTTCTTCGATGCGGTGATTGGTTCGGTGGCCGGACGGGTGCTGGCGCATGCGCCGTGCCCGGTGGTGATGGTGAAGGCGCCGGGCGTCAAGTAGGCGCGGGCGGGCGCCCTGGCGGCGCCCTGTTGCAATGCGTCCGGCCTTACACCGGCCAGAGCGGCGGCTCGTCCATCAGCGCGACCTGCTCGCGCAGCTCGAGGATGCGGTCCTGCCAGTAGCGGGCGGTGCCAAACCAGGGGAAGGCCGCCGGGAAAGCGGGGTCGCGCCAGCGGCTGGCCAGCCAGGCGCTGTAGTGCAGCAGGCGCAGCGTGCGCAAGGCCTCGATCAGGTAAAGCTGGCGCGGGTTGAATTCCGCGAAATCCTCATAGCCGGCAAGGATGTCCGCCATCTGGCCCTGCTGCGCGGCGCGCTCGCCTTCCAGCAGCATCCATAGATCCTGCACCGCCGGACCCATGCGGCTGTCGTCGAAGTCCACGAAATGCGGACCGGGCGGGCGCGTGCCGGCCTGGCCTTCTTCGATCCACAGCACGTTGCCGCGGTGGCAATCGCCATGCAGGCGCAGCAGCGGCAACTCGCCGGCGCGTTCGTAGCAACGGCGCACGCCTTCGATGGCGAGATCGGCCACGGCCTGCCAGGCCGGCCGCAGCTCGGCCGGGATGCAGCCCTGCGCCAGCAGCCAGTCGCGCGGAGCCATGCCGAAGGTGTCCACGTCGATGGCCGGGCGCGCCACATAGGGGCGCGTGGCGCCGACCGCATGGATGCGGCCGATAAAACGGCCGAGCCAGGTCAGCGTGTCGGCACGGTCCAGCTCCGGCTCGCGCCCGCCGCAGCGGGGAAACACCGCGAAGCGGAAACCGGCATGCGCCAGCAGCGTGGCGCCGTCGCGCGCGATGGCCGGCACCGCCGGAATCTCGGCGTCGGCCAGCTGCTGCACGAAGGCGTGCTCTTCCAGGATGGCGGCGTCGCTCCAGCGGCCGGGACGGTAGAACTTGACCACCACCGGCGCGCTGCCTTCGAGGCCAGCCTGCCAGACCCGGTTCTCGTAGCTGTTGAGCGCCAGCAGGCGGCCGTCCGGCTCGAAACCGGCGGCCTCCATGGCGTCGAGTATCAGGTCCGGCGTGAGGCTGGCATAGGGAACGCCGCCGTCGCCGGCGGCCTCGCCAGGCGCCAGGCCGCTGCCGTTACCTGGACCCGGCAGATCGAAGCCTGAACTGGACATTGCGCGTGGCCGCCTTATCGAGGATTGACGCGTGCATCAACGCGTGGGCTTGGCGCGATTGCCGCCCAGCAGCGCTGCCTGCGGCGCCGGACGGCGTCCCCGGGGGGCTGCATCCTGGCCGATGCGCGGCTGCGCGGCGTGGGTGTCGACCCCGGCACGATTGCCGTTGACCTGGCGATTGCCGTTGGCCTGGCCACCGTTGCCGGCAGCGCGATTGCCGTTGCTGCCATTGCCCTGGCCGTTACCCTGGCCATTACCCTGACCGTTACGGGGCGCGCCCTGCCCGGCCTGGGCCGGACGGCTGCCGCCCTGGGCAGTACGCTGGCCCTGGGCGGGACGCTGGCCCTGACGCTGGCCTTCGCCCGCTGCCGGCGCCTGGCTGCGGCCCTGCGGGGCGCGGGCCGGACGCTGCGGGCGTTCGCCGGCGTCCTGCGCCGGTGCCCTGCCGCGCGGCTGGCCGCCGCCGGCGGGTGCCTGGCCGCGGCCACGGCCGCCACCACCGCCACCGCCGCCATTACCCTGGCCGCGTGCCTGCCGGCCCTTCTGGATCGGCTCGGCCGGGATGCTGGGATCGACTTCGAAACCCGGCAGCACGGTTTGCTCGATCTGGCGCTTGATCAGGCGCTCGATGTCGCGCAGCAGCGTGGCTTCATCCACGCACACCAGCGAAATCGCCTCGCCCTCGGCGCCGGCGCGGCCGGTACGGCCGATACGGTGCACATAGTCCTCAGGGACGTTGGGCAGGTCGTAGTTGACCACGTGCGGCAGCTGGTCGATGTCGATGCCGCGCGCGGCGATATCGGTAGCCACCAGCAGGCGCAGCGTGCCGGCCTTGAACTCGGTCAGCGCGCGCGTGCGCGCCGACTGGCTCTTGTTGCCGTGGATCGCCAGCGCCGACAGGCCTTCCTTGTCGAGCTGCTCGGCCAGCCGGTTGGCGCCGTGCTTGGTGCGGGTGAACACCAGCACCTGGTGCCAGTCGTTCTCGCGCACTAGGTGGGCCAGCAGTTCGCGCTTGCGCTCGCGGTCGACCGGGTACACGCGCTGCGCCACGGTCTCGGCGGTGGTATTGCGGCGCGCCACTTCGATCGAGGCGGGATTGTCCAGCAGGCGGTCGGCCAGGCCCCGGATCTCGTCGGAGAAGGTGGCCGAGAACAGCAGGTTCTGGCGCTTCGGCGGCAGGACGTTGAGGATCTTGCGGATGTCGTGGATGAAGCCCATGTCGAGCATGCGGTCGGCTTCGTCGAGCACCAGCATTTCCACGTGCGACAGGTCGATGGTGCGCTGGGACAGGTGGTCCAGCAGGCGGCCGGGCGTGGCCACCACGATATCGACGCCGCGCTTGAGCTGTTCGATCTGCGGGTTGATGCCCACGCCGCCGAACATCACCATCGAGCGCAGCTTGAGGTACTTGCCGTAGTTGCGCACGCTTTCCTCGACCTGCGCCGCCAGTTCGCGGGTGGGGGTCAGGACCAGCGCGCGCACCGGCAGGCGCTGTCCGCGTACGGGTTCGCGGCCAGCCGAGGATTCGGACAGCAGTTGCAGCAGCGGCAGCGTGAAACCGGCCGTCTTGCCGGTGCCGGTCTGCGCGCCGGCGAGCAGGTCGCCTCCCTTCAGGATGGCGGGGATCGCCTGCGCTTGAATCGGGGTCGGCGTGGTATAGCCCTGTTCGGCCACGGCACGCACAAGCTTGTCGGACAAGCCAAGTTCGGAAAAAGACATGAATTGACGCTTCGGCCGCCCTTTGCGCATGTGGTGCGCCAATCGCGGGGGCGACGTGAGTGAGAAAACCGAAAACCGGACAAAGCGACCGGCGAAGCGAGGCGACTGCCCCCGCTTCTTTGGAGGAAAGAGCGCTAGTGTACCAGCCCGGCGCGTCAAGGCGCGCGCGCCCGCGCCAAGGGGCGCCGGCGACGCTGCGCTATCATGGCGGCCAGCCACGCTCCGGCCCCGCCTGGCCGTGCCCCCGCGGGCGCGGACAAGCCCGGCCCCAGCCCCGTCCCCGCCCCCCGGATGCCGACACGATGCGGTTCAGGTTCATAGAAGACCAGGAAGTCACCCTCTTTACGGCCATCCCGGTAGGGATCGCCGCCGCCATCGTCACCACGCTGTTCAAGGAAGCACTGGACGCCAGCGGCTATGTGATGTTTGGCACGCATGCGGACATCGTCACCGTCTTCGCGGGACTGGCGCTGGCATGGCGGGTGGTGATCCCGACGCTCGGCGGCATGATCGCCGGCCTGCTGCTGACCGCCGCGGCCCGGCTGAACGCGGCCAAGCCCGGGGTTTCCGACTATATGGAAGCGGTCGCCAGCGGCACCGGGCGGCTGCCGGTACGCATCACCCTGCTGCGCGCGCTGTCCTCGTTCTGCTCCATCGTCACCGGCAGCTCGGTCGGCAAGGAAGGCGCGATGATCCAGCTGGCGGCGCTGTGCGGATCGGTATTCCCGTCGGCGCGCGCCGGCGCGGGGCCCGATGGCGACACCAATCTGCGCCGCATGCTCACCGCCTGCGCGGCCGCGGCCGGGCTGGCCTCGGTCTATCACACGCCGCTGTCGGCCGCCGTGTTCGTGGCCGAAGTGGTGTTCGGAGCAGTGGCGGTGCAGCGGCTGATGCCGCTGTTCCTGGCATCGGTGGCGGGCACCGTGGTCAGCCAGCTGCACGGCGGCCTGCAGCCGCTCTACCCCGGCCTGACCGTGCCGTCCGACCTGCTGCACCCGCCGATGCTGCTGGCCGCCGTCTTGCTGGGCGTGCTGGCCGGCGTGGCGGGCGCGCTCTTCATGCGCGCCTCGAGCCTGGCCAAGGGCGCCTTTGCCCGCCTGCCGGGCGGCCTGGTGCCGCGCCTGGCGCTGGGCGGCACCCTGGTCGGCGTGCTGGCGGTCTGGGTGCCGGAAGTGGTTGGCAACGGTTACTACACCATCCAGTCGATCCTGATGGCGCATCCGCTGAGCGTGCCGCTGGTGGGCGTGCTGCTGGCCAAGCTGCTGGCCACCGTGCTCAGCATGGGTTCGGGCGCGGTGGGCGGTGTGTTCACGCCCTCCCTGTTCATCGGCGCCGCGCTGGGACAGCTGCTGGCGCCGGCCGTGCCGGGCGGCAGCGGCGCGCCGCTGCTGCCGCTGGTGGGCATGTGCGCGTTCCTGGCCGCCACCAGCCAGGCGCCGCTGATGTCGGTGCTGATGGTGTTCGAGATGACGCTGGCGCCGGCATTGCTGCTGCCCGGCATGATCGGCGCGGCGGCGGCCTACTACACGGCCTCGCGCTGCCAGACCCTGTCGCTGTACAGCGTGGTGGCCGAGCGCACGCAGGCCTCGGCCGCGGCCGCGCGCGCGCGCGCGCTCACGCTGGCCGGGCTGTGCGAGCCCACCGACACCACCATCGGCCCGGACGCCACGCTGAACGAGGCCAGCGACAAGTTCGCCGAGACCGGCACGCGTTACCTGTATGTGGTCGGGGCCAATGACTGCCTGCTGGGTGCGCTGTCGATCCACGCCGTGCAGCGCGCACTGCGCGAGCAGCCGGGTGCCGACCTATTCGCCTTGTGCGAACGCGACTTTCCCACGCTCACCCCCGAGTCGCATCTGCCCGACGCGCTGCAGCTGTTCACCCATCACGCGCTCAACCGCATTCCCGTGATCCGCGATATCGCCGGGCGCGAGCTGATGGGCACGGTCTCCAAGCGGCGTGTGCTGCAGGAAGCATCCGGGCTCTTCTAGGCCAGTGCGGCCAGCGGGCGAACGGGTAGAATGGCGGGTTGCCCGGCCCGCGCCGCGCACACTGCCCGCCCCGTGGCACGATGCGCGTAGACTGGCCGGTACGCTGCTTGCCGCCCACGCCGCTTGCCGTCCGGGGCGCCGGCGCAGCCGGGCAAGCTGCATCGCCCCCGATTCCCGAACCGTTTTCGCCGGAGCCTCCATGCCAGCCAACCGTGCCGCGCGCCCTGCCCTGCTCGCCCGGGCCACCCTGCTAGCCGCATCGCTCGCCTTGGGCGCGGCGCTGCTGCCGGCAACGGCGCAGGCCCAGCAGTTGCTGCGCGTGATTCCGGCCGACGCGGCCAAGGCAAGACTGGTGCTCGCCGCGCCGTCGGCAGGCGCGCCGCAGTCGGCAACGCTGGACGGCAAGACCGTTGGCGTGGCGCCCGGGCTACGCCTGTTCGGCACCGACAACCAGTTGCTGGCCATCGGCGCGGTGGCAGGCCAGAAACTGCCGGTGCGCTACAAGCTCGACCTCTACGGCCAGTTGCTGACGGCCTGGGTGCTGAGCGAGCAGGAACAGAAGGCAGCCCAATGATCGTCGTCCGGGCCATGGCAACCCGCCCTGGCACCGGACGGTTTTAGTCCCCCAAACCCTGATGCCCCCAGGTCAACCACTGAGATCGGCACCATGAAAAAAATCTTCGTCAAAACCTACGGCTGTCAGATGAACGAGTACGACTCGGACAAGATGGTCGACGTGCTCCACGCCAGCGAAGGCCTGGAAAAGACAGACAACCCCGAAGATGCGGACGTGATCCTCTTCAACACCTGCTCGGTACGCGAGAAGGCGCAGGAGAAGGTGTTCTCCGAACTCGGCCGCATGAAAGCGCTCAAGGCGCTCAAGCCGGACCTGGTGATCGGCGTGGGCGGCTGCGTGGCGAGCCAGGAAGGCGCGGCCATCGTCAAGCGCGCGCCCTATGTCGACGTGGTGTTCGGCCCGCAGACGCTGCACCGCCTGCCCGACATGATCAGCCGCCGCCGCCAGACCGGCCATTCGCAGGTGGACATCTCCTTCCCCGAGATCGAGAAGTTCGACCACCTGCCGCCGGCGCGCGTGGAAGGCCCGAGCGCCTTCGTCTCCATCATGGAAGGTTGCTCCAAGTACTGCAGCTACTGCGTGGTGCCCTACACCCGCGGCGAAGAAGTCTCGCGCCCGTTCGAGGACGTGCTGGCGGAAATCGCCGGGCTGGCCGGACAGGGCGTGCGCGAAGTCACGCTGCTGGGGCAGAACGTCAATGCGTATCGCGGCGCCATGGGCGGCACCAGCGAGATCGCCGACTTCGCGCTGCTGATCGAATACGTGGCCGAGATCCCCGGCATCGAGCGCATCCGCTACACCACCAGCCACCCCAAGGAATTCACGCCGCGCCTGATCGAAATGTACGAGCGCTGCCCGAAGCTGGTCAACCACCTGCACCTGCCGGTGCAGCATGCGTCGGACCGCATCCTGATGGCGATGAAGCGCGGCTACAGCGTGCTGGAATACAAGAGCATCATCCGCAAGTTGCGCGCGCTGCGCCCGGACATGTCGCTGTCGTCCGACTTCATCATCGGCTTCCCTGGCGAGACCGAAGCGGACTTCGAAAAGCTGATGGCCATGATCGAGGAGATCGGCTACGACACCTCCTTCTCCTTTATCTTCAGCCCGCGCCCCGGCACGCCGGCGGCCAACCTGGCCGACGACACGCCGCAGGAGGTCAAGCTGCGGCGCCTGCAGCGCCTGCAGGCCACCATCGAGGAAAACGTGCAGCGCATCAGCCATGGCATGGTCGGCACGGTGCAGCGCATCCTGGTGGAAGGCCCGGCGCGCAAGGACCCCACCGAGCTGCACGGCCGCACGGAGAACAACCGCGTGGTGAACTTCGCCCTGCCGGGCGTACCCCAGGCCAGCCGCGACCGCCTGGTCGGCGAGATGGTGGATGTGGCCATCACCGAAGCCTTCCCGCACTCGCTGCGCGGCGAGATCGTGGTGCGCCAGTAATCCAGTCCAGGCCCGCCTGCCGGCTGCCGCCGGCAGGCGGTGCGCCCGAAGCGAACGCCAGAAGCCGCCATCCGTTCCCAGATGAAAATTCCCTCAGCCGAATTCGTCGCCCCCAAGGACGACAACGCCCGCCTGCAGAACCTGTGCGGGCCGCTTGACGAAAACCTGCGCCAGATCGAGCAGGCGCTCGACGTCACCATCCAGCGCCGCGGCCACCGCATGACAGTGCGCGGCGCCTACGCCCGCGACGCCGCCGCCGCGCTGGAGCACTTCTACAACCAGGCCCGCACCGCGCTGTCGATCGACGACGTGCAGCTCGGCCTGGTCGAGGCGCGCCAGGTCGCCGCGCACGGCACCTATGTGCCGGATGGCGCCACCGCCGAGGCGGACGCCTTCGAGGACGAATCGCCGGTGCTGCACACGCGCCGCACCGGGCTGCACGGACGCACGCCGATGCAGCGCGACTACCTGCGCAACGTGCTGTCGCACGACCTCACCCTGGGCATCGGTCCGGCCGGCACCGGCAAGACCTACCTCGCGGTGGCCTGCGCGGTGGACGCGCTGGAACGCGACGCGGTCAAGCGCATCGTGCTGACGCGCCCGGCGGTGGAAGCCGGCGAGCGCCTGGGCTTCCTGCCCGGCGACCTGGCGCAGAAGGTGGATCCCTACCTGCGCCCGCTGTACGACGCGCTCTACGACCTGCTCGGCTTCGACCGCACGCAGAAGATGTTCGAGCGCCAGATGATCGAGATCGCGCCGCTGGCTTATATGCGCGGACGCACGCTGAACCACGCCTTCATCATCCTGGACGAGGCGCAGAACACCACGCCCGAGCAGATGAAGATGTTCCTGACCCGGATCGGCTTCGGCTCCAAGGCGGTGATCACCGGCGACACCACCCAGATCGACCTGCCGCGCGGCCAGAAGAGCGGCCTGGTGGAAGCGCAGCACGTGCTGCGCGACGTGCGCGGCGTGGCCATGACCCGCTTTACCAGCATCGACGTGGTGCGCCATCCGCTGGTGGCGCGCATCGTCGATGCGTATGACGAATATCACGCCCAACACAGGGATGCTTAATTGAACGCCAACACCTCCCCCGCCAGCCTGATCCTGTTCGACGCCAACGGGCGCGCCCGCAAGACCCAGGCGCACGCCGTGCGCGTGCAGCTGCCCGACGGCCGCAGCATCACCGTGGACCTGTCCCAGGCCGCCGACGGCGTGCTCGCGCTGCTGGCCGAGCACACCGACGACCGCCAGCAGGCCGGCCTGCTGGTCCGCCCGGACAACCACGACGCGCTTTCCGTGGCCGTGACCGCCACGCCGACGGTCACCACCACCGGCACCCCCGCCACGCCGCCCGCGCTGGAACTGGCGCTGCAGTACGGCGACGGCATCAAGGGCCGGCGCGGCCTGCCGACCCAGCGCAAGGTGCAGACCTGGGTGAAGTCGGCGCTGTACGCCGACGCCGCGCTGACCATCCGCTTTGTCGGCGAGGAAGAAGGCCGCGGCCTGAACCGCAGCTACCGGGGCAAGGACTATGCGACCAATGTGCTGACCTTCGCCTACGCCGAGCATGAGACCGACCCGGTCAGCGGCGATATCGTGCTGTGCTGCCCGGTGGTGGAGCAGGAAGCCCGCGAGCAAAAGAAGACGCTCGAGGCGCATTATGCGCACCTGATCGTGCATGGTGTGCTGCATGCCCAGGGTTATGAGCATGAGGAGGATGCGGAAGCGGAGGAGATGGAGGCGATCGAGACGGAGACGCTGCAGGCGCTTGGGTTTGGGGATCCGTATTTGGAGCGCGGCAGGGTTGGGTGATTGGGGGCTTCTGCTCTACTCTATATTGCGTTTGTAGGGACCTGATTTGGGTTTGCAGGGCCTAAAGGCGGTGTTCTGTCAGGCCCTCGGGCACATGGAGGTGTCACTTTTCTTTACTCGTAAAGAAAAGTAACCAAAAGAAAGCGATCCTTGCAGGAGGCTGGCGTGTCGGGCTTGCTGGCTTTGCGGATTCGTGGTGGGCGCGACAGTTCTAATAAACTGCTGGCGCTACCGGCACGAACGGCGTTGCCACTACGAATGACGGTGGTTTCAGTGTACGACCCCTGAATGACAATCTCGCTTGCCCATTCAGGCATCTGCCGTTACCAGTTTATATGGCCACCCGATCATGAACGGCATTGGTTTCGTCGTGGGCGCGGTGGCTCCAGATTGGGGGCGCTCGCCTCAAGCCGGGGCCACCGCGC
>NZ_JBYOJU010000066.1:0-42323 GCF_057798855.1 Cupriavidus sp. 96C5-1 | reverse complement strand
GCTATTGCACAAAGGCTTCACGAAGGGCGACGACCGGCTGATTCGGATCACGAAGGCGGACAAATGGGCCTAAGTGCCCAAAGAACGCATCGGCTGGTATCGCAGCCTCGGGGGCACTTACCCCCCTTTTGCTAATCTGGTTCCTTGCCAGCATGATTAGCGCAACCGCCGTCGGGATGCAGGTATTTGGCCCCATTCCGCCAGGGATTTCGCCATTCAACCAAGCGCTGCAGATATGCCGCTTCTTCCCCTTCCTGCCCTCCGCTATGGCAGCCATCTCGGCGGGGATGTAGCGCCTGCCAAACAGAGTCTCCGCGAGTGAGCGTTTCAACAGGTACATCGACTCACCAAACGAGAGCCCGGACAGGTCTTTGCTCACCAAAATCGTATGCAACAGTTCCGCAGCCTCCTTGACCGTCTGCCCGTGCTTGTCCACCCGGGCCTGCAACACCTTCAGTACACCGGCCAGGCCATGAGAGAGCACCATCGCGTTGACGCTTTCACGGATGGATGGAAAAGTGCCCGGCAGAGTGACAGGTTCGGGGTGACCCACGGTATGGGCCTTGACCGTCCCTACGCCAGGCACGTCAAGGCGGATTTCGGCGAGCGGACTCCCAAATGCGATTTCCCCAGCTCTGAACACTGGAATACGTCCGGTGACTTGCTCGACCCAGTGCTCCAGTGCTGCGCCCATCTCGGAGTCCGCGTTTTCTTCCTCCTTCGCGCGCGAAGTGCTTCCCCAGGTTGTCACCACACGATGTGGTGCACCCACCTGCCGGATCGCCGTGCTCGCCAGTAAGTTGGAAACACCCGGGCTTGCCCCCATACCAATGATCGCAGTGATCCCCGCGGCCTCGGCCTTGGCGTGCAGACCCAGCATGGCCAGAGTCGGCTCGGGATCGTCGCAGATGTCGATGTAGTGGCAACCCGCATCGATTGCGCACTCGAGCACCGCCGTGCCGAAGAGGTAATATGGGCCGATGGTCGATACCACGACGTCGTATTGCCTCAGGACATTCGTCAGGGCCACACGGTCGCGTGCGTCCACCTCCATGGAATCTATGGATGGATGCCTCAGTGCAAGCGCATAGTCTCGGGCCGCACCCACGTTTCTGTCGGCGATGGTAAGCCGGGTAAAGGCCTTGAGCTTGATCGCCGTCTCGACAAAATGCCGGCCCATGAGGCCGCAGCCTCCCAAAGCAATCACGTTCATGCCGGTTCTCCTCCAAGCGGCCCGAGCATGGCCGGAATTGAGTTCAGGCTGACGGTGCCGTGCGCCAGGTCATCCAGGGAGTACGGCGCACTCCCGGTCAACCCCAGTTGCGTCAGCAAATGAAGCGAGGCTAGACGGGGCCTGCCGCTCAGCCGGCTTGACTTGCCAATGTCGCGATTGTCAAACCGGATCCCCCGATAGCGCCGGCACGATATCTTCAATCAGAGCATCCGGCCATCCCGTCAGTTGCTGACCAAGTCCGTGAATCATCACGACGGGCGGATCCGTGTCCGAGCCCAGTGACTCATATGCGAGCCGGACATTACCAATGCGAGCTAGCCCCAGTCTTGAAACCAAGATGCACTCCTAAGAACGCCATGTTTCGATGATACCTCAATTTATATCATAACTGTTATTATGTAATTTTGCACTAGAGTTCGCTCCAGAGCGAAATTTTTCCCGATGGGATACCGCTACCGAAGCCACCGATGATGGTGGCCGCAAAGGCCTTCAGAGCGAAGGCGCTTCGAGCAGCTAGACTATTCAGCCCACTGACAGCCTTCCCCATCAGGGGGCCACCGATCGGCACAAGCCCCGCGCCGATCAGAGCTTCTGCCGGCGAGTTTGGCAGCAGCCCGTCTGCAAAACCTCCTACACCGCTGCCTCCATAAAGTGCAGCAGCACCAACAAAGCCACCTCGACTCACACCCCACGCGGACACCTCGGTCGCGGTATCAAGTACAGCTTGCTTGGGATGCGCCGTGGTCCAACTCGAGCGAACCTGTTCAGCGCCCATTTTCAATGCGCCGGAGAAGTCAATTCTACCATCCAGGTATGCGTTGCCAACGCGCATCAATCCCTCACCAAGCCCGGGCGCTGCATCCAACGTTGCCCCCCTTTGGTTGGTGACAATATTGACATCGGACTCTGATAGTGGTCTTCCAACTACATTGGGGTAAGGAACTGCATACGCCTGAACACCAGTGCCAGCGTCGCCCCGAACTGCCGTACCAAATGTTCCCTCTGGGAGATTGATGTCGGGTGGCTGCCTGTTGATTGGGCCCCTCAACTCCTCACCTGCCATGGCACGCAAATCAGCCACACGCGCTTCGTGCATGGCCTCCGCGGCAAACGGCACGCCGGCACTACGTGAAACGCCAGTCACGGGGTCCACCTGCGCGTCTAGTATCCGCTGCTGCCACGCCGGCAGGTTCGACCCGCTCAAGTTTTGCTGTACCAGACTCGCACCCAGTGCATTGCCAATTGCGACACCGCATGAATTCGTCGTCTTTCGTGGATTTGACGCCCAGTCATAGGTGTAGTGGTGGTCTGCACCATCAATATCACGGTGCGCCTGCAGCCGCCAAAAGTAGTCATATTTCCAGGTTGCAACATCGGCACTAAGCCCGGTCACCTTGATCTTGTTTCCGCGCTTGTCTACTCATACAACGTGGCTTGCCCAAGGGGAATGGACGCCTTCAGCACGCGCCCTTCGGCATCATGGGTATAGCGATACTTGGCCCCCACCCCCCCGGATCTCTGCGTCAGGTTCCCAGCTAAATCCTAACTGTAGGATCGAGTCCCATCGGGGACTGGCTGACGACCATAGGAAAGATCCCACTTTCGACCCAACGCATCGCTTTGCGATACAACGCGACCGAGAGAGTCATAGCTTATTGCGTCTACGGCGCCGCCATCCGCATAAATCGTCTTCATCAATACCCAAACGGAATTTACGAAATAGGCCGTAACATTTCCATTCGTGTCGTGATCGAACATCTTCTGTCCAGACAAATTGTATCCAACAGCAGCAGATCAGACTTCCGTGATCTTCCTTCGGATGAACTCTTCAAAATTTGACGCCACTACATTTTCCCGCATATTAGTTGGATCGATCTCGATTACCTTCCAATCACTTTTATAAAAACCAGTATTAAAACCTTGAAAATCATCCCCGAATAAAAGAACCCCACTAAGACGGTCTGGAACATCGCCATATACTTCCGTCGGCTCCAGCAGACCACCGTACAGCATATACGCCGCCTGCCCTAGCTCTCCGAATCCCACAGCGGACAGAAACGACGTGTAATCCGCTGGCAACGCACCGTATATGGATCTAAGTTGAGCCAATTTCGAGCTATCCAAAGGAACCAGCTTGTCAAATGAAGTACCCGTTCCTTTTATAGACACCAAATCACTATAATTTGCCATTATTAACCCCACTATTCGAATATACTTCTAGCTGGACTACCCGTTCTATGAATCCCGCCCTGGTGCTGCTCAGGGAAACGTGCTGGGTGAATATTCCACCATTGATTCGGCCCTCCGTAGCTATTCTCAATGAGGTGATGGGCATCATACGGCGCACCTTCTTTGCGCGATATTGTAATACCATTTTTCGACGGGACATCTGCACTGTAAGTCGGCCATATCCGACCAGTCTTCATCTCCCACTCTTTAATCAAGTCATTCTTCACGCTGTTGAACTGAGTTCTATGCGCTGTAACCGCTTCGGATCCTAGTCTACTGTACTTGTTAGTACGTAGGTTGTCAGCAAGAAGCACTCGTTGCTCCTTGGTTAGCTTCATGCCCGTTTGTAACTCGACGTCTCGAATGTACGAACGCCCTCTACTTGATAGCTGTGACCAGCCGCTAGTCGTAGCGGTAGGAGCGGCAGCTTTCGACGGGCCCGCACCCCGAAGCATACCCATTCCTGCGACTAGTTCCAGCCCCCCTCCAAAAACGGGGCTGTCATATTTTCCACGCAAGCCATCTGCGAATGGAACGTAGTCAGGATACCCGGGCAGTGCTCCGCTAAGTATATTCACGCCGCTTTCGACAATGCTCAGTCCCGTGTTCCAGGCAACCTTGCCGGTGTCCAGCAACGCACTGGGCAAACCTTGAGGGTCACGCCCACCCGTGGCCGCAAAGCTCACGTCTGGCGCGTCAACCTCCTGCAGCCGCGTACCGATAGCGCTCGGATAAGGCACTGCATTCGCTGCAGTGCCTGTCGCGGTTGGGTGCGGCTGAGCAGGGGCTACTACCGCGCCGGGTGTGTAATAGATGCTACGCCCTCCATCCCGATAGCTCTGCACAGACGAAACGTCATATCCCGGAATTGCCGGCGGCTCACCATCGTCACCCGCTGCCTTCTCAACCCTCAACCTCGAGTCGGCCGCGTCTGCGCTCTGCGCCACCACGGTACCATCGGGCAGAACCGGGATGGTTTGCGACCGAGTCCAACCGAGGCCATTAATCGGCACATCGACGCCGGTGGCTCGGATATTGATTGCTTCGCCACCGTACCACCGCGCATATCGATCCGCCTGGGTCTGCGGTTGCCCTATATCGCTCCAGTGGTAACCACCGCCACTCGGGCTAGCGGCCATCGGCGGATCATTCCAGATAGGCGAGCGTTGCAGTTCCGCAATCTTGTCGCCCAGCACATCTTCCCGCGAACTCGCTGCCTCGCTGAAGTTGCTAACCAAGCTATTACCCAATGCATTGCCAAACGCATCAGCCAACGCCCGCGCAGCCTCAAAACGCCCCTCGCGCGCGACCATTCCTCCAACAGCCTGATAGGTCACTGACTGCGTGGCGCGCCTTACGGTGTCACCAACAACGAGCTCCAGTGCCTCCGCCGCAGGTCGTATCACATTCTCGACCATCCGAGAGGCAAGTGGCGCCGCAATCGCTGCTGCCGCAACCGCTGCCCACTCGAATCGACTCTGTTGCCCCACCAGGATGTTCGCTGCCTGCGAGGTCGCCGCATGAACCGCGCCGATCGCCGCCTGGGTGGCGTCCACCCCCATTTCTGCGACTCTCAGCGCACTTTCAACATACCGGGCACTGGCCGCTCCCAACCCGGCCCCAATAGCGCTGACGGCCACCCCCTTCCAATTGAGTTTCGATTGCATACCCAGTGCCATACCGACGCCCTGCGCCGCAACCGAGCCTAGAGCGCCGCCCACAGCAGCCGCAGCGATACCGCCCACCGCGCTACCCGCCCATGTCCCGGTTAACACGGCTGTACCCGCACCGAACACGCTCGCCCCCGAAGCCGCCGCCCCGAACGCAATTGCCGCAACGCCCGCGGTAAATACCGTAACTACAATCGCCACAATGACAATGGCAATAATGCGCAGAATCGCTCCAAAGATCCCGCCGCCACCGCTGCTTTCCTGCTTGAGTTCCGGGGGATCTCCCGCAAACGCATTGGTGTCGCCTATCACCCGTGAAGCGCTATACGGACTGAATGTCTCTGCTGTGTTGTTCAGGTTCGTGACGCGGGATGGCACAGCGAGAACTCTCCCCTCGGCAGGACGGGTATTGCCATCCGTGTCGATTGAATTCGCGCCAGCCAACAGGTACCAGAGGTTCGCATCTCCCCAGAGAGTACTTGCGATACCTCGTAGCGTGTCATCCGCACCAACCGTATAGGTGGTGGGCGCATTGGCAGGGTTGCCCTCTGCAATTCGCTCGAAATAGCTTTGTGTACCATGGGCGCCAGCCTTGCTCGAGCCCATCTCCTGCCCGCCAACAAAGAAGAAGCGTTCGGTTCCTGCGCTGCTCTTCGAAGTATAAATATGCCCTTCGAAATCCGTAATATAATCTACATTTCTCGATGATTTTGAGTCATCGACCATCGACTTCGCATTTCCATTAGCATCAAATGTGACGACGCTCTTGTTTTTAATTAGCCCACCATAACCGGTGATGTTTCGCATCGCCGACGTTTGCTGCTTATAAGTACCGAACTTCTCGAATACGTTGTCGTACTGTTGCTTATACGAGTAGGAATTCCCGCGGTCCATATTGCCACGATGAGTGGCAGTATAGCCAGCAACATTCCCGTACGGATCTATCGTGTAGGTATAGATATCCTCGAATGTCGCAGGCCACGAACTTGTCTTTACGGTTCTCTGTCGCTGCCATCCATTATCATTATAATCAAGTAGCTCCTGACTCTGATATTCACCCTTGGAATTGTAGTTAACAATAGATGTTACACGACCATTAATATAGTCCCTGACATTCACCACAACGCCATTGCGCTTGGTTGAGGTCAACCGATCCCCAATGTCGTATGCGTATTCTTCATTGACGGACGTCCCGTCCTTCGCGAGTTCATTGACAGTCTTTCGATTGCCCACTGCGTCGTAGGAAATACGACTACCACGCCCAGCGCCAATAGTAAGCACATTATTGCTGAGATAGCCATCAGCCAGCGTCATCCGGTTCCTGGAGTCATAGCCATACCACATGTCCTCCGTGGTGGCCGAACCAGTCATCGCGGTGTAGCTGGTCGAGATATTCCGCCTATTTCCCGCTGCATCATATCGATAGGATATTGAGAAATGGGCGTCAACGGCTGATGAAATCCGCCCCTGCTCGTCGTAGGTTAGCCGAGTGTCCTTGTAGACCGTACCGGCCAGCGAAAATGCCTCGCGAATACGATTGCCGCTAGCGTCATATTCATACTGCGTGTGTCCGCCACGAGACGAGCCGGTACCAACGCCTGTTAGGCTACCGTCGTAGATATGAATAAGGCGATTATTCTGCCCATACACATAGTCAATAGCGACACCGCGTGAATTCGTCGTCTTCAGTAGATTTGATGCCCAGTCATAGGTGTAGTGGTGGTCTGCCCCACCAATATCACGGTGCGCCTGCAGCCGTCCAAAGTAGTCGTATTTCCAGGTTGCAACATCGGCATTAAGCCCGGTCTCCTTGATCTTGTTTCCCCGCTTGTCATACTCATACAGCGTGGCTTGCCCAAGGGGAATGGATGCCTTCAGGACGCGCCCTTCGGTATCATAGGTATAGCGATACTTGGCGCCATCCCCGCGGATCTCCTGCGTCAGGTTCCCAGCTAGATCATAGCTGTACGATCGAGTCCCATCGGGGCCCGCCCGGCTGATCATACGGCCCTGACGATCATAGGAAAGATCCCACTTTCGACCCAACGCATCGCTTTGCGATACAACGCGACCGAGAGAGTCGTAGGTTATTGCGTCTACTGCGCCATCCGCATAGATTGTCTTCAGCAACGCCCCAGCGGAATTTACGATATAGGCCGTCACATTGCCATTGGCATCCTGATCGAATATCTTCTGTCCAGCCAAATTGTATCCAACAGCAGCCGTCCTATTCTGAGAAGCTGTGTAAACCGTACCACCCTGCTCTTTCATAAAAACTGAGACCGGTCCGGTTTCCGTCAACTTCTGATTCCTTACATTATATGTAAATCGTGTTACCCAAGACCCGTCACGTTTATCGCTGACAGCCGTACGATTTCCCCAGCGATCGGTTTCAAAATACTGAATAGGATTAATTGTGCCGGCGACTCCCTCATTGGAGAACGAAGGTGAAATTTCACGAATTGTCCTTCCCATTGCATCGAAGACAACAGTCGTTCGCATCGCAAGACCCGCCGACAATCCGGCGGCACTTTGCGCAGACGTGTAACTGGACAGATCGACTTGCCGGCTCTCAATTTTTTGAGTGACATTGCCGGACAGATCGTGGAGAAAGATGCGATTAATACCGTCCTCATTGCTTGCCCACAGTCGGCCCGCATTGTCATAGCGGTAATACTCCTGCCAACCATCGTCAATGCCTTTGGCAACGGTTTCGCCGAATGCGTTGTAGGCCACCTGCTCCTTCGTTCCTTCAAAGAAGCTTAGTTTTCGCGTTTCGGTACTGCTGTTGTTCAGGATCCAGGACGCGCTGTCAGCCTGCCAAACACCAAGCTTGGCCTTGTCGAAGCCTATCGCGTCGAGAATGCCTCCCCCCTGCTGTTGCGCCACGGCCAGTGTCGTTGATATCTCTCCCGACCAGAATCCGTACCATTGATGGTTCTTTGGGTCCGGAGACCATGTGCCTGCCATGTCTCCAGTTGCCCTCGTACCATCAAGAAATGCCAGGCACCGTTTGATGAGGGGTCGGGTAATGGCTTGGTTTCCGCCCGCCAGGTCCGCATACAAAGCGGCACGTAGGAACAGCGCGACCTCGTGCGGCGACGAGTACGTACCAAAAGCCGTTCCGTAATCGTACCCAACGCACTCCCACACTACAGCGCCGTCAGACACGCGAGCGCCGATGGTCTTGGGCCACGCCGGTTCTGCACCGGCGGAAGTCCCACCTTGTACAGCCTTATAGACGTAACCGTTAGCGGTAGAGGGGCGAACAATCTTACCCGTGCCATAGCCACTGCCGGCATGACGGCCTTCGATCACCTTCGGGAAATCGCTTGGTGGATACTTTGCCGGATCCGTCCAGTTTTCATTGATCCAGCCAAGGAAGTCCATCACCACGCCACCGGCCGCGGCATCGGACGGTTTCTTCTGCCAGTATCGAGCCGTATCCTCCAGGATCCGGTATTGATAGCCACCCCAACCGGTGTTGGGGTCGGGGCCGTCCCAGCCGAAGGTATTCGCCTGCCCGTACTGCTCGCCATCGCTGCGTTCGGGATAGAAGACCGGCGTGAATGGACCGCGCTTCCCGGTTTGAAGCTGATAGTCGTTCTGAGACGCGTTCAGCATCTGGATCAACGACGACAACGCGCCAGCATCCCCCAGCGTATTCCACATAGAGGGTGACTGGTAACCCATATAGATGGGCCCTCGCCAGCCAATCAACTGCTGAGGCTCACCGGTGAAATTTGCCGTAAAAGGGATAGCGGCTGGCGCGTAGGCAATCCGCTGCAGGGTGGCCAATTGCCCAATCTGCTTGATTGTCAGCTTATGCGCAGCGCTGTGCGCGTCTGTCACCCCAACTGCGTAGATTGTTGTCCCTTTAGTGAGTCCGAATGCCGAGAGCGGCAGCACGAACCGCTGAATCCCGGTTCCCGCCAGCTGAATCGGGACGGATTTTCTGGATTGCCATTCGCCTTTGACCGGATCCATGAAGATGCTTACAGACTGCGGCACGGATGACCCGATCTCCACAACCACGGAGTCGCCGCTGAGCGCCTGGGTTATTCCCAGGCCGAACTGGGCTTCACCTGTGCCCGCTGCTAGGTCCGACGAGATGTGGCCATTTGCATCGCGAACCCAGCTTACAACGCCGGACGATCGGTTTGCATAGGACCAGCTCCCCTCGATGTCGAAGGCATTGCTTGTTGTTGTTCCGTACAACCACGGCGCCAATGGTGTCTCACTCCCGTTCGCCTGGGCGACACGACGCAGCGTCAGCGCGTGTTCCGCTGCTTCCTTATCGTTGATGCCGACGGTGAATACGGAATTTCCGGTAGTGAGTCCAAACTGCGAGAGCGGAATAACAATGCGCTGTACTCCAGTCCCAGTCAGCTGGATTTCAACGGATCGCCTGGACTGCCAATCCCCTTTTATCGGATCGACGAAGACGGTCAGTTTCTGCGAAATGGAGGAGCCAACCTCGATAACGAGCGAATCTCCTGCCAGTTTCTGCTCGAACCCCATTCCCAACTGCGCCTCGCCACTACCTGCCGCGAAACTCGCCGTAATCTCCCCCTGCGAATTACGTACCCATTGGACGGGGCCCGATCGGCTATGCCACTCCCAAGTCCCGGGCAAATCGAAGGCACTGGACGAACTGGTCGGATAGAACCATTGACTCCCTACGACCCTGGGAGGAGGATCGAAAGTCAGCGGCTTCTGCGAAGCCGGACGAAGGCGTCCGACCGTCATTTTGCCTTCATAACTCAGAATGAAAGCCTTGCCTGAATTCCACCCGCCACTCCTAACCCAATCGTTATACTGCTGATTCTCCGATGCCGTCGTGATTGATGTGAACGCATTTGTCTGCAGGCCGATAGCATAAGCACGGGTACCCGCCGCCAAGCCGGCAGAGGAATTTCTATCATCATTGGTACGGTGGACCCCAGATTCCGCATACGTGGGCTTGAACTCCGACAGCGGTATACGAAACGTCTGCATGCCTGTGCCAGCCAGCATGATGACTTTCGAGTACCGTCCCTGCCACACCCCCTCTTTCGTATCAATGAAGACCTCCATCCCCAGAGGTCGGTCCGATCCGACCTCGATAAGGATATCGTCACCATCCAGTACTGTATTCATGCCGTAGCCATACTGGACGTCACCGCTATCCTTCGGGATATCAATGACTGCGTTCCCCATGGAATCCCGGCTCCAGTTCGGCTCTGCACGCCCCGGTGTCACGTACTTGAACGTACCGCCGATATCAAACGGGGTTTTACCGACTGTCGGCCTTAGCCACGTGCGTCCATCGTCGTATCGATAGGCGATGTTTGCAGTGATCTTCGTCGCAGCCGCCGCTTTCTCCCACTTCGGATCCAGTGTCAGGGAGTGCAGCTCCGTAAAGGCGTCATAGGCCCAGGTGAGCACATCCAGTGCAGAGTCTATCTCGTTTGCGCCCAACTTATGCCAATAGGGCCATGCTTCGTACGGCTCCCCCTTTCGGACAATCTCTCCGGTCTGTGTCGTATAGGTAAGCAACCATCTGCCGCTTACGTTCTCGGAGAGCCTGACCTTCGTACCCACGCCGGGCACATATTCCTGAGAAGCGATGGAAATCTTGCGCGCGCCCGGGGCGGTCTTGAGCTGGGAATGTGGGTTGTCCCAAACATACTCACTATCTAGCGTGCGTGCGTGGAAGATGCTACGGACCAGTTCGCCATGCGTATCCCCCCGTTCCGGGATCAGCAATTCACCGTTCGATACTTCAAACGATTGACCGTAGTGAATCTCGTCGCTAACGAAATCGCTCTTCGCAGCATAAAGCCAATGAGGAGCGAACATGTTCTTCTCACCTGCCTGATCCGGTGGCGTATCGGTAAAATACATCGCCTCAAGCAGATTCGTCGACAGCTTGTCGACGATCGTCTTCCATCGCGCGTCTCCGGTGGCACGATATGAATCGATGGCACCTCGCAGCATGATGAACTGGCCTTCCGATGTTCCGGACGACGTGTTGAAGTAGTTGCCTCGACCGGTCTCATCGTGGAATGCATTCACGATCAGTCCATATTCGTCCAACAGCTTTCCAACATCACTCGTGTCATTGAGCTTCTGTACCTGCGTGACAGGCGACGCAGTGCTAGACGGCAGCAGCGTCTCCGTAAGACGTCCAAGCCGGTCATACTTGAAGACCGCTGTCTTATATACCGCGGGCTCTCCTGAAGCAGCTTTGAACAGAGACCACTCGCGCGCTTTTTTTCCGAACACATCGAATGACGCCTCCGAGACAGCACCATTCAGACTGGTGCCTATGCGATTGTTATGCCGATCGAATACCGAAAGCTCGATCTCATCGACGTCGCCATTGGAACCGCCACCCGCATAGCCTGTCTCGTTCGCGCTCGTTGGCGCATTGAAGTACTTTGTCTGGCGGACGACATTTCCAAAGATATCGCGATTGAACTCAATCAACTGCTTTCCGGAGCGACCCGTTGATGCATCGAGCAGGCGGTCAGGCGTTACGACAGCGGAAATACGACCGATAGCATCATAGTATGTGTAGGTGGCCCCCCCGGAATCGTCCAACACTGCAATTTGATTTCCAAGCACATCATATCGATAGTGCGTCGCGAAATCTGCAATACGCCTTGCTATAGAATTATTTGCCGGGTCTACATAATCGTACTCAATGCCTTTCCTTATTTCTGAGGTCTTGCGATTGAGTCGATCATGATAATATTCTGTGACGCGATCCTGCCCATATACTTTTGATTCTGCCGAGCCTCCCCATGCTCGCAGTGGTTCAGGATATCCGGAAATGGACCAGCCTCCTGGGAACCTTCTCGCAAACTCGATTTTTTTGGAATTATTTCCATTAGCGTCAAATTCGTAGCGCGTAAGATAGCCAAGCGCGTTTACCTCGGCCGTCAATCTATTATTTTTGTCGTAGTAATAGTAAGTATCGCTCCATCTATTCTGGACCATATTTGCCAGGATAGATTGCTTCCGGACGTTACCGAACGCATCGTAGAGGTTGATAGTCTTTTTCCCTGCGATATAGGATGAAGCTGCCCCTACTTCTAGAGAATCGAAATTGTATCCCTCCGGCTCAACTACAGTCTCCAGCCTGTTCAGTTTGTCGTAGCTGTTCTTTACTGTCCTGTCGCTGCTTCGGCTCGACCCAGGCAGGTCCCCAAGCAACCTATCAAACTCGATGTTTGTGATGGGTGCGGCTGGATTGCTTCGCGAAAGCAGATTAAATCGTTGGGAAAGACGAGTAATGGATATCTTGTTACCGAATGCATCATAGCGATTCTGTATGACATACCCTTCGGCGTCTATTTCCCCGATAACTCTGCCAAGCTTGTCATAGACCTTGTAAGACAGGTTTCCGCCAGCATCGCGATTCACTGCGGCCCGGCCAAATGCATCGAATGTCACAATGCTTGTCGGCGAGACGATTTTCTCGTGACGCGCGCCGTCCGTCACACTCAGCCTGTCTGTCGCCGGATCATAGATTGCAACGTCAGGAAATCTCACCGACACCTGATTTCCTATGGGATCGTAGTCATAGTAAGTAGTACGCGCACTGACGCTACCCGCAGCCTCTGTACGTGAGGTAAGCTGTCCAAGAGCGTCATACAAGAATGTCGTCTGCACAGCCACCGTAGTTGATGATAGGGAAGGACTGGCAATTCCTCCCCCCGACCACCAGACTTGAGTCGGCGCTGTGGTCTCCGAGACAAGCCTCCCCGCTGCGTCGTAGCCATATACCCAGCTGTAGCCCTTCTTGTTCACGAACAGGATCTTGTTGCCTGCTCCGTCGTACGTGAAGCGTTCCCGCCCACCTTCCGCATCGACGGTCTCGATCAGTCGACCTTCCGCGTCATACCGGGATGATGTAACAGCCGTTGCGCCAGATAGGCTTGTATTGGATGCGAACTGGCGAAGCGTCGCCTCATTCGCGCCGGCCGGATTCGCGATGGCGTTGGCGTAACGGGTGCTTGCGATAGCATGGCCCGACGCGTCGTACTGCTTTGCAGTGACGTAGCCCAAGGCATCCACCACGAATATGGCACGCCCCGCACTGTCCAAGATAGTTCGGGTGGTCACAGCTCGGAGAGCCGCATCCGCCGGAAGCGCGCCAGAAATTGCTGCTTCCGTAACCGGTTGGCCAACTGCAATGGCCTCCGCAAAGCGGGTGGACCCAATGCGCCTGCTCGACGTATCGTAATCCGTCCTGGTTACGAACCCCAATCCGTCTACGGTGTAAGACACTCGCCCAGCGCGATCAAGAACACTATTCAACACATGATCTTCGGAAGGCGTCAGAATTAGACTCTTCGCAAGATCGGCTATCGTGCTCGATGGCGGTACCGCAATCGCTCGCGCGTACCCGACCTCCCTTATCACGTTGCCAGCGCCGTCGTATACCAATTCGGTGACATAGCCCAGACTGTCTACTCTATATCGAAGGCGATTGGCTGCGTCATAGGAGTTCCAGGACCCCACATCGGCCGACGCGTCCGCAAGAGAGGCAACCAACGCAGACATGCTTGTGACGTCAAGCACGGCTGGAAGCGATCCCACCTTGGCTAGTCTTAGCGTTCCGCTAACATTGCCATTGCTGTCGTAGGTGAAGCTCGTAATATGATTCAGCGCATCTATCGCGTATGCAATCCGTCCATCTTTGTCGTAGACGGAACGCTCCGTCCTGTCGGTGAGCGGTGTCGGTACCAAGCGAGGCTCCACATCGCTTGTGGATATCGCGTCGCCCAGGCCTGAAGTTGAAATCGCCTTGGTATACCGGGTCTTAGAAACCAGACGATCTGCCGCATCGTAGACTCTTCGCTCGACCGAGCCTGCTGCCTCCACGGTCAACGAAAGACGTCCGGCTGCGTCATAGACGAAGCGGCTAGAATAGCCAAGGGCGTCTGCTTTTGACGTTAGCTGATCCGCGCTGTTATAGCGATAGGTTGTGCGCAGCGCCAATCCGCTTGGATCTGCGATTTCGGCAACGCGGCGTCCTAGCTTGTCCCATTCGTATGCTATGGTGTGAGCGCCCAGTGCCCCGGCGCCGTCAGTCCGTGATACCAGACGCCCTGCCGCGTCGTACAGGAAGGTAGTGACGATATTCGTGCCGGTTGGATCAATCCGAATCGAGCTCACCCTTCCGGCCGCGTCGAAAGTCGTCTCCGTGCGCACGCCGCCGGCATTGGTGACGCTCAGCCTGTGCCCTCGGCCATCGAATTCGTAGGACGTTGTGAGATTGAGGCCACTGGGGTCCACCCGTTCCCGCAAAACCCGGTTTGCCGCATCGTACTCATATGCGACGCGACGTCCATCGCGATCGACGCTGAACGCCAATCGTCCCGCGGCATCATACTCGTCGCGAGCGATGCCGGCGGAAGTCGTTGTCGCGACAATATGGCCATTCCGGTCAAACTCGTAGCTCCTCGCCACCCCGTTGCCTTCCAGCGTGGAGCGGACTTCTCCAAACTCATTGTAGAACTTCTTGACCTGAACACCTTCCGCAGTGGTCGTCGTGACTGACCTTTCCGCTTGGTTGTACACCGTTCTTACAGAGCGATTCAAGGCATCGCTCTGTGTCAGAGTGCGGCCAAACACATCCAGGCTGAAGGTCGTCAGACGCTGCCCAGGGAGATTGATCGCAACCGTCCTGCCAGCTTTGTCGTAAGAGTACTGCGTTACGTTGCCACCGCCATCCTTGACGCGAATCGGTCGGCCAAAGGCATCGACCTCTGTCGTGGTGGCTCGATTCAGCCCACCAACATCATCCGTTTGCGATACAGCGTTGCCAAGTCTGTCACGTACAAAACGAGAAATAGCCGATACGGTTGTGTTCAGCGTCGTTGCGGTCTCGATGACCTCGCCGAAGGCATTCAGCGTCTTTGATAGACTTCCGCCGCCAACGGTCGACGACGAGAACTGAAGACCACGTCTATCGTACTTGAACTCCGTGCGCGTATCGGCAGCAGGATTGCGGAGAGCGGCCAGTGCCGTCGAGATGGATGCGGTAATCGCGCCGCCGCTCATCCCCTGAAGTGCCATCGCGGAAAACTTGGCCGCATACCTGGTGCTGGCCAGTAGATCCCCCGTGACGCTGTACTCGTTCGCCACCGCTTCACCTGCACCATTAATTGTCAACACAGGCCGCCCAGCAGCATCGTAGAAACTCAGCGTACGATTCCCAGCAGCGTCGGTGGTGCTGACACGGCGCCCTGCGGCGTCATATCTGTACGATAGGCCTCGCGTCGCCCAAACTTGGTCAATCGCTGCCTGCGTGGGATTTGTCAATGCGGCGAGCGCCGCGACACCTTCCCCAGTAAGTTCGGCGACCACTCTGCCAAGCGCATCAAAGCGAGCACGGTAGCTTCTTGCAGTACCCCCAACCACCGATTGGGATGTGCGCTCAATCAGGTTTCCGCCAGCGTCATAAGAAAACGTGGTACGTAGGCCATCAGCGTTCGTGGTCTGCGAAAGACGATTCAGTGTGTCGTAGGTCGAAAGAACCGCACGATCCTCTGCGCTCTGCGTGGGGCGAAGGCTTGCGAGCGTGGCTCCGGCCGAATAGGTGACTCGCGTGGCGTAATCTATGACTTTGGTGACATTTCCCTTCTTATCCCGAAGGGATTCGGAGAGGAGACCATCCGCGCTTAGCGTGGCAGTCCTCTCACCCTTCCCGTCGTAGAAATACCGGATAGTCTGATCCGACAATGGCGACAGGCTAGGTCGGAGTGAATCAACAGTGGATGACGCGCCGAATGGATTGGCTCGGTTCGCGTATCGCGTTTCGCGAACAAGGTGACCTGCCCGGTCATATTCATAGTCGGTGAGATATCCCTCTCCGTCAAGCGCGCCAGCGAGACGTCCGTCGGCATCATAAAAGCTACGAGCGATGCGATCATTAGCGGCATCCGCGACCACCAAGATATCGGAGGGTCTCGGTCTGTTGGCTAGTCCACTAGTCGCGTATCGCGACGCGAATCTAACCATCGAAACCTGGCGGCCCGCACCGTCATATGTGTATTGCTTGACATAGCCCTCGGTATCGATCGACTTGACCAGCACCCCATTTGCATCATAGGCATTGAACTCCGAACGGTCGGCCGCTCCAGCCGGCGGTCGTGCCGCCGCCAGATCGAGGGCTCGGCCCGCCGCTACCGCGTCGCGAAGCGCGTTCAGTTGAACATCGGTCAGCCTGGTGGCATATCGGATGCTTCGGGTCAGCCGGCCAGAAGCGTCGCGCCAGTACTCGGTCAGATTGCCGTCCGAGGATACTTCGCCTGCGACTCTCCCTGCGGCATCGTAGAAAGAATAGGCTGCATTGCCCGTTGGATCAATGGTCGCCGAATGATGACCGTTGAGATCATATTTGAAGCTTGTCGTAGCCAGCACTTGCCCTCCAGTGCTCTGCTGCGTACTCACCAGTTCACCGGCCTGGTTGAATGTGCTGCTTGTTACGAGCCCATTGGCATACGTAACCTTCGTGATTCGAGAAGCATCGTCGTAGAAATTAACGGTCTGGCGGTTTGCGGAATCCGTTACCGTCAGCACCCTGCCGAGTCCATCATAGGTCCACTGCGTGATGCCGTTGTCCGCACCGACAGTCTTGAGTAGCCGTCCATGATGGTCGTAGACGTATGCGATTGTTGACTCCGTTCCATCGGAAATTCCGGTACCGGCAGCACTCGTACGTGCGTAGGTGGTCTTTTGACTGACATTGCCGCGAAAGTCGAACAAGTAATCGACACGCGCTACAGCCGTTCGATCTGCCGTGTTGTCTGACCATGCCTGCATCTGCGACAGCGTAGGCGCTTGATCCGTTACCAATCCGCTTACATCGAAGCTGCTCTTCGAATAGCGAATCTCGGCAATCTTCTGCGAGATCGCATTATATTGATTCTCGACAACCGCCCCAGAGGAGGCGACGACAAATCTCAGGTTATCCTTTTCGTCGTAGATGTACCTCGTCGTCAACGGCGATCCGGGCTTTTGACTTCCTGCCCCGTCAGGGTCCGGTACCAAATAGACTGTCTCGGATGTGAGCTGATTGTGTGTGTTGTACGTACGCGTAACAGTATTGCCGGACTGGTCCCGCTGAGTAACCACGTTGCCTCGGCTATCTCGCTCGAATACAACAGTTTTTCCGGTGGCGTCGCTGGTTGAGGCAAGGAATCCGGAGGCGTCGTAGGCATAGGTTACGTCCGACCGTACACCATTCACGGTCGGACCGGTAGACTTTGTTAGCCGATTCTGGCCATCGTATTGAATCTGGGAAACAGCGCCACCTTGGTCCGTGACCGAGGTGATACGTGCGGTCAGATCGTAGGTGATTTGGGTATCCCGGCTGACCCCATCCGCAGCGACAACGCTGATGCCGGAAACGCGGTACGCGCCACCAGTATTCTGATATGTGAACGCGACCCTGGATCCATCGCTCTCGCTAATGGAAGATACTCGCTTGCTACTTCCATCGTATGTGTAGGTCGTGACAAACGTCCTGCCATCCGCAACTGAGTTGTCCTCGGGTGTCAAGTCCACTATGACTTGTTGAAGCCTATTCTGCGCATCATAGAAGTATCGGACCGATGTCTCATTGACGCTACCTCCCGCCACCTGGCGTACGGTACGTACCTGAGTGAGTAGGGAGCCACTGTAATCCAGGTAGGTTGTCTCCCCATTCGACGTCGTGGCACTCGTCAATAGGCCTGTGGCACTGTATCCAAAGCTCACGCCGTAGCCGCTGGCGTCCACACTGGAAACGATCCGCCCCTGGCTGCCCGCGTCATATTGCTCGACGGCGCGCGTGCTGCCATGCGTCCAGATCCAGACTCCACTCTTGGAGCTTATCGTGTCAGAGGGACCATCCGGGCGTTTGAAGACGTAGGCGCCTGCCGATCCGTCATAGGTAAAGATCGCTCGAGAGCCATCCCAATCAAGACGCTCAACGGTACTGCCAACAGCGTTCAAACTGCCCGACAAAAGTGTTACCTTCTTCGACAGTCCGGTCGTCCAGTTGTCCCCGTTATCGTCAGTCAGATCCCCCTGGCTGTTATAGGATCGGTTGACCGAGACATCGGAGCCAACTCCGACCAAGAACGAATCCTGACCCCGAATGACCAAGTTGCCCGTCGTCGCATTGACGTATGCCTGGTCCGTACCGCGCCCGATCCTCGGGTCGAGAAGGGATCCGTTTGAACCCAGGACGGTGGTGGACGTTTGTGTTCCCAGGCCCGATCCAGCGATAACTGCAACCATCGTTTTTCTCCACACAAGGATATATTGAGTGCCTCTGTCGCACTCGAACTTAAAGAACTTATCCTTGCCGATCCGGGGTTGTTTACCCCCTACGAAGGGAGGGAGAAAAAACTTATCGAAACCAGAGAGATGTCAGTACCATCACCGACTCGAACCGCGCCATATGGTGTGCGGTCATCTATTCGCAGCGCAATGCAATGACAGACGTAAGCCAGGATCCAGCTAAGAGCGCACTCACGCGGCTTCTGTCCTATCATCGGCTTGACCCTCAGAATCCGGTCTTGTCCGCGGACGTGGTGCAGCTTGCCATTGATTGTGGGGACTTTGATCTGGCAAGGAAGATAGGTATGACGATTCCTGCTGAGTCCCGTCCGCTGGCTCTCTCTCGGAATCTGGGAATCACTCTGCTGGCACTAGGCGATCCGGATACGGCTTTCGACCACCTGGAAGTCGTTGTGACGGCTGCGCCGGATGCGGTCGAGCCCCGCTATGAATTAGCTTATGCCGCCTGGCGTAGTGGAAGAGCGGAGCAGGCGCTGGAAATCCTCTCTGCACCCAGCCTCTCCGGCCACATCGGCGCCAACCGTCTTAAGGTACGCCTGCTCCATACACTGAATCGCCCGGTTGAGGCGCTTGAAGCCGGTGAGCATCAGCTTTTCCTCGAGTTTGACTCCGAAATCGCCGGCGCCCTCTCTATTCTCGCCCTGGATATGGGAGACCACCAAAAAGCCGAGCACTACGCAAAACTTGCTCCGACGGATGGAGCGAGTCTTGTAACTCTGGGATATCGTGCTCTGGCCGAGGATCAGTTGGACCAGGCGCGAGACTACTTGAGTAAGGCCATTAAGCTGAAACCCCATTCCGGACGAGCCAAGGTTGCGCTCGGCTTGGTCGCGCTTGGCAGCGGCGACTACCCCGCAGCCATACTGACCCTGGAGGAGGCGGCTACCGCCTGGCCAGGTATATCCAGCAAAGCCGCCTTAGCATGGGCACACTCTATCTCCGGCAACCTCGAGACAGCGCTCCTGATCCTGGAGGAGATGGGCGGGGAAGCGAAGGACGATGCGGGTACTAGGGCAGCAATGGCCTTTCTTGCCGGCAACCTCTCCCGGGGACAGGAAGAGCTTGCTCGTGCCAATCGCCTTTCGCCGAACTCCACGTCAACGGAACTTGCTATTGCCATTGCCAAACTGAGAGAGGGAGCGCTTCCGGAGGGCAACGCCTTGCTAAAGGCTCTGCTCAAGAGATTGAAGAATGAAGCACCTCGGGACTAGAATCGAACTCGCGGCGGATACTGGTTAAGGACGGGATGTAGCTACTCGCAAAAGCCGAAACGAGGATTCGATCTGCAATGCCGGCCGCATTGATGACCCGAGCATCTCCGACGCGTCGCTTCGAAGCCACCGCGTGACCCTATCCATTCCCCCCAGATGTCCTCCACCTCCGCCATTCACCTCGTATCGTCCATGCTATGGACAGGATTCCTAGTTGCCGCGCCATTACTCTTGGTTACTCTTGTAGTAGGCGTCATCATTAGTGTGATTCAGGTTGTTACGCAGATCCAGGAAGCGACTCTGAGCTATGTTCCAAAGCTCATCGCAGCGCTAGTAACAATAGCCGTTGCTGGCTCCTGGATGCTAGGGCGGTTAACCGACTACGCTACCTCCCTATTTCTCTCAATAGCCAAGCTGGGGTAATGTGAGCGACCTTACGGCATGGCTTGCTATGGTGCTGCTGGCCTCGTTGCGGCTTGCACCCGCTCTCTTGCTTGCCCCTCCCTTTAACCAGCTCAAAGTTCCGAGCGTTATCCGGGTCCTCCTTGCAATTGGCATGAGCGCGGGCATCCTATCCGAATCCAGTTGGCCTTTGCCGGGACAGGTTTCAATTACGTGGACCATCAATGCCGCACTGGCGGAGCTAGTTGTCGGAGCAACGATTGCCCTCGCCTTACAGATTGCAACTGCAGCGGTCTATTTCGCAGGAAGAACGCTGGATATTCAGGCTGGATTCGGCTTGGCGTCGGTCATCGATCCGGCCACAAGAGCGCAAGTTCCGCTTATCGGGACTGTATTGCTGATGGCTGCAACCGCAGCATTCGTCTCCTCCGGAGGACTGGAAGACATCTTCTATTTCCTGGCAACTTCATTTGACATTGTACCGTTCGGTACAGGTTTGCAGGAAATTCCCCTTGGACCCTTGACGGCATTCGCATCCTCCGCCTTTGTCTATATTATCGGCCTGGTTGGAGGCATCATGTTGGCGCTGCTGATAGTGGATATATCTATCGCATTTCTATCCAGAACGATGCCGCAGATGAATATTCTGGTTATGGGACTGCAAATTAAAGTAATCGTTACCCTTCTTCTTCTCCCTGCCGTAGTTTCCCTAAATACGCCTGCCATGTCGGAAATTTTTCGATTGGCTCTCCGCGTCCTTACCAAGTAGCTATGGCAGAGCAGGAATCAAACCGATCGGAGGATGCGACCCCCTATAAACTCGAGCAGGCGAGGAAACGAGGCAAGGTCGTGCGCAGCAACGAGGTGGGATTTTCCGCTATGGTCGCGGCAGTCTTGCTCTACTCGTGGAATAGTGGTCCCGAATTCATTCGAAATATCGCGACCATTTTGCGAGAAGTACTGGCGGATGGATTGGGGCTTCACCCCGATCGAGGGGCCATGATCGCATTGGCTACACGGCACGGCCTCAGACTCCTCAATACATGCGTTCCTCTCTTCTTAATTATTTTGGGTGTCGCCCTTGCAGTTGGAACGGCACAGGTCGGGTTTCTATTTGCACCGGCGGCGGCAATACCGGACTGGCAACGCCTCAATATAAGTGAAAACTTCAAGCGCCTTTTCTCATCGCAATCCATTATTGAAGCGGCGAAGTCCACTGTAAAGGTCTCAGCCTATGGTCTCGCCACATATCTCGTCGTGCGCGACGCCTTTTACTCTGCAACGGGTGGGCCCATGCTCCTCGGCACCCTCGGGTCGGAAATCCGTCGCGCAGTCGTCAGACTGCTTGGGTTCTATGCATGCATTGCGCTTCTCTTTGCCGCAGTGGATTTCTATTTGGCCCGCCGTAAATTTTCCAGAGACATGAGAATGTCCAGGCGCGAACTCACCCAAGAACACAAGCAGCGTGAAGGAGACCCGAGAATCAAGAGCCGCAGGCGACAACTTCAGCGAGAAATGCTTGCCCGGTCTCAAAGCCTCGGTGCGGTCAAGGGTGCAAACCTCGTCGTAACAAATCCTACGCACTATGCGGTAGCCCTGCGCTATCGCGACGCGGATAACGCCCCGATCATTGTAGCGAAAGGGGCAGGCGAGAACGCCGCCCGGATCAAGAGGATAGCAGCGCTGTACGGAATTCGCACAATTGAGGAAAAGCGGCTGGCGAGAAGATTGTTTAGAACCGGAATAGTGGATTGCGAGATTCCTGTGAATTTATACCGGGACGTCGCGAAACTGTACTTTAACAATAAGATCTCAAAATGACCATGATGATACCAAATACTGAGAATCCCGGTGGAGGTATCACCTCTAGAAATTCCGATTTATTCTTGGTAACTGGCGTGCTTTGCATTCTTCTCATCCTGCTTGCCCCAATACCGGCAAGCCTATTGGATTTCTGCATACTTGCCAATTTTTCGCTTGCCCTTACCATCCTGCTTCTCACCTTCTACGTTGAGCGACCTGTTGACTTCTCAACATTTCCATCATTATTACTTGTAGCGACGCTATTTCGCCTGGCATTAAATGTAGCCGCAACCCGGCTGATCTTGACACATGGCGATGCGGGTCGCGTAATCGGGTCGATCGGTTCGTTCGCCGTCGGTGGAAACTTCGTTATCGGGATTATTGTCTTCCTTATACTGGTCGTCGTTCAGTACGTCGTTGTGACAAATGGCGCTCAGCGTGTGTCCGAAGTCGGCGCTCGCTTTGTGCTGGATGCTATGCCTGGTCAACAGATGAGCATCGATGCCGATCTGAATATGGGATTAATAACACAGGATGAAGCAAAAGTCAGAAGAAAATCGTTGGAGCGAGAAGCCGGATTCTATGGCGCAATGGATGGTGCCAGCAAATTTGTAAAAGGTGATGCGATCGCTGGCATTATAATTTTACTTATCGACATTATCGGAGGCTGGCTCATCGGCGTCGCTCAAATGGGAATGTCATGGAATCAGGCACTTCAGAAATTCACCCTGCTCACAATTGGAGATGGTATTGTCACCCAGGTTCCCGCACTGATCATTTCCGTTGCGACTGGCATTATCGTCACACGATCCGCCTCCGACAGTCAGCTAAGCGCTGAAGCCCTGCGTCAGTTGACTCGTTTCCCTCGCATCCAATTCATTACTGCCAGCGCCCTGATTGGCCTCATGCTAATGCCTGGTATGCCAAAGTGGCCGATCCTGCTGATATTGGCAATAGTTTTTCCTGCTTGGTGGTTAATTCAACGAAAGATGCAATTTAAGCAGGCATCGGATGCAAGCGAGGCTGATGCAACTCAGCCGCTTGAGGAAGTGCGTTCACCCGCCGCCCAGTTGGAGATTGCCATGGGCAGCCAACTCGCTAAAGCCTGGCTGCCTATGCGAGCGCTGGTGCTGGAGAGAGTTTCGACGCTCAGAACTCAGTTAGCACAAGAAACAGGCGTGGAGCTTCCCAGCGTTAGCCTGAGCGAGAGACAAATTCTGGCCCCCCATGAGTATCAAGTCTTACTAAGCGGTGATCGCTACGGCAAGGACGTTCTGTATCCTGAAAAAACCTTGGCAATCAGCGCCAATCGTAACCCGGAGCAAATTCAGGGCGTCGAGACGCGGGATCCCGCCTTTGGCCTTCCCGCTGTGTGGATCGAATCAAGCGATTCGGACTTGGCCAAGAGCCGGGGCTACACGTTGATAGACCCGCTGACGGTTCTGATTACCCATTTAACCGAAACGGTGAAGGGGAATCTTCCCAATTTTATTACGCGCGCCGAAGTAGTACGGCGTCTGGATGGGGCCCGAGCCCGCCAGCCCGGCCTGGTGGAGGAACTGATCCCCGGCATTCTGTCGTTCAGCGATGTCCAGCGGGTTCTGCAGAATCTGGTCGGAGAAGGGGTACCGGTCCGGAACATAGATCAGATCGTTGAAGTTCTGGTGGACGTTGGGCGCTATCAGAAAGATCCGGCTCTGCTCTGCGAGGCAATTCGCCAGAAGCTCGGATTCGCAATTTGTCAGTCGTTGGCTGGCGACGCAGGAAAGCTGGTCGTACTCACACTTGAACCCGCCCTGGAAATCGCGATCGGCGATGCGGTGCGCGCTGCAGAGTCGCCAGGAACCTCCGTCCTTGATCCGAAGCTCACCGAGCGCTTCCTAGCTAATCTTATCGCCATGGCTGATCGGATGATGCGGCAAGGCCTCCTCCCCGTCCTCATCTGTCACCCGGATGTGCGAAGGCATGTAAAGAACCTTAGCCGTCGCACACTTCCCCGACTCTCTGTGCTCGCGCTCAACGAGATACCGGCGGCCTTCGAATTGAGTGCATTTGGTCAAGTGGCAGCCACCCCCCCCACTCCAGGAGGGAACTAGTATTGTATGTAACAAAGTAATTTTCCGTTACACTCTGTAATATATTTGAAATATTGCTGGCTGTATTGCCAGTCTCTTGCGAAGCGGACAAAACGTGGCTGATTTGGCAATGTTGGCAATAGGGGCAATACATGCTGAATCCCGGCGAATCGAGATCGCTTCCCAGAATCTGGTGAACGGGGCTACGGCGGGATATAAACGGGATGTCCCAGTGGCGGGAACTGCGGGTTCCCTTACTGGTTCAGCGATCGAGCAGCGGCAGAAGTATTCTACGATTCTCGCGGCACCGGATCTCAGCGCTGGAGCGGTCTCGCTGAGCGCGGTTTCGACGCATATGGCTGTTCTTGGCGATGGTTTTTTTGAACTCGCCTCGCCCTCAGGTCCGGTGTATAGCCGGAACGGTTCCTTCTCTCTCGATGGAGCAGGTCGTCTTGTTTCCTCCCGTGGTTGGCCAGTCGCAAGCACATCCGGGGGCGACATCGTCGTCAAGAGCCCAACCTTCAAAGTCACCGCTGACGGGATGCTACTCGACGGCGATCTGCCTGTAGCAAAGATCCGCGTTGTCGACTTCATAGACAAGAGGAAGCTCGTGCGGGCTTCAGATGGATTCACGACAACGCAGCAGAACACGCGAGAGGTAGAGGCACCGCAGTTAAAGCAGAGCTACCTTGAAGCGTCCAACGTTGCGCTGTCGACTGAGTATGTGATTGTCATGGAAGCACTCAAACGAGCGGAAGCCGGGCAGAAGATGATGCACGCCTATGACGAAATGCTTGGGCAGGCACTCAAGCAAGTCGGAAACTGAAATGAATCAATCCTATTACATTGGCGCTATCGGACTGCGTGCTCAGCAAGGAGCGGTTGACGCTGTGTCGAATAATCTTGCCAATATCAACACCGCTTCATTCAAGCGCGTGGCCCCGGTTTTCTCCGAACTTCGCGGAGCCTCGGCGAGCAGCACCCCCCAGGTGTTAGCCTTCGGCGAAACCAGAGACCCTGCACTAAGCGGTGTGCAGATCGATATCTCCAACCGCTCGTTCGCTCAGGGGGAACTACGGCCCACGGGGAATCCGCTTGACCTCGCGATCAGGGGCACTGGCTTCATCGAGGTACTTGGGCAAGATGGTCAGATATTTCTTAGTCGCGGCGGGCAACTCAAGATCAATGAGGATGGCTACCTATCATTGGTAAATGGCATGCCTCTTAAAGCCATGGTGAATGTTCCCCGCGAAGCAACGGAGATTCTAATTTCCGAATCGGGAAAGATACTCGCGAACGTAGGTGGACAATCAACCGAATTGGGCGCAATCGAGCTAATCTCGCCAAAGGATACGCGAAATCTCATAGCTCACAGCGATAGTCTTTATAGACCAGATGACAGTACGCGTGAAGTGATCCAGGGAGAGCCGGGGCATGATGGCCTGGGCCTGCTGGCACAGGGTCACGTCGAATCATCAAACGTCCAATTAAGCGACGAGCTGGTTACCTTGATGCTTATGCAACGCGCGTACGCCGCAAGCGCTAAAGTCGTTCAAGCCGGTGACGAACTAATGGGAATTGCTAACGGCTTGAAACGATGAAGCTTTGGTTGGCCGCGCTCGCAGTCAGTTCGATTTCATTAGTGAATTGCAACGCTGAGCCGATACGATTAGGCTTCAGGGGATCCGCTGATGTACATGCTGGTCCAGTGCTGCTTCATGAGGTCGCAGATCTCTCTCAAGTAGAACCCGCCCTGATGAAACGCATCGCCGATATACCGGTTGCGCTTGTACGCAACCCTCTGGCTGGCCACACGGTTATGCTTCCGACCGCGAGCGTAATACGAGAACTCCGGCGATCCATACCGGCTCTCACCGATCATCTTTCCGCCGATAAGCAGGAGACCGTGGCGTTGCACGTTGCGAAGAGTGACTTGTCGCTACCACCGAACTCGTCAGGCGGGCTGCCCTGCTGGATTGTTGCGTCGCCGATATCCGCGGGTTCGCCTGTCGGCGTGGACGAAGTCTCTTTCAAACGTGAATGTCCAGTTTCAGTAGGACACCCACCGCCACTTCTATTTGACAAGACTAATTCCCTTGTCCTTGCTCGCAGAGACATCGCACAAGGGGAAGCGATACCCCCTGTGTCGGCCCAAAGCCTTGTCAAAGTGCGTAGCGGCGACGACGTGGAGATTACGGTAAAAGTCGGCGCTGTGCGCTTGGTGAGCAAAGGCGCAGCTGTGCGCCACGCGCATGCAAGCGAATCGGTGTTTGTCCGGACAAAGAGCGGCGCGATAGTTGCCGCAACGACGGGTCATAGCTATGAAAATCAATCTAGTCAGGCTGTGGAGCTGTGCCATCCTTGTCTCGGCAATGCCACCGGCACAGTCCGCTGACCTATACCAGCCAACGGCGCACACCGCATATGCAGCTGACCGGCGAGCCGCGCAAGCGGGCGATGTCGTCACGGTCATCGTCGTCGAGAACTCTACGGCGTCCAATACCGCCGACACCAGCACCAACGCGAATTTTGGCGTACGCGCTGACGTCTCGGGCAATTGGGCAGGACAGCACCAGCTTCGTGCTGGCGTCGGCGACGACTATTCCGGTAAGGGCAGGTTGCAGCGAACAGGCCGCCTCGTAGCCCAGGTGACCGCATCGGTCATGGAGGTCCTGGCAAACGGCGATCTGCTTGTCGCCGGGAGCCAGGCAATCGACATCAATGGCGAGAAAACCAATATCAAGCTGCGGGGACGAGTTCGGGCAGTCGACATCGCGGAGAACAACACCGTTCTCTCCAGCCGTCTGGCGGATGCAAAAATAGACTACATCGGGGACGGATTTCTTACCGATCGCGCGAGGCCTGGCCTTATTCCCAGGTTTTTTGGATGGCTGGGCCTTTGGTGAACAGCGTGATTCGTCTCCTTATTCTTTTGCTGATCTCCGGCCTTCTTTCGCTACCCGCATCAGCGCAGGAAGTCCGCATCAAGGACCTCGGACGCTTCCTGGGTTGGCGCGACAACATGCTCGTCGGCTACGGAATTGTGACCGGATTGGCAGGGTCCGGCGACTCCCCGCGAAGCCGCGCTACGCGACAGGCATTGTCCAACGTACTGTCTCAGTTCGAGCTCGTCGTACCGCAGGACCAGGTCCAGAGCCGAAACGTCGCAGTAGTTTTGCTTCAGGCCACTTTGCCGCCTACAGCAAATATCGGCGACAAACTTGATGTCACGGTGACATCCGCCGGCGACGCCCGCAGCCTTTCCGGGGGATCGTTGATACTGGCTCCATTGAAAGGTCCCGACAAACAAGTCTACGCATTGGCTCAAGGCGCCGTATCCACTGGAGGATACCGATTTGACGCCAACGGCAACCTGGCCCAAAAAAATCACCCGACCGCGGGACTGATTCCCGCCGGCGCAAATGTTGAAGTTTCCGTCAATGCCGTGCCCATTGTCACGAACGGTCTGGTGAGTTTCGTGTTGAAGCAGGCGGATGCAACGACTGCAGAGCGCATCGCCAAGGCGATCAATAGCAATCTAGGGCCTGGAATGGCCCAATCCAAAGATGCCACGACGGTGCTAATACGGGCCTCGATGAATGCCAACCTGAATTCGCTGGTTGCTCGACTGGAAGGAATCTCCGTGGCACCGGACCATGCAGCTCGTGTGGTGGTGAACGAGCGAACCGGCACGGTCGTGGCGGGCGGTGACGTTCGAGTATCCTCCATTGCACTGTCGCACGGCGATCTACGTGTCAATGTGGAGACAGAATACTCGGCTTCACAGCCAGGGTTCATCACCGTCGCCGGCCCACAAGTGCGCAGCCTTGTGCTGGCAAATAGCAGACTGACCGTCGAAGAGCAGCCCAACTCCGCGGTAGCAAAGTTTCCGAACACCACGGTAGCCGACCTGGTCCTAGCCCTTAATAAGATGAGAATCAGCACCCGCGACACCATTGCCATCCTGCAGGCCATCAAGGCAGCCGGAGCACTCCACGCAGAGCTAGTCATCCAATGAACGCCAGTCTTGTCACCTCGGTTTTGTCAAAGGCTCTCGATGGCTTGTATGCCCGCCAGACAGCCATCGCGGACAACGTCGCGAATGCACAGTCCGGTCGAGCAGCCGTGTATCGCGTGAATTTCGAGGACGAACTCAATTCTGCCATGCTCTCCGCCGGCTCCGAAATAGATCGAGCACGGCGTGTAAAGGCCATAAAGCCCGACGCTCGACTAGTACCACTCCTAGAGAACGATTTCAGACTTGATCTGGAAGTGATGGAGAGTGGAAGCACTTCAAGCAGGTTTCAACAGATTGCGACTGTGCTGGACAAACAGATCCAGTTGATGCATCTCGCGCTAACTGACACGAAAAGATGACGGCATCGATTTCTGAAATAGCTCGCTCCGCGCTGGACGTGGAGTGGCGTCGCGTCCATGCAATCGCGACGAATCTCGCCAATGCGAACACCACCCGAACGGCGGATGGAGCTACCTTCACACCGTTCAAGCTTCTCTCTGGCCCCGCGGGGGGAGTATCCGGTCCCGACGGAGTGCGAGTTTATGGACTGGAGCCGGTCGACTTCCCGTCTCGCTTGGTGTACGAGCCGTCGCATCCGCATGCCAACGGAGATGGGTATGTTGCCTACCCAGGCATCGACCACGCCGGCGAAATGGCGTTACTGGTAAAAACGCTTCGTGTCTACGAGGCAAACATTGCGGTTCTCAACGCGGCTCGCGCTATGAATGCAAAATCTATGGAAATCGGTGCGAAGTCATGAGTGCAGCAATCTTTCCGATCGGTGACAATATAGATGTCAGGCCGGCGATATCTCCTAGCTTCGCAGTTGCTGACCAATCCGTAAACTTCGGTTCGTTGCTCACGGAGGGCGTAGACGGTATCGACAGCACGCTTCGTTCGGCAGAATCCCTCTCTCAACGATTTGCCGTGGGTGAAGCCATTGCACCACACGAGGTCATGCTCGCATTGGAGGATGCTCGAATGCAGTTGCAAATAGCCACTCAGGTTCGCAGCAGACTTGTTGAAGGTTATCAAGAACTTCTTCGTATGCAACTCTGAGCGAAATGACCAACTTACTATCGTCATGGCGCGCATCCAGACGCGCCCAGATTCTGCTGATCTCTGTCGCATTCCTGGTGCTCCTAACCACGTTCGGTGCATGGTACTGGCTGAGCGCTGAGCCCTATCAAGTTGTGTTCTCCGGCCTGCGGCCCGTAGACGCGGGTACGATCTCGAGCGAACTACAGAAACACGGCATTGCCTTCCAGGCGAGCGAGGACGGCACTGCCATTCTCGTCCGAAAGTCGGAGGTAAACGCTGCTCGATCCCAAGTTTTATCGCGGGATCTGCCGCTAAAGGGAACGGTCGGATTCGAGCTCTTCGACAATTCGGACCTGGGAGTTTCCGATTTTTCCCAGCGGATCAATTTCCAGCGAGCCCTCCAAGGCGAACTGGAGAGAACGCTATTGACACTGCCGAATGTCTCGACAGCGAGGGTCCATCTTGTCCTGCCGGAAGAGACCGTGTTCCGCCGGCAGGCTCAGCGGGCAAAAGCATCGGTATCGCTCGGCATGCGTGAGAATGTAGCCTTGACCGCGACGGATATCCTCCGGGTGCAACGGATGGTTGCCGCGGGGGTTCCACATCTAGAACCGGCCGACGTCAATGTGCTGGATGAGAGATCGCTTAGCACAAGCCTATCCTCCACACCAGACACCTCGGCCAGCCTGATTACCGATCCCGCCCTGCGCCAGAAAGCTGAAATTGAGCAGTATTACGTGAGTAAGCTGACCTCGATGCTTGTCCCGATCGTCGGCAATGGAAATGTAATGGTCAGGGTAGACGCCACGCTGACTCGGACCGAAACTCAGCTGACCGAAGAAAACGCATCGATTCGGCGCAGAGCCGGTATGGGCGTCGATGCAGCGATCCCACCGTCCCGCCTGGCAAGTGCACCAACGACCTTGGGGACGGAGCCCATCCTCTCTGCGAGGAAGAAGGCAAATGAGACGCGAGGCGACGAGCCGAACGATGAGCAGTCGACGAAGCGTGTTGAGCACAGCACAATTCCGAGCGGCTCCATCCAGAAGCTCCAAGTGGCCGTCGTGCTGCATACCGTCCCGGTGTCGGTCAATGTGGCTAACGTAAAGGCGGTCATCGCGACAGCGGCAGGAATCAACGCCGCTCGTGGGGACGTGCTATCCGTTGTCACACAGGAGATAACGACCTCGTCGGATACCTCGCTACTGGACACGCCACCTGAACCTCATCCGAGCGTGCCCACTCCAAGCGCTACAAACAAGGCTCCGAGCCAAGGCGCGCAATTCTTGTCTCCCGGCATATTTGTAACAGGCGGTCTTCTCGCTGTCGCCGTGCTCTCGGCATACTTTCTGCGTCGTCGCTTTCAGGCCTCGGAATCCGCTCTGCAGCAGTACGTTGTTCGCCTGAAGGACAGCCTGAAGCCCAGCCCGCAATGACAACGATGCCATCCACTCTCCCCCCGGAAGCGAAAACGCTCCTAGCCGAACTCCGCGCGATGGATGCCCGCTCCGTCAGCAAAATTCTGCGCATGCTCTCGGCAGAGGAGCGCCAGACGTTGGAAACCCACCTTGCAGAAGGCGAGTTGACGTCCCTGCCGGTCCGGAAAACTCAGGTGCCGGCACAGAAGAAGCATGGATGGCCACCGGGAATCCGGATAGCATCAAAATCCACGGCACTCTCTGCGAAGCTGCAGCGCGTTCCGGATTGGCTGCTCATCCGCGTTTTCAGCGCCCTGGATAACCACTTCCGGAATGAGGTTCTGTCATGCCTTCCCTCGCATAGAAGCCGGCGGTTGCTCGAGTTGGAGACTACTGGACTCGTGACACCAAGCATTGTGGCATTTCTCTTGGGCGAACTTGAAGCCCTCCTCGTCATTCCACCCGGCTCCCTATCTGCCGGACACGACGGAGCGGCGCCACACATTTCGAGTGGAGCGTAATCATGGCTGTTGTGAAAGCTGGTCGATTTCAGCATGTTGCTGGGCCACAGGCTCTTTCGTCCTTTCCGGCTGCAGAGCATAGCGCGATGGACTTGACTGCCAAGCATGAATTGCTTCAACTCCAGGTGGAAATCGGGGCGTTGAAGGAGCAACTCTCACGTTCACACACCGCCTACACGCAGCGTGACAACCAGATCCGCGCCGAGCACGAATCGGCGCTCCATGTTGCATACGAACAGGGGGTAAAGGCGGGCGTCGAGTCGGTTCGGATCGACGAATCAAGCCGCATCGCCACGCTGCAGAAGGGCATCGGAATCGCGACCGATACGCTGTTTGAACACTTAAAAGACATCGAGAATCTCGCCTTGGACATCGCTGGTGCCGCGGTCGCGACAGTAGCGCAGGACCCAGAGTTCCGGGCGAGCGCATTGGAGTCGATCATCCACGGCTACATGACAAGGCTTGGGGATGGTGCGTCCCTGCACGTTAGCGTCTCCGGCTACGACTTCCCGGACGCTCGGAGGCTGCGGGAGTCCATTCAGTCTCCGCGTGTGCCCTTAACCCTTGAGGTCATTGAGGATGCTGAGCCTGGATTCTGTCAGGTGAAACCTGCGCTTGGCATTGTCGACTTCAGCCTCCTTGTTCAGCTTCAGAACCTCAGGGGCCTTTTCGACAACCTGAAAGCCGCGTAAAGTGACCATCCACCAACTGGTTAGCCGAGTCCGTTCAGCGCGTCTTTATCAGGCCGTCGGGCGTATTACCAAGATCATGCCAACCTATCTCGAAGCCTGCGGTCCCGATGTCGGCTTGGGAAGTCTGTGCGAGATCGATGCGCCCGAAACCAAATTGCGCGCCGAAGTCACACGGGTCGACTCCGAGAAAATCACCCTGATGCCGTACGGCACCACGACAGGCGTCCGACTTGGCGCAACGGTCACTGCTGTATCGGACGGTGATACGCTGCCTCTTCCTATTGCACCCAATGGTCACGTGCTGGATTCAATTGGCCTCCCATTGGACGGTTCACCATGGCTCATTTCCGAAGATCGTCCCCTGAACGGCGTTCGCATCAATCCCCTGGACCGGATATCGCCGAGCACGCAGCTATCTACCGGCATCAGGGCAATCGACGGCATCCTGGCACTTGGGCGCGGTCAGCGTGTCGGGATTTTTGCTGGCAGCGGAGTCGGGAAGAGCACCCTTCTTGGCGCCATTCTCCGCCACACTGCGATTGATTCATGCGTCATTTGCCTAGTTGGCGAGCGCGGCCGCGAAGTGGACGATTTCTGGAATCATGCACTGACTGAGAGCACAAGGGCGAAGACAACGCTTGTCGTGTCCACGTCGGATGAGCCCGCGATAGCTCGAGCGAAAGCCGTGAACGTGGCTCTGTCCATCGCAGAGTCAATGCGCGATGACGGACGAGACGTCCTGTTTGTTCTTGATTCGATTACCAGGTATGCCATGGCGCTCCGCGAAGTGGGACTGGCCAGTGGCGAGCCACCTACAGCGCGAGGCTATACCCCTAACGTTTTCGCGGCACTACCCCGGATTGTCGAACGATGCGGCGCACTCAAGTCCGGCGGATCCATAACTGGAATTATGAGTATCCTGATGGAATCAGAGGATGCCGACGATCCGGTAACCGATGCCATGAGGTCCCTGCTCGATGGCCATATCATCTTGTCCAGAGCGCTGACGGAAAGGGGCCACTTTCCCGCTATTGACGTGACACGAAGCGCGAGCCGGTTAATGAGTCATGTCGTTGACAAGGACCATCAGGAACTTGCTCGTAACGCCGTCGCTCAACTCAGCCGCTATGAGGACGCCCGTACGCTGATCCAGGCGGGCTTGTATGTCCCAGGTCAGGATCCCCTTCTCGATGAGTCGATCCGAAACTATCCACACCTAATTACTTTTCTCCAACAGGATACAAGCACGCGCTACGGGCAGGAGGATACCCTGGTGCGCTTGAAATCGGCGCTCGCTGGAGGAGCGCAATGAATCATCCTTCGATACGAATTCGACAGATAGAACAAATTCTTCGCGTGAAGGAGCTTGAAAAACGCAGAATTGAGCAAGAGCGGCACTTGACTACCCTCTCGCTCACGAGCGCGCTGACTAAGCGCGGTCAAACCGAGATGGAACTCAAGTCACTAGGTAGCGCCCTTGTCTCCGCGCTCTCCGACGGGCACTTCGATACTTACTTGGACGGCTCCATATTGCGCGCAATGCGCGCCTGCAACGTTGCCGTTGCCACACTCAAGGCTGAAGAGTCGCGTGTCAATGTACGCCTACGGGAACTGGCCGTTTCTGCCTATCGCCTGAATATGCAGTTGGAGAACCTTAACGACCTGCGCTGCGATCTCGATCGCGGCATCATGAAGAAGAGGCTTGAAGTTACGTCTAGATCGCAAGAGGACGGGTTCGCTCGAGCCGCGTTGGGCCTATGAAAACATACGCTCCCACCCAACCTTTGACATACCGGGAACTGGATCCACCGCGGCATCACCTGCCAGCGAAATCCAGTCTCGCCGACAGCAGTTTTCGCTCGATCGAACAACAGTTTGTTGACGCCGTGCATTGCGCGGCAGTTGCCTATGCCGCTTCACAACAGGGGCACCCGCATATGCAGAAGGAAACAACCCCGCGCGCCCCTTCAGCGATGCCGCCCGCTTCCCAAGCGAATCCGAATTTGAGAGGGATGGAGTCCTATCGCTCCCGACACCAGTTATCCGTAGATACTCCCGACAAGTCCTCACAGGAGGATCCGCTCGCATCCACCATCCAAGCACTCCAGGCGACGACACGAGATCCTTTCATCGGAAACGGTGGAGTATTAGACCAGCGAGACTCAATAACCTCCCGAAAGATCGATACAGATTCTAGCCGTGTACAGCAACGGAGTTCTCGCTTAGGTGCGACTTCGGTGGCAACAAGCATATCCTCACTGGAACTGGCGATCCTTGCCGGTGTCCAGGGAAAAGTCATTTCGATTCGATTCCCCACACTCTCGGAACCCGATCACTTGCAAGTAGTCGACGTCGCGCGCAGGCTTGTCCGAGATAACAAACTGGTCGTAGATGGGATCTATCTCAATGGCCATTGGTACGGCATGTAACGAGCGTTCATCAAGAAACCACTATGGCAACCAATCCTATTTCAAATATCGGTCGTACCTCCGGTGGCAACACCTCACTTGGCATTGACTCTTTGCTGAAAATCGTGCTCGCGCAGCTCACGTATCAGGATCCACTCAAGCCGGTCGATAACACTGCCTTTGTAAGTCAACTCGCACAGTTCACCACTTTGGAGCAAACGCAGCAGTTGACACTCAAGATTGACAGCCTTCTTCAAGTACAGGGATCGACCTACGCGCTTTCCATGCTAGGCAAGAAGATAGACGTAAACACCGCTTCGGGTACCCAGAGCGGAACGGTCTCCGCTGTGTCTGTCAGTGGCTCCCAACCCGTGTTGACGGTGCAGCTATCAAATGGTCAATTCCTGAGCAACGTTACTACCACGCAGATTGCGCAGATTCGCTCCTGAGGACTCACATGCTCAACGCGCTATATATTGGTATGTCTGGTCTGTCTTCTTACTCGAAGGGCCTCCAAACAATCAGCAACAATGTCGCAAACATGAACACGCCTGGCTTCAAGGGTGCAGCCCCCAGATTTAGCAATGCCCTCCTCGATCAGCAGACGGTATTCTCTACGCATGCAGAATTCCTCGGGGTTCCGCCGGGTAATGGTGTTGCATTTCAAGGCGCCAGAGTTGACTACAAACAGGGGGACCTGCGAGCCGGAACAGACAATCTTGATCTTGCCCTCAGCGGAGAGGGATTCCTGACGCTACTTGATGCCGGCAGGCAAAAGTATGTGCGCTCCTCTCGCTTTGCAATGGATGAGGATGGAACCATCAGGGAGCAGAATACCAAGCTTCAGTTGGCCCTGCTTTCTGAAAATGGTGAGCTATACACGCCGAACCTGCAAGGTAAAGCGGGTTCGCCGCCACTCGCTACATCCAGCGTCAGGTTCTCCGACAATCTCTCCTCCTCTGCGGATAGCCATACGGTTAGTGGCATTGAAATATTTGACAAGAGCGGAGCGCGCCACGTGGTCACGGCCAAGTTCGCCAAGTCGACTACGGACGGGCCTGGCTTTTGGAACGTCTCGGTGGAGGAGGACGGGATAGGCAAAGTTGGCGAGGGCAAGCTGCAGTTTGTCGGCAACACAATCCTTCCCGGCCATGACCGGCTCACCGTGGCCATAGGTGCTGGATCGAATCAGAAAGACGTGAGCTTTGACTTCTCCAACGGAGTAACAAACTTCTCGTCGGGTACAACGTCCATGCTGAAAGTAAGTTCCAAGGACGGGTATGGCGTGGGAACACTGGTATCGACCTCTGTCACTGAGGATGGCGAACTCCAACTTAGCTACTCCAACCAGCAGACCACCAAGCTCGGCAAGATCGCGGTGTCTATGTTCCGGGACAATCAGGTACTGACTCAAGAAGGGAAAGGAGTCTTCCTCGCGCCATTGGGAACCACGGCTCTCCGGCGCACCAGTGGCGAAGCAGGCGCCGGGAAGATAGTCGCGAAAGCCGTTGAAGGATCGAACGTTGACGTCGCCGAGGAATTCGGACAATTAATCATCGTGCAACGCGGTTTCCAGGCCGCATCTCAGATCATCAACATCAGCAACGAGATGATACAGCAGCTCTTTGATATGAAAGGACGGGGATAGCATATGGCCGGATTTCGGCAATGCCGGCCTCTCGGCGCTTCGGAGCTCAGGCAGTTTCATAGTACTGCACGTGAGATTCTGAATGCCTGGTCTATCAACTGGAGCGCCGCGTCCACCATCATAGTGGATGAGCCTAGACTGCTGTCACTTGCGCCTCTTCCGGAAGCGTGGCCATGGTATCGATTAAGCGACGGCCTCTGGCTAGGTCACTCGACGGGTTTCGAAACCGCTCTCTTTTCATTTTCAATGGCCCTATCTCGAGAGGAAAGCCATCAGGCTGGTGGCGAAATGCTATCGCGACTTGCAAAGAGCATGGGCGACGATCTGGCATTCAGGCTCGCAGGCTCTAACAGTGGCTTCACAGAATCTGCGAAGAAAACGTCTGATCAATTGGCGGGACTACATCCTGCGTCAAGTGCACAGTTGATTATTCGCAACGGCTCGATCGCTCTCGCATCCATTCTCGTCACGGCAGACTATTTCCCAACGCAGGCCGACAAGCAGACGCCAATCTCGATCGACCAGGTTCAAGAATCAATTTTGGAATGCGAGATGTCTCTTGAGGTATCCGCTGGAGGCGCCAGGATCAGCCTGTCGGAATTAATCAATCTTGATATTGGCGATCTTCTGGTTCTACAGCCAAAGCAAAATTCGCTGGTGCATCTACGTACCGAGAAAAATAGGTTGCCGATCGCAATGGGATTGCTGTGCTGCAAGGATGAGAAACTCGCAATACAGCTTCTCGAAATTGACAAAAACCAGAATTGATCTTATGTCCGACATCAAAAAATCGACTCCACTCGCATACCCGGAGCCGGCCGCTACGCCGGACGGAGATCAGAATCTCATCCGCAATGCCGCGGAACTGCTAAATGACATTGGAGTTGAACTTGAGGTGATTGTTGGAAAATCATCTCTTTCTGCCGCAGATATTTTCGCTTTGAAGACGGGAGCCGTCTTATCCCTGAATAAATCGGTGGCCGACCCGGTTGCTGTTCTCTTGAACGGAAAAGTCGTCGCCGAAGGCCAGCTAGTCGCCGTGGAGGACAGTTACGGCGTGCGTATCACCCGCGTGGCCGCGTTCAATGGGACGCCCAGTTGAAGCCATCTACGCTGGGATCCATATGCCTCGCATGCAGTGTGGCCTGCATGCCTGCCCTGGCTTGGGCACCATCCTCCAATTCGGCATCCGAGAGAATTGATTGGCTCCGTTTCGGGCTCGCGCTCGTCTTCTGCTTGGCTTTGGGTATAGCCACTCCGTTTCTGCTGAGACTAAGGCTTAATATGAGTTTCCGGAAGCCAGCCCGAGAATCTCGACGCCTGAAAGCAATTGAGACTCTGAGATTGGACAACAGAACTGTGCTGTATCTGGTCGAGGCAGACGGAGAGGCCATTCTCATCGCCTGCAATCAACAAGGTATCGCGCTGACGCGAGGGAGCCAACTGGTTCGCGAAGGACACGAAGGATGAACCGCGCGTCCCTTGCATATATCCCGGAGGTCGTTCTCACCATCGCACTAGCTGCTCCGCTCGTTGCCTACGGAGCCACTGTGCCAACTGCGTTGCCGGGGTTAGATTCGCTTTCTTCAGCGGATGGCGCCAGCAATGCCATACGCCTCTTCGTACTCCTGACGCTGTTGAGCGTCCTTCCGGCGATCGTAATGGCAGGCACGGCCTTCATTCGCATCGTGATCGTACTTGCAATGCTCCGACATGGCCTGGGAATGCCGGAAACACCACCGAATCCAATCTTGGTGAGCCTGGCGCTGTTCTTGACGCTATTCACAATGATGCCGACCGTGGAAACGGTGAATGCGCGCGCGGTCGAACCGTTTCTCGACGGGAAGATCTCTGCCAAACAGTTTGTTGAGAATGCGACACCTCCTCTCAAGGAGTTCATGCTCAGGCAAGTGAGAGATGAAGATCTTAGTCTTATGCACGAGCTATCCAAGAAAGAACGACCAAGTAGCCGAGAGGATGTTGGGATGCTGCAACTCGTTCCCAGCTTCATCCTGAACGAACTTCGTGTCGCGTTCCAGATGGGCTTCGTCATACTGCTGCCCTTTCTTCTTATTGACCTTGTCGTATCCAGCGTGCTTCTCGCGCTCGGCATGATGATGGTCCCCCCATCAACAATCTCGCTGCCGCTGAAGGTGTTGCTTTTTGTCCTGATTGATGGCTGGGCATTAGTGCTTCGAGGACTAGTCGGAAGTTTCAGATAAGTGAGCTACGCAAGTGCCCGCCTCCATGCCATCGACCGATAGTCACGAGGCCAATCTTTGGGCCGCCTACAGAGAGCAGGATGACGCAAGCGCTCGGGAAGAGCTATTCCTTTGCTATCTGCCGTACGCTCGGGCTGTCGCAGCGCGCCTCTTCGGCAACCGCCTGAAAGATGACGTCGAGTTCGGCGATTACCATCAACTGGCCTGCATAGGGCTACTACAGGCTCTCGATAAGTTCGATATTTCCAGGGGCGTCTCATTCAAAACATACTGCACACACCGGATGGAGGGGAACGTTCTGTCTGGCGTCGAAAGGCTAACGGAGGCACAACAGCAGATTTCCCTGGCGAAACGCCTGAAGAATGACCGTCTCAAGTCGCTTAAATCCGATCCCGCAGAAATCCCGAGATTTCCCGAGATTGCCGATATGGCTCTTGGCTTGGCACTTGGCTTCCTGCTGGAGGATACTGGCATGTTTTCGCCCGAGTCAGACGTCGGGACCGAAAACCCTTACACATCGCTGGCGTGGAAGCGGCTTCGCTCCCAGCTTTTCAATAGCATACAAACGCTACCAAAGCGTGAAAACAGACTTATTGTCCTTCACTATCTGCACGGCGTTTCGTTTGAGCAAATTGCTGAGCTTTTCGGAGTGACAAAGGGGCGTGTATCTCAGATTCATCGCTCAGCGCTCATCGCACTGAAGTCGGTACTAGATTAAGGAGAAGATCCATGGAAGGAAAGTCAGTTATGCCGGAATCAACCCTAGCGTCGCTCCTTCAACTACTAGAAGTTCCGGAGGGTTCCCGGCAAGCGCTGGAACAAGTAGAGATGGGTATAGAGACCTACCCGAAGGACGGTCGCCTATGGTTTCTGGGCGGAGGTCTGCTCGCGAGCCTTGGCGCCTACGAGCGAGGCAAGAGCTACATGCGGACGGCACTCAGGTATGCTGCTGAGCTTCACGTATTGCGCCTGCAACTAGGCCTGCTCGAGATTACAACCGGAGAAACGGAAGAAGGCCTGACAACGCTGCTACCGCTCGAGGCCAATGGCATTGACGATCCCTACGCGGATTTCGCGGCTGGGCTGCGGAACATCGTCCGTGGCGATACAATCACCGCTATCGCACGAATCAGATCCGGCCTCGCTAATAATGAGCTTCCAGCGGCGCTTCGGCGTGATATGGAGATGCTACTAGGGCAGGTTGTGAGGCCACCTGAGCAGGATACAACTGATATCGGTAAATTTCTGCTATCTCGGTACGTCGGTAACGGTCAAACCAACTGAATGCCTCCCCCATGGATTCCATTAGTAAGACTACGCAGATAGCCCAATTGCTCTCAGCAAGACTGGCGCGAACCACATCAGGTACACGCGACACTCAGAGGGATGCGGCGACGGCTTCGTTGGAATCGGACCAGCCGAAACTGCGCCTGGGAAAGCAGGATTCGGTGAGGACCCATATTTCGAGGCTAAGGGAAAAGGGAATTCTTGACAGGGACATCCTAGAACGAGCGGCTGTAGAAAGCCTGCTTATCGAGTCCTTCGGTGAGGCCGTGAGAAATTCACCGGAGTTTCAATCTGTTGTCACCTCCGTGCGGAGTGCCCTCAACGAAGCCTATCCGGACGAGGATATCTTGGAGCGCCTGCTGACTTGACGCGAAACCCTGGATCATCTGGTACCTCAGCCACGAGTTGTGGCAGGTGGTCAAGGACACTATCGAGGCCATGCCGATCGCCACCAGCACGAGCGCCTGCACGCGGCGCGCTGTCGGTGGCTGTTCTCCGCGCTTTATCTCGGTAGGCTACTTGCTACAGAGGTGGCCAGTACCTGCATGGGCGCCTTTTTCTGCCGGCGCGACGTCGACGAGGTGGAGCGCTGGTGGCTGGAGGTGTCCGGCAAGGGCAGCAAGATGCGGCTGGTGCCGGCCGCCGAGGAACTGATGGCAGAACTGACGCGCTATCGCCGTGCTCACGGCCTGCCACCCAGGCCGATGCCCAGCGAGGATCAACCCCTGGTGCTGCCTGTCATCAATCAGGCCCGGGCACTGCGGCCTTTGTCACGTAGCGCCCTTCGCCTAGTCCTGAAGGAGGTGCTTGCGATGGCCGCCGATCGGCTGCGCGTACGCGGCCCCGATTGGGGAAGCCAGGCCGACCTGCTGGCCAATGCCTGGGCACACTGACTGCGCCACTTCGCGGGGTTGCACATGGCGGACCAGCAGGTGGACCTGCGATTTGTACGAGACAATTTCAGGCACGCCGCCGTGAGGCCACGCAGGAACAGCACCGGATCGGATGGAAGCGCTAGCATTGGCGCCCCTTCGTTGCCGGACTTCGGCTTACTGTGGCGCCTAAGAGACCGCGCTTAAGTGCATTTTGTTTATTAGGCCATCTTCCGCCTAACCGTATAGTCTCGGATGCCTTCCCAACCCGCGCCCTCGTGGCGCCACGCTGGTGTTGCAGATCGTTATTTCCGCCAATGGCGGTCACAATTTCCGCCAATGCCGAGATTTTGACGCCGCTGCCTACCCTTGCGCTGACGTCTTCCAATCTCACGGAGCACCGCAGTGAGGTTGCGGCAGATGCGTAGCGTGCATGGCGCCAGCGCGTTCAGTCTATGCTCAGGGACTTGGCAGACAGCGGTGTGCGGATCTAGCCAATCCCGCTTCCAGCGAGGCGAGAAGACGTCGACGGGATTCAGAACAAGGCAGTCGAAGCAGTAAGGGAGCTGATCTCGGTCTGACACCCACGCTGTTGGCGTTTGAAGCGCTGCCAACCTCGGGATACCAACATGAGTCAGCTGCGCGAGGCGGCACAGTGCGTTCTCGTCCATCGGAGGGAACAGAAGCCAGCCGATATTGGTCAACGCCGAGAACGCACCAAGGTCTCCGATCTGCCACAACTGTTCAACACTGATCAGATACCTCGCCGCCAGGCGACCGAGCCAACCGCCAAACGCCTCGTCATCGAATGGACGCGGAGCAACGGGCCAAGGCCTGACGCACTCAGGAGACCAGGGTTCGCGCTGCATTCTCTATGTGACCAAGGTCGATGGCCTCCTGCCCATCCCGGATCGCGAGTTCTGCGGAAACAGTCAAGACGCGCGACACTTCCCCTGTTAGCCCTCCACTAGCAAAGTGATGAACCTCGTCAACGATCAGCATGCGCGCCGAAACTTCTCGAAGCAGTGCGCGACTCAAGTTCTCAAGTGCAGATAGCCTTGCCGTTCTCAGCTTGCTTACGCGTGAGGGGAGCCCTCCCAAGCGGACGTAAGACCCTCGCAATCGCCAGTTCGCGCTTCGTTGCAATCCTCATGGCCGTGCTCAAGACCGTGGTCTTACACACTAGGCGATTTACTGAACGGTCGACTCGGGCTGGCGGAATTAGTGGACGCGGCACCCCAAAACGCGTTGCCTACGAACAACAGTGGTGCACGTCACAACGCAGAAAATTGCTTATGGATCAATCAGTTAGATCGATGATCATTGGCGGATTTAGTGGTCACCGTTTGCCGAATTAATGGTCGGCAACACCTGTTGTACGAGCGCTTTCTGGCTGGTCGAGGCCGGCTACCTGGCCGGCAACCCGTTGTCGCTGGCGCGCCGCCGCCGCGGGCAGGCCAAGCCCCGCATCACGCGCTACCTCAGTCACGAACTGTGGCAGGCGGTCAAGGACACCATCGAGGCCATGCCGGGTGCGAGCGACACCGCCACCGAGCGCGAGCGCCTGCACGCGGCGCGCTGCCGCTGGCTCTTTTCCGTGCTCTATCTCGGTGGGCTACGGGCGGCCGAGGTGGCCGAGACGCGCATGGGGGCTTTTTTTTGCCGGCGCGATGTCCACGGGGTGGAGCGCTGGTGGCTGGAGGTAACCGGCAAGGGCAATAAGACGCGGCTGGTGCCGGCCACCGACGAGCTGGTGGCAGAACTGGCGCGCTACCGCCGCGCCCACGGCCTGCCGCCCAGCCCGATGCCCGGCGAAGATCGCCCCCTGGTGCTGCCAGTCATTGGCCAGACCCGGGCGCCCCGGCCCTTGTCGCGTGGCGCTCTCCACCTGATCCTGAAGGAGGTGTTCGCGCTGGCGGCCGAGCGGCTGCGCGCGCGCGGCCCCGAATGGGAAAGCCAGGCCGGCCTGCTGGCCAGCGCGTCGGCGCACTGGCTGCGCCATACCGCTGGCTCGCACATGACGGACCAGCAGGTGGACCTGCGCTTCGTGCGGGACAATTTCGGGCACGCGTCCATTGCCACCACCAGCGCCTACCTGCATACCGAGGACGATGCGCGGCACGAAGCCACGCAAGAACGGCACCGGATTGGGTGGAAGCCTGCCACCGCGGCGCCAGCCCAGACGAGACCGGAGGCGGTGCCGCTGAGCCCGGGTGTCGGCGCATCCG
>NZ_JBYOJU010000065.1:0-43532 GCF_057798855.1 Cupriavidus sp. 96C5-1 | reverse complement strand
GCGTTCACCTACGGCATGAACGTGGGCCACAGCGGTGGCGGTGATACCCGCGATGTCACCAGCGTGGGCGGCAATGCCTCCTATGTATCGCCCGTCGCCTCGGTCAACGTCAACGCGAGCCGGAGCAGCGTCTACCGGCAGGTCGGCGCCGGCATCTCCGGCGGGATTGTCGCCTACCCGGGCGGAGTCGTCTTCGCGCCCAGCATGAGCGACACGCTGGCGATCGTCGAGGCGAGGGATGCCATCGGCGCCCGCGTCGCCAATGCCAGCGGCCTGCGCATCGATCCATGGGGCCGTGCGGTGGTCCCCAGCCTGACGCCATTCGCCAGCAACGCCGTCGAGATCGACCCCAAGGGCTTGCCACTGAATGTGGAACTCAAATCGACCGAGCAGCACGTCGCACCAACAGCAGGTGCCGTCGTGAGGCTGCGGTTCGAAACCGAGAACACGGGGCGCACGGCGATCCTCCAGGCCAGGACCAGCGACGGCAAGCCCTTGCCCTTCGGCGCAGAGGTTTTCGATGTCAGCGGGCAAAGCGTTGGCACCGTGGCGCAGGCCAGCCGCATCATCGCGCGCAGATTGCACAAGGACGCTGGCGAGCTGACCGTCAAGTGGGGCGGTAGCCCCTCCGAACAGTGCGCGGTGGCCTACAGCCTGCCCGAGACGGCCCCCGGCAGCACTCCCCCCTATTCCGCAACGGCATTGGTCTGCAAATGACGCACGCAATGATGGTACCTTCGCTTTCCCGAGAGCAGCGCACTGACGGCCGGCGCATCCGGCAATCCGTCATCTGTCTGAAGACCGCCATCCTGCTGTGGCTGGCGGCCTCCTGCTCCCCCGCCTTCGCCGTCATGTCGTGTTCCGCTAGCTTTGGCGCCCTCAACTTCACTTTGCCGACCGGGCCCTATGCGGTTCCGCGGGATGCGCCGACAGGCACCCGGATCACCCCCTTCACGAACCACCAGCCAACCTACCAGAATCTCTGGACCTGCAACAAATGGGATACCGGGCAAGTCGGCCAGTGGTATAACCCACTGCTTTCCTCCTCCGGCCGAAAGTACACGGAAAACGGAACGGAATACGAGGTATTCAATACCGGTCTTCCCGGCGTAGGCTTGATCATCCAGGTCATCTCCTATCTGCCAGGCCGCACGCTCGGGCCATTCGCGATCATGGCCTACTCCTGGTGGAACGCCTACGCCGCCTTCGGGCCTTTTGGCGGCATATCCTTCGGTACGAGTATGGCATTCGCCTTCGTGAAGACCGGGCCCATTACACCGGGCACAGTGTCCCTCGGCCCCGTTGCCCAGACCGCCGTGGCCGAAGACGGCATCGTTGCGACGACACGACTACCGGTAACGGTGACCGGGAGTCCGGTATTCACTGCGGCGGCGTGCACCACGCCGGATATCCCAGTCAATCTGGGCACGCATCGGACCTCCGCATTCAGCGTCCCCAATACGTCTACGCCTTCAGTCAACTTCGATCTTGCGTTGAACAATTGCCCGGCGGGAATGCGCGCCATCCAGTACCAGGTCGACGCCGTCACACCGATCATCAGTGCGATAAATTCGGTGGTCGCGCTGGATGCCACATCCACCGCGACCGGCGTGGGCGTGCAGCTGCTGGACGGCGCCGGCTCCTCCTTCCCGCTTGGGTCTGCCCGGACCTTCAGCGGCTACAGCAGCGGCACCGGCGGCAGTTACACCATCCCCTTCAAGGCCCGCTACTTGCAGACGGGATCTACGGTGGGACCTGGCAGGGCCAACAGCGTGATGAGATTCACCATGACCTATCAGTAGCATCTGCCTACCGTCTTGGCCTCGCTTTGCCTGAGTTGCGGGCGCTCTATCGTTCGGGAAACAGTGGTCAGCACATCGACAGAAAGCGGGCGGACAGGCAGCGCGCCCATTGGAGGTTTAGGGATGACACAGACTCGAATCTCCGCACCGGGCCCTACGGAACTCGACCTCGCTTTTACGTCGTTCTTTGGAATGGATGGCGGCAATCCCGATGCGGCCATCTGGGTGTGCGATGTGGCTCCGTTGTTCAGCTGCATGCCATCGCTGAAAGCACTGCGCCCGGAGAAGCAGCCCGGCTCCTGGAACGCCGCCTTTCGTCGAGCCAATGCTCACTTCTTCCAGCAATGGCAAACGCACTACCGAATTGCGCGCGTCATCGCAGCGGCCCACGCATCGACCCTGGCGCCAGAGCATAGCCCAATCGACGCGACGGAGTATTTCTACCACTATCTCTATGCGCCGCATGGCTGGGAGTTCAAGTTGAATCTCTTTCCATTTCCAGAAAATCCACGTCCCAGCCGGCCATGGAACGAGGCGTTCGAAGAGAATTCCGTCCTGCGCTCCAAATCGGCCTACTTGCACTTGTGCCGCAATGGTGGCCGATTCCGCTTCATCTCCAAGCTGCGCCATCAGCATCAACCGCGCATCATCCTGTGCTTGGGCCAACGGCACAGGTACGATTATCTGCGTGCGTTCGGCTTCGAAGGTATCGATGGAATTGAGGAAATTCTGCAGCCAGCGGATATGCCTCAATCGCTATATGTCTTTGAACATGAACGAACTGCGCTGGTGCTTAGCCCTTCACTCGGCGGCCCCAAAGGGCTGAGTTCCAATGTGCTTCTTGACGCGCTGGGAGCCTACTTGGCGCGGCGGCTGGACGCATCGGATTTCCCTTCCCATCCGGACGCACGGCTGACCGCCTTTTCCCTTTCCGCACCACAGTGAGCCTCCACCGCATTGACCCGGACCCCGAACCAGGCCGAGTCCAAAGCAGGAATGCCGGGCCACTGGATCCATGACTTGGAGTCGGGCTGACCGGCAGACAATTCGGGAAGACCTGAAACTCCTTGAAGCGAAACACTTCATCAGCGTCCTTGTCTCGTTTGGTATCCGGCGAGACGACGCCAGCGGCATGGGCGGCGGGTTAGGTGGCCGATCAGCACGTTGGCGCGCTGGGTTAGCTGGGCGCATTAAGCTGTAAGGGGAGCAGTATGGAAAATGCCGTGTTTACAAGGTCTGAGTTGGACGGCTATTTTGCTTCGTATGTCGGGATGGAAGGGGGGAATCCGGGGGCGTCGGTGTGGTTCTGCGACGGAAGCCCACATCCGTGGTTCGAACATCTGACCGCGCCGCTGAGGCCGCGCATGTCCCCTCCGGCATGGGATGCAGCGTTTCGCACAACGTATCGCGAGAGCCTCGGAAAATGGATGGGCCACCAGCATATTGCCCGCATCATGGCGGCGGCTCGCGCCGAAGTGTTGGGCCTCCCCCTGGGTGCCACTGACTGCCAGCAGTATTACGAACAGCAGCTGTATGGGCCCTGGGGCGCCGAGTTCAAGCTGAGCCTGTTTCCGTTGCCATTGCATCTCGATGGCCTAACGCCGTGGTCCAAGGTGTTCCGCGGACAAAGGGAGTTGGTACCCAAGCAGCGCTACCTGGACCTTTGCCGCCATGGCGGGCGTTTTCGCTTTCTGTCCGAGATCTGCACGCGTTGGCAGCCAAAGCTCGTGGTGTGCTTGGGCCATCGGCATACGGAAGACTTTGTTCGAGCCTTCGCGCTCGGCGATGTGGTCGCCGAAGAACTGCTGTTGCAGCCAGCCGATCAGGCGAAACACCTGCGCATGTTCAAACGGCGTGGAACCGGCTGGATCATCTGCCCCGCTCTGGCAGGCACATCGGGCATGAACTCAGATGCACTGCTGAATGCATTTGGCAGGTTGCTTGCCACTTACCTCAATCCGTCTGACTTTCATATTCCGAAGGACAGAGGCTGACTGATATGGATACTCGCGCAACGAGCGACCTGGCAACCCGCGTCTCGCCTTAAAACAGCAAATCAAGCCACCGCCATGCCAATCGCTGCTCCGACCTTTTCTGTTTGCATTGCTTGTCAAGGCCGGACTCAAATATCGTACGGCTGGCCAGCTTCAAAATTCCGGCACAGGCTCTGCGGCTGCGTCCGCCTCGACGCCATTCTGTAGCAGCCTTACGCCCACAGGGCCAGGGCAGACATGGGAGCGCCATCACGCCAGACCATGTTCGAGCACTTCCGGCGCTATCTGCTGACCGCCGGCGTCACGCTGGCCACGTTCAGCGCCGACCGCATTGACGCCTTCTGGCAGACGCCCAAAGCAGTAAGCGTCTCGCCGCTCCACCTTGCCAGTCAACGACGTTTGGGAGAACACATCGGCTTGCAGCGGTCTCATCGCGGGTGATACTTGGAGATGTCGTCCAGTCGGCCGACTGAGGATATCTCCCGAGATGACAAACACCAAGTCCCTGCAGCTTCAAGCCAACGCCCTCGCTGCCATGCTGGACTGCACACCCGGCGCCCTCTTGGCGCTCGCGCATGCCGGCTACCGCCAATGGACAAAGGCCCGACACCTGAATTTCCAGCCCGCGCTGCCGCCTCGCAGAGGCGGTAAGGTGTTGGAATACTCGATTCTCAGTATATAAATTCCGGCATGAACAGATCTGACCGCCTCTGGCTAACCAATCCCACCTTGGCCTATGCCGACTGGCAAGCCCGCGAGGCCGCGGGCGGGGACCGGCGCCCATTCTCCGCACGGTCCATCGTCCAGCACGAGGCCATGTTCGAACGCTTCCGACGGCACCTGCTGGCGGCCGGAGTCACCCTGCCCACCTTCGGCTCCGACCACATCGATACCTTCTGGCAGGCGCCGGAGGCCGAAGGCTACACCGCTGCCACCCGCAGGCGATACCTGAAGCTGCTCGACCGGCTGTGCCGCCACCTGGTGGCCATCGGCGTGCGACAAGGCAACCCTGCCGAGAAATTGGTATGCGACGGCCAGTGGCCACAAGACGATCCCCTGCCGATCTTCGTCCCGGAAGACGCCGATGCCCGGCTGCAGGCCCATGTGCAGCCGCGCGCCGGCGACGATCTGCCAACGCTGCGAAGCCGCGCCATCGTCGCCTTGTTTCTCGGCACCTGCGTCACGGTTGCAGAGGGCCGAGCTGCCCAGGTGGCCGACCTGCAGCCCGCGGCCGCACCGCCCTATCTGCATGTTCCCGCGCACGGCGCGCGTGATGCCCGCACCGTGCATCTGGACGCGTTCGCCGTGCCCATCCTTTCGGCCTGGCTCGTACGCCGCGCCACCCTGCCGATCGCCAGCGATCTCTTGTTCTCGCTCAAGGCCAGCGGCACGCCGATCACGGAGATGAGCCTGGGCAAGATCGTGCGCGCCGCGCTGGAAACCATCGCTTTCGAGGCGGACGACATGAGCCCCCGAATCCTGCGCAATACCTTCTGCCGGCGCCAGCTGCTCGCTGGCCGCTCGAACGAGGATGTCAGCAAACTGATGGGCTTGGCCGGCTCCTGCAGGATGGCCAACAGGTGCCTCCAGAGAAAACCCTGTCAGGGTTTTCGCAACAGGTCAAAATCGAAGGCTCAACGGAATCGGGACGCAGGACGCGCGCGAGAATTGCTTACTTCGTTCGCGTGGGCGCAGCTTGACTCAAATCGGGTCAGACAAACCTGATCCGCGGGCGCGATCCAGATACTCACGGCTCCGTCCTAGTGATCATTATTTTCGATCAATAGTTAGATAAATGCGAATTTACGCAAGGGTGCCAGGCGCATATACTCGCACTCATCAAGTCCGCCAGGTCATAGCTGGACTCGACCGACGGATCGAAAAAACAAAGGCAATGGGCCCAAGCAAAGTCGAAGGAGCGGAGACACGAATGCGGAAAAAATTAACTCTCACCTATGTAGGGCTGCTATTGACCTTGTCCGGCGCCTACCCGCTTGGCGCCGCGGTTGCAGCTGATGCCTATCCGACCAAGTCAATCCGCTTTGTGGTGCCTTATCCGCCAGGCGGGCCGACCGATCTAATGGCAAGGCTGCTGCAGGCCAGCATGCAGGCCCGCCTTAGCGTACCGGTAGTCGTGGAAAATCGCGCCGGTGCGGGTGGCAATATCGGGACTGACGCCGTCGCCAAAGCAGCGCCTGACGGCTATACGATCCTGCTCGCGGCCAGCGGGCCGATGGCCGTGAATCCGACGCTCTACAAGAGCCTGCCGTTTAACCCGCAGAAGGATCTTGCACCGGTGATCCAGTTATCCGCGTTCCCGCTGGTGCTGGAAGTCCATTCCAGCAGCCCGATAAAGGACGCGAAATCATTCATTGCCGCAGTCAAGAGCAAGTCCGGCGCCTATAGCTTCGCCTCGGCCGGGAATGGCACGCCTCAGCACCTGGTCGGCGAATTGTTCAACACCGCTGCATCCGCGAAGATGCAGCATATTGCTTACAAGGGGGCTGGCCCCGCCCTGAATGACGTGCTGGGCGCGCAGGTGCCGGTGATGTTCGATATTCTGGCCAGCTCGCTGCCCTATCTCAAAGCGGGCAAACTGCGCCCGCTCGCCGTTACCACCAAGGCTCGCGTACCGGCGCTACCGGATGTTCCGACCCTGGCGGAATCTGGTCTGTCAGGTTTCGAGTTCGTGGCTTGGCACGGAATTGCCGTACCTGCAACCACGCCGCGTGACATTGTTCTCAAACTCAACAGCACCATCAATGCAATCTTTGCCGATCCTGAATTCCGCAATCGTTGGGAGGCTATCGGAACTCCGGCGGTAGGTGGCACGCCTGAGGCCTTCGGCACGCTTATTCGCGGCGAGACGATCCGGCTCGGGAAAATCGTGCGGGACACGGGTGCGACGGTGGATTGAGTGATGGGCTTTTCGAGGCCGCAACCCAAATCTCACGATGAGAGGAGGAAATGATCAACTGTGATCATAAGTACGCACATCCCAGGTGCGCATGCCGGCACGCGCTTCCATGAAATAGCAAAGCGCCATACGCTATGGTAGCCGCTGCATCCATTGGAATACCACTCTCCTTGCGTCCGTGCAGGGCATCTGGGCTCCGCGTACTATGAAGGGTCGAGTGCGTCAATGTCTTAAAAACGTATATGCTGCTCAATTAACGCATAATTTTCTGTTCCGCTGCTGGTGCGGTATTCACAAAGTTAAGTGGCTGTTTGAAAATCTCCGGCAGATGTGGCTTGACGTGCCGATGTGGGAAAAAGAACAACGCCAGCTCAATAACGCGATGACAAAGTCAATTCGGATGACTTCAATACGCGTTGATACTCTTGAATAAGGTCGACCACATGCCGTCCGAAATCGCTACCGGTTTTGGCAAGTGGCAGCAGTCCTTTTTCCGCCCGTAGCTGGATGAACGCCGGATTCTCTAACAGCTTGTTTATCGTCGCCACCCACCGAAGGTAGTCGACATCACCGACGTGCGGCCCCATGTACACCCCTCGAATGTTCGGCCACACGATGTCGATGCCCTCTTCTCTGGCCGTGAGCACGTCCTTAGACTGGTTCGGCAGACGCGATGACGATAATACCGAGAGAATACGCAGCTCCGCGCCGTTGCGAATCAGCCCGAGAGCCTCGGAGTAGTCACCGGAAACCACGTCGACGTATCCCTTCAAAAGCGCCTCGCTGGCTTCGCCACCGCCCTCGAAGCCCACGAAACGAAAGGCGTTGCGGCCAACTTTGGCCGCCTTGGCGATCAGCGCGACCTTCATCCAGTCCTGGCTGCCCACCGTTCCGCTTCCGCCCAGCACCACCTTCTCCGCGTTTCTTCTCAAGGCGAGGAGCAGGTCCGTCAGGTTGCGAAAGGAGGAATCGCGCCGAACGATCAACACGCCGTGGTCGACACCAATGCCAGCCAGCCAGCGGACGTCCTGTGCGCCGTACTTGCCGAATCTCCCTTGCGAGATGCCGAACAGGGAGCCTCCCGAAAAAGCCACCAGGGTATCGGGTTCCGCATTACGCTGGGTGATGATGGCGTTGAAGGTGACCGCCCCAATGCCACCCGGCATGTAGCTGACGGTCATCGGTGCCGCCTGCGGTTCGCTCCAGCGCAGCCCGGTTTTGATCAGTTCACAGGTAAGGTCAAATCCTGCTCTCGGCTTGGCTGGCGCAATGCACTCGCTGCCCTGCGCTAAGGCCGTCGACAAGGCGAGGCCACCGGCACAGATCCAGCGGCGCAGCGAGGGGAGGTCATGTGGTTTCATTGGGGGGCTCCTTGATGAAGCGCTCTGGCACTTTCTTACAAGCGGGCAAAACCAGTTGTATCGTCAGACCAGGCGTCTCGGAGTCATCGACGATTTGCAAACTGCCATGGTGTTGCTCCATGATGGTCTTGACAATCGCCAACCCCAGGCCGGCGCCCCCGGCCGCCACAGACTTTCCCCGGCGAAACCGCTCGCCGATATGCGGTCGCTCGGCAGCAGGAATGCCCGGCCCACTGTCGGAGATGCTGACACGTGCATCACCGTTCTGCCGATCCACCATCAGGCCGATGTGCCCACCTTCCGGTGCATATTTGATCGCGTTGTCCACCAGATTCATCACAGCCTCGCGCAGCAGCACTTCCGCGCCCTCGACGAAAACACCTGGCACCGGCGCCAGGAAGGAGAAAACCTGCCGCTTACGCCGAGCCTGCGGCAGCAGGGTGCGCGCCACATCGTCGACTAGGCTGGTCAGACACAGCGGTTCGGTGGACTCAGCCCAGGCGTCAACGTTGTTCGCGCGTGCCAAGGCCAACAACTGGTTGACCAATCGGGTCGAGCGTTCGATGCCGTTGCGCATCGCGTGAAGCGCGTCCTGCACGCGTGACAAATCTGGCTCGCGCAACGCATACTCGACCTGCGTGCGGAGGACGGCCAGTGGCGTGCGCAACTGGTGCGAGGCATCCTCCAGAAACTGCGAATGGAACCTCGCGAGCTGCACCCATTGGATCAGATGATGGTTGATGGCTTCCACTAGGGGACGTATTTCCCGGGGAACCCAGGTCGGGTCCATGGGGGCAAGGTCGTCCTGTGCCCGCGCCAGCACCTCTGCCCGCACGCGCAACAGCGGCCGCAAAGCCAGGACCACCGCGACCGTCATCAAAGCCGCGATCACTAGCACCAGCAACACATCCAGCATGGCATCCTGGCGCATCAAACCGGCGACGAAGGTCGAACGTGTCTCCGTCGACTCGGCGACCTGGATTACCACGTTCTGCGCCTCCGTTCCATACAACGGCTTGTCCAGACGCCGCATGTACGCACCGATGCGCACCGGTTCGCCAAAATACTCCGAGTCATAAAAGTGAGGCACTCCCGGCCGCAACACGTCCTTGGGTTCGGGCAGGTCCGCATTGCCCAGGGTCACCAGGCCATCTTGCGTGCTGATGCGGTAGAAGACCTTGCCGTTGGCCGTCAGTTGGAAAAACTCCAGCATCTGGTAAGGCAGCTCCACGCCCAGGCCGCCGCTGTCGGTCGAGATCCTCGCGTCGATGCCCTTGATGGCACCCGCCAGGGAGCGGTCATAGGCCGCGTTGGCGGCGCTGCGCAGTTCCCGGTAGCTGAGCCAAAGCTCGCCGCACATCAGCAACACCAGTGTCGGCAGCAGAAAAGTCAGCAGGGTCCATCTAATGGATTTCACGGTTGTCGGTGCTTACTTCGAGGCAATAGCCGAATCCCCGCATCGTCACGATGGTGACCCCGCCACCCGCCAATTTCTTTCGCAGGCGGTAGATGAGCACTTCGATGGCCTCAGTCCCAACATCATCGCCGACGGAAAAAACGCGGTCGAGCAAATGGGTCTTCGAAACGGCTTCGCCGCAGCGAACGATTAGCGCGCTCAGTAGCGCATATTCTCTGGGCGTCAAAGGAAAGGGCGTGTTGGCGAGCAGGAAGGTCTTGCTGTTCGCATCAAAGACCAGGGGACCACAGACCAGGCGCGAATGGTCGCGCCCCCGGCTGCGCCGGACCAAGGCGACCAAGCGGGCCTCCAGCTCGGCGAGCGCAAAGGGCTTGGCCAGGAAATCGTCCGCACCGCCATGCAAGGTGGCAACCCGTTCCTCCAAAGAGTCGCGCGCGGTCAGGATCAGCACCGGCACGCGGTTGTCGACCGCGCGCATGGACGCCAACACCGCGTTCCCGCTTTTCCCAGGCAGTCCCAGATCTAGGACCACCGCGTCAAACTCCTCACAGGCCAGCATGACCTCCGCCATCTTGCCGTCGTTCGTCCATTCCACCGAAAAATCGCTCTGCGCAAGGGCCTTGCTGAGCCACGTAGCCAACTCCGCCTCGTCTTCCACCAAGAGTATTCGCATGTCTTCCACGTATCCAGATCGGGCACCTGGCCGCACAGGCCCCGGGGAATCAAGGTCTGCGCGCGAAGGTCAGCACCGTGAATGTACCGGGAACGAAGGTGTTGGCATAGAAAGGGGAAACACTGGTAAGCACCGGTTTTGCATAGTCGGCACTGCCCTGCGCCGAGAACGAAAAGAGCTTCTTGCTGCGCGAATCCATGGCGATGGTCCGCACGCTGGCGCGCGTGCCAACCGCCTCCACCGGCTTGTAAGTGTCGGCATTCACTTGTTCGAAAACATTGAGCACTGCGTGCACGCTGTTCGAGAGAAAGATGCGCTTCAGGTCGCGGTCGTAGATGAGGCCATCGTTGCCGCCGCCGATCTCGCTGGTGTAAAGGATGCTGCCGGTGGAGGCGTTCATTACGGCGAACGCCGGCTTGACGTCGCCGCGGCCGCGGCACCCAAGAAACAAGCGGTCGCCGGCGGCGTCCATCGCCAGACCATTGGTCTGAGCGCATCCCGGGGTCGACCAGGTGGCAGTCAGCTTCATCTGCCGCAAATCGATGCGAAACACCTTGTCCACGTCGCGCGCGGCAACGAAGAGATTGCCTCGACCATCAGAGTCGGCGTGTTCGGGCTTGCCGGACGGTACGGTAATCTTCCCGATCACGGCCAACGACGGCAGTTGCAGAACCATCAATTCCGCATTCTCCCCTTTCTCTGCGTCCATGTTGACGACCAGGCGCTGCGTCGCGGGATCGTAGTGGCTGGTGTCCAGGCCAGCCCCGAGCTTGATGACCGGGCCGGCCACGTCCAGCGTCGACAATTTGAACGGGGTGAGTGTGCCGTCCTGGTTATTGGACACTCCCAAATCGAACTCGGGAACCAGGGTCGCACCGTTGGAGCCCCCGGCCTGGGTCTGCGCCACCACCTTCAGCAACGTCTGAGTGCGCAGATCAAACACCTTCAAACCCTCACTGCGATGGCCGATGAACAGCCGGTCCCTTGGCTCGTCCAAGGACAGATAGTCCCAGCTCGCGCCTTCTCCGGGAATCGGCACCGCGCTCTCGATGTACCAGCCGTCGAAGGCGTTGGCACCGGCCGCAAGTCCGGCCCACAACAAGGTGGCAAGAATGAGTTGCTGGGTTCCCTTCATGAGTGTCTCCGCCTGTTGTTTGGAAACGGCCATCGTAGTCAGCTCTAGCTGTCGAAAAGCTGTCAAAGACTCGGCCCGCCATCCGCCAGCGAACGCTGGCATCGGCCCAATGCCGACACGGCAGCACGCTGACAGGTTTTTTACAGCTACGGCCTTCTAAGCTCCTTCCCGGGTCGCGTGGAATCAGGACGTTCCACCTGCCCATCCTCCCCGGAGCGACCGTCTGCACAATCGCTCGGAGGGGCCTGATGATCCGGACCCGTTCCGGGTCGATCAATGACGGAGACAACCATGAAGAAAAAGAAGCACGATCTTTCCGGCGGGTTGCGCCGGGCAGCGGGCATGATCGCTTTGGCTGCGTCATGTACGCCGGCCATGGCCGCCGACCCCGACCCCGGCGGAGCGCCGGGCAAGGAAGAGAGCAGCGAGGTCAACGCCCTGCCGATGACCAAAAATGTCATCTCGCGTGGCGCACTCGACAAGGAGAACCCGCAAGACGGCTATGAAGCCCTGAAGAGCGTTGCAGGCGTAACCAATGCCAGCGCGAAAGGCACCATCTCCGACAATCTGAACATCCGTGGCATCCCGCTCGACACCTACTCGAGCTACCGCCTCAACGGTGGCGTGTCCCTTGTCAACATCATTGCGATTCCATCGGAAAACAAGGAACGCATCGAAGCCCTGAAGGGAGCGAACGCGCTGATGTATGGCCTTGCCAGCCCTGCTGGCATCGTGAACCTCGTGACCAAGCAGGCCACCGCGCAAGACGTCTCCACCGTGGGGCTGTCGGGCAATGCCTTCGGACAATACGGGGGCAACGTGGACATCGGCCGCCGCTTCGGTCAGGGTAAGCAATTTGGGGTGCGTGTCAATCTCGCGGCCACGCATCTGGAAACCGGTGTCGACGGCGGCAATGGCCATGGCCACTTCGGCAGCCTCGCGGCCGACTGGAATGCCAGCGAGCGGTTGAAGTTCAAGTTCGACTTCGAACGCTACAGTCGGGATGTGATCGAACAGTCCCAGATCCAACAGCTCAAGCCCGTCAATGGCGTGGTGTCGATCCCGCGAGTTCCCGATCCGACACGGCTGTTGTCTGGTACCTGGGCGCACTACCGCCCCACGATAGAGAACACCCAGTTGCGCGCGGACTTCGCCCTGAACCAAGCCTGGAGCGTGCTCGCCGAGGTGGGCCGCTCCACGGGCGAGCGCTCTCGATTCATCAGCCGCATCAATGGCTACAACGTCGATACCGGTGAAGGTGTGAACAACATCACCTTCGTGAAGAACCAGAAATACACCAACACCTACGCCAAGAGCGAACTGCTGGGGAAATTCGCCACGGGAAGCCTCTCGCATGCCTTGACCCTCGGCCTGATGTTCGCCGAGCGCGATGCCAATACGCCCAACGTGACCACCATCAAAGTGGCGCAGAACATTTACAACCCTCGGGTGCTGCCGGAACCCACCGCGCCGAGCGGACCGCTGACCTATTCGCCGCAGAATGTCAAGAACGTCGGCGTCTATTTCTACGACACGGTCTCGATCGGCTCGCAATGGAAGGTGCTCGCCGGTATGCGCCGCACGCAATACGATGGGACCAACACCCTACCCAACGGCACTACGACCGCGACTTCCACGACCAAGCTCTCGCCGGCATTGGGTGCGATCTACCAGCTCACGCCCGCGGCCTCGCTCTACGCGAGTTTCATGAAGGGGCTTGAGGAAACCGGCACGGCCCCTGTGGGCACCGTGAACCAGTTGACGTTCCTGCCGCCCGCCGAGGCAACACAGAAAGAGGTTGGCCTGCGCGCGACCTTGGCACCCGGCGTGGCCGCCACCGCGGCGTACTTCGACATCACCCGCGCCAACGCCGTGACCGACGTGAAGTCCAACGTCTTCCTGATCGACGGGACGACCCGCTTCCAAGGACTGGAGGCCACCTTGAACGCGGAGCTGAACCGGGAGTGGTCGTTCAACGCCGGCGGCCAGTTGATGAAGGCCCGGCAGAATTCGGAACGCGACCTGTCGATCAAAGGCCTGACGCCCGAGAACACCCCGAAGGCTTCGGGAAATCTCTCGGTGTCCTATCGGCCTGCGGCGCTACCCGGCCTGTCGATCTCGACCGGCGCCTCCTTCAACGGCAGCCGGTTTATCAACCCACAGAACCAGGGCAGCATTCCCGCCGTCACCGTGTACTCGGCCGGGATTGGCTACACCACCAAAATCGGCGGCCGCAAGACCTCGTTCCAGATAAACGTCGACAACCTGACCAACAAGTCCTACTGGAATTCCGCCAGCGGCGGGGCCTATGGCATTGGCATGGCGCGCAGTGTCAAGTTTAGCGCCAAGGTCGATCTTTGAACCCCTTCCTTAGACAAGGAAAAGCCATGAAACTCCTCTATACCCGCTGCCTTGACTGGTTGGCACTGGTACTCATCTGCACCTCCAGCCTGTGTGCCTCTGGTCTTGCGCAGGCCCAGGAAAAATCGCTGCGAGCCACCGGTCCGGTCACCCTGGTGCTGTCCTACTATGTCACACCGGCCAACCGGCCCGCATGGCGGCAGGAGATGCGCGAGAATGGCCTGCGCCAGCTTCAAAGCTGGAAGGAACAAGGCGTGTTCAAGAACTACCGCGTCCTGGTGAACCGCTATATGGACTCAGGAGGGTGGGACACCATGGCCATCCTGACCTTCGGCCAGTACTCGGATGCGGTGCAATGGAAGAAGATCGAGCAGACCATGCCCGCCGGGTTGAGCCCCAAAGCGTTGCAACTCACGTCCCGCATCGAATCGACTCCGGTCGATCTTTCGCGCTCCAACCTCTCCAGCGACGACGCGAGCGCCTCCGTCTACCTCGCCATCGGCTACGACTCAGTCGGAACATCCGCCGACTATCTGCGCTACGCCGACGGCTACCTCGTTCCGCAACTCGACGGGCTGGTCGCTGCGCAGGTGCTGCGCAAGTACCGCCTGTACGAGAGCCGGTATGCCGCCGGTGCCGGCCGGCCCTGGTCCACCATGGCGCTGTTGCAATACAAGAACGACGAAGCGCTGGGCAACAGCGATGCGGCAACTGACCACGTGCGCGCCCGTCTGCAAGAACAAGCCGCCTGGAAGGCCATCGCGGAAGAAGTTCGCAGGACCGGCAAGGAAAAGCCGGTGCAAGTCGTGCTTGCCGACCAACTCGCGCTGCCTTGAATCACGCTTCGCTCTTCACCACCCCATTTCTCGGATCCAGCCAATCATGAACAAGACACTCGCTTTCTGCGCCCTGGCCCTGACGGCCTTCTGCACCACCGCCTGGGGGCAAGCCGCTTCGGGCTACCCAGCCAGCTATGCTCAGACCGTGGAGGCGGCCAAGCGTGAAGGCAAGGTCGTGGTCTACAGCGTGCTGAGCAACAAGGCGGCCGCGCCACTGATCAAGGACTTCAACAGCCTCTATCCCGAGATCCAGGTCGAGTACGACGGCGAGAGCGGCTCCACCGAAACCTACGATCGCTTCAAGGCCGAGGTCGCAGCGGGCAAGAGTTCGGCGGACGTGATGTGGAGCTCTGCCATGGACTTGCAGATGAAGCTGGTGGCCGATGGTTACGCCATGCCCTACCATTCCCCTGAGGCCGCGAAGCTGCCGGCCTGGGCGGTCTATAAGGACTTGGCCTACGGCACCACGTTCGAGCCGGTGGTTTTCGTCTACAACAAAGCGCAGGTCAGCCCCGTCGAGGTGCCGCAAGACCGCGCTTCCTTTGCCCGCTTGCTGGCCACCCAGCCCGACAAATACCGCGGAAAGATCACGACATTCGACATAGAGAAGAGCGGCGTAGGCTTCATGTTCGCCGTGCAGGACCAGAAGCACGACCCAGCCCCAGGGCGCCTTCTCGCGGCCTTCGGGGCGGCCGATCTACGCAGTTCCCCCGGTACCGGGGCAATGCTCACCAAGGTGGCCTCCGGAGAATACCTGCTCGGCTACAACATCATGGGCGCCTATGCCCTGGTGCGGGCCAAGAAGGACCTGCCTGGCCTGGGCGTGGCCATTCCCAAGGACTACACCGTGGTGCTGTCGCGGGTGATGTTCATCAGCAAACATGCGAAGAATCCGAACGCGGCAAAGCTCTGGAACGACTACATACTGTCTCCGCGCGGGCAAAAGGTGATCGGTAATGCGCTGGAGCTGTTTGCGATCCGCGAAGATGTGGACGCGGAATACACGGCCGGCAAACTGGCGCAGCAACTCGGGGGGCAGGCCAAGCCGATCCCGCTGAGCCTGGAAATCACGGAGTACCTTGATCCCCAGAAGCATCGTGACTTCATCACCAACTGGAAAGCAGCGATGCGGCCCGCATCCAACCGTTGATCCTCAGCAGATTCATGAAGTTCGCCCCTCGGAGTTGTGTAAGAAAGCGGTATTGCAACTGCCGAGGGTCAAATTGTCACGCGGCCGCGCTGCTGGAAGTGGCGCGGCGGCCAAACTACACGGGTAGCCCGGTTCGCTTGGCATCCGTAATCCAGCCATGATAGAATTCGCGTCGTCTTAGGGGAGTAGCTACCCTCCGTCCCCCGGAGGAGGCCGACGTCAACATACTTGGTAAAACTACCATGGCGCCGGCAGCCGATTCGGCCTTGCGAGACCTTTGACTTTCCGTCCACCGGCTGGGGCTGGCAATGGACCGTAAAGTCAATGGTGATTGCATTGCCAGCCCCAACGGACCTTCCATGCCTGCGTTGATCGCGGCGTTCGGACTGGCCGCCCTGACGGAAATGGGCGACCCGCCCTACCGCCCCTTCCCTGCTGTTGCCTCGCGCCTCCCTTTTCGGGGCGGGCATCGGCACGCCTTTGCAATGGGGGCCTAACATGCGCCCTCGCACCAAGCCCGTCTCCCTGATACGTATCTGGCTGCTATTGCTATTGATCGCGGTCCAACTGGTGGGACCGCTGCTGCATGCGCATATGGGAACGCCGAAACAGACTGGTTTCCATCTCGACGTTCCGCTGCTGGGCCTGCTCGATGCCGTAAAAGCCGAGTGCGCCAAGGACAACGATCCCTGTGCCGGGGAGTCCGAGCCTTTCTCCGTCGACGTCGAGAAGGGAATTGGTCATTGGGCCGCGTCCCTGCATCTCGACCCTGCCCACGTGCAAGCGCTGCTCGCACTCTTCGCCGCCTGGCTTGCACCGCTGGTGCTGCTGGTAGTCCCCTTCCGTTCCCGCGCCGAGCCGGCGTTGCCGCGCTGGCGAGGCGGTAGCGGCAGGCCGCCACCTGCGCAGGCTCCGCCTTCTCACTCCTGACAGATGCTCGCCGGCCATGCCGGCCTTCTTTCAATGCGCGCGCCGCCAAGGGCGCGCCCAATGCATTCGTCTTATCCGGAGTCAGGGATGTTTGATCAACGTGGTTTTCCGGCCTTAGCCATCGCGGCGTCGGCCCTAGTCTGGTTCGTTCCCGCGAGCGCGCGAACCTTGCCCGTGTCGGCCACGCAGGCCGAAGCGCTAGGCGTGAAGTTCGCGCCAGCGGCAGACGCCTCGCAAATCGAGATCGGTGCCACAGCGCGAGTGGTACTCAGGCCCGACGCGCAGTATGTAGTCGCTGCGCCCTATCCGGGCATGGTGCCGCAGGTGCTGGTCACCATCGGCCAAGCCGTCAAGAAGGGCCAACCGCTGGCCAGCTTCGCCAGCCCGCAGATGTTCGAGGCCAGTCGCTCGCTGACCGAGGCACGCTCGCAGGCGGACCTGGCCCAGCTCGCGCTGGCGCGCGACAAGCAGTTGAGCGACGATGGCGTGATCTCCGGCAGCCGCTGGCAGACCACACAGGCGCGCGCCCGCGAAGCCGCGGCCATGCAGCGCGCCCGTGAGGCGGAGATGTCCGCCGCCGGCATCGTCTTCGGCGGCAAGGGCGAGGCACGGCTGGTGGCCGGCCGCGCCGGGCTCGTCGCCGAGATCCACGCCGTGCCGGGCACGCGGATCGACGGCTCGGCGCCGCTGTTTCGCATCGTCGACCCGACTGCGCTGGAACTGGACCTGCTGGTCGGGCGTGATGTGCCTGCCCTCAAGGGCGGCGAGAGGCTGGAGATTCGCCAGCGCGGCGTCAACGGCCGGATCGCAGGCGTAGTGCCGCTGAGCGATGGCACTGGGGCCGTGCGCGTGCGCGCCACGCTGGACCAGCGAGGCAACCTGCAGGCCGGTGAAAGCGTGGCCGTGGTGATCCACCTGCCGCCAGAGTCAGATGCCGACGGCAGCCGGCGTATCCGCATTCCGGTCAGCGCGCTGTTGTACTGGCAAGGAAAGGCCGGCATCTTTGCGCAGGCCAAGGATGGTGTGGTGTATCACCGGGTTGTCGTGGATGCGGTCGACGATGCATTCGCCACGGTGCGTGGTGCGCTGCCCGCCAACACGCGCGTGGCCACGGCGGGACTTGGCGCCCTGAAGGGCTTACTGACCGGAGCGCCGTGATGCTGTCCCAGATCGTAGATTTCTCGCTGCGCCAGCGCGTGCTCGTGCTGATCACGGCGCTGGCGCTGGCAGCGGCCGGGGCATGGGCCTACGTGCAGTTGCCCATTGATGCCTTCCCGGACATCGCGCCCACGCAGGTCAAGGTCATCCTTAAGATCCCCGGCATGACGCCGGAGGAAGTGGAGCAGCGCGTCTCGACGCCGATCGAGCAGGAGCTGCTGGGCATTCCGCAGAAAACCATAGTCCGCTCGATCTCCAAGTACGGCATCAGCGATGTCACGGTGGATTTCGAAGAGGGTGTGGACCCGTACTGGGCGCGCCAGCAGGTCACGGAGCGTTTGTCCGGCCTGATGCGCGACCTGCCCGCCAACGCGGTGGGCGGCCTTGCGCCGATCACCACGCCTCTCGGTGAAATGTTCATGTTCACCGTGGAAGGCGAAGGCCATACGCTGGCCCAGCGCCGGCAGGTGCTGGACTGGGTGATCCGGCCCGCGCTGCGCACGGTCAGCGGCGTGGCCGACGTGAACGCACTGGGCGGCGAGGTGCGCAGCTACGAGGTTATCCCTGACCCGGCCCGGCTGCGCGCGCGCTCGGTCACGCTGGAGCAATTGCGCCAGGCACTGGAAACCAACAACCGCAACGACGGCGCCGGCCGCGTGGAGCAAGGCGACGAGACCTGGGTAGTGCGCGTCGAAGGTGGCGTCCGCAGCCTGGACGACCTACGGCGCATCGTGGTGACGCCAGGCAACGATCTGGCCCAGGTCACCGTGGCGGACGTCGCCACCGTCAAGCTCGGGGCGACCACGCGCTACGGTGCAGTGTCGATGGACGGCAAGGGCGAGGCCGTGCAAGGGCTCGTGCTGGCGCTGCGCGGCGCCGATGCGTCCAAGGTGGTGGGCACCGTGCAAGCCAAACTCGACGAACTGGCCCCGCGCCTGCCCAAGGGCATGAGCACCAAGGTGTTCTACGATCGAGGCGAGCTGGTCTCGCGCGCGGCCAACACGGTGGTGCGCGCGCTGGTGGAGGCCAGTCTCTTGGTGGTGGTTACGCTGTACCTGTTCCTCGGCGGCCTACGCGCCGCACTGGTGGTGGCGACCACGCTGCCGCTTTCAATCCTGGCGACCTTCCTGTTGATGCGCTACGTGGGGTTGACCGCCAACCTGATGAGCCTGGGCGGCCTGGCCATCGCGCTCGGCATGCTGGTGGATGCCGCGGTGGTGGTAGTCGAGAACATCGAGTCCGCACTCGCAAAGGCACACGCGCGCAAGACCGATCCCGTGCTGCGCCCAGCCATCATTCGCCACGCCGTGGCCAGCGTCGCGGTGCCCATGCTGGCCGGCGTGTCGATTATCGCCATCGTGTTCCTGCCCCTGCTGTCGCTGCAAGGGCTCGAAGGCAAACTGTTCGGCCCGGTGGCGCTGACCATCGTGCTGGCGCTGGCTGCCTCGGTGGTAATCGCGTTCACGGTGGTCCCTGCCCTGTCGTCGCTGCTGCTGCAGGCGCATGCCGACGAGGCGCCATTCCTGATGCGCTGGATCGCCACGCGCTTCGACCGCCTGCAGACCTGGAGCCAGCGGCACTCGCGGCTGGTGTTCGGGCTCGCAGGCGTGGCGTTGGTCGTGGCGGCGTGGCTCTACACGTCCGTTGGGAAAACCTTCATGCCATCGATGGACGAAGGTGACCTGATCGTGCAGATCCAGCGCGCGCCCTCGGTTTCGCTGGCTACCTCGCTGGAACTGGACCGGCGCGTGCAGGCGGCGCTGCTGAAGGAAGTGCCCGAGATTCGCTCCATCGTGGCCCGCACCGGCTCGGACGACCTGGGCCTGGACGCGATGGGCCTCAACGAAACCGACTCGTTCCTGGTGCTGCGCCCCAAGGCTGAGTGGCGCGGCAGCAAGGAGGATATCGCCATCGCCATACGCCATGTCATGGAGCGCTTCCCGGGTGTGATGTACAGCTTCACCCAGCCCATCGAGATGCGCATCTCAGAGATGATGACCGGTACCCGTGGCGACGTGGCTATCAAGATCTTCGGCAGCGACCTCGCAGCCATCAACAAGGCCGCCACCGAGATCTCCGAGCAGATGCGCACGGTCCCGGGCGCGGCGGAAGTGATCGCTGCCAACAACGACGGTGTGCAATACCTGACGCTCGCGGTGGACCGCGCCGCGGTGGGACGGGCCGGGCTGACCAGCGACGGACTCCAGGCCCTGCTGCGTGCCCAGGTTGAAGGCGAGCGCATCGGCATCGTGCCTGAAGGCATGGTGCGCACGCCGCTGATCCTGCGCGGCAGCGATGCACACCGGCAGACTCCTGAGAGCTTTACCAACCTGCAGGTGACAGCGCCGGACGGCAAGACCTGGCCGCTGACGTCGCTGGCCCAAGTGCGCCGCGTGGAAGGTCCCGTGCGGATCAACCACGAGGACGGAGCACGATTCGCCGTCGTACAGGTCAATGTCGATGGCCGCGACCTGACCGGATTCGTGGAAGACGCCAAATCCGCGGTAGCCAGGATCCCCGGCTTGCCGAAGGACCTGCAGATCGTCTGGGGCGGCCAGTTCGAGAACCAGCAGCGCGCCGCCGCGCGGCTCGGCCTGGTGGTACCGCTCGCACTCGCGGCCATCTTCCTGCTGCTGATGCTGACATTCCGTTCGGTGCGTCAGGCGGTGCTGGTAATCGGCAACATCCCGTTTGCGCTGGTTGGCGGCATCGCCGCGCTGCGGCTGTCGGGTGAGTACTTGTCCGTGCCTGCCTCGGTTGGCTTCATCGCGTTGCTGGGCATCGCTGTGCTCAACGGTGTGGTGCTGGTCTCACATTTCAACTTCCTGCTCGAAGAGGGCCTGGACCTTGCCGCCGCCGTGCGGCGTGGCGTGCGCGACCGCCTGCGGCCGGTACTGATGACGGCCTGCATTACCGCGCTGGGGATGATTCCGCTGCTACTGGCCACCGGCCCGGGGTCGGAGATCCAGCGGCCGCTGGCCATCGTCGTCTCCGGCGGCCTGGTCACGTCGACCGCGCTGACGCTGTTGCTGCTGCCGCTGCTGTTCGAGCGCTTCGGCCTGTCGCGCGCGGCCCGCAACGACGACGCCATGGTGACCAGCCCGGAACCTGCCGGTGCCGCCACCGGGGAGAACCGCCAATGAATATCAAGAGCATTGACATGAAACGCAATCCCCTGCTTGCTGTGGCCGTGGCGCTTTGGTTACCCGGCGCTTACGCGCAGCAAGCCGCGGCAGACCCCATGCCCGCCGATGACACCTTCCTCCCTTCTCCGGCCGCAGCGAGGGCTGCACTTGATGCAGCGCCGGATGTCGCCGCCGCCATGGCGCGGCGGAACAGCAGTCTTGCCCGCGCTGACGGCATCCGCGCCGGCTCGGCGGAGTTCGTGGTCCGCGCCACCGGGCAGAACCGGAACGTGCGCAACCCCACGGATAACTTCGCCGAGGGCCAGGTGGCGCTGGAGCGTCCATTGCGCCTGTGGGGCAAGTCCGGTGCCGATGCGGCGCTAGCTGATGCCACCATCGAAACCGGGGCCCACGCGCTGGAGGAAGCGCGGCACACCGTATCGCGGCAGATGCTGTCGCTATGGTTCGGCGTGCTCCGTGCTCGGCAGGCAAGCCTCGCCATGCAGCGCAACGGCGAGCTGGCCGCGGAACTGGTCACCGCCACGGGCAGGCGGGTACAGGCCAAGGACGCTGCGCCGATGGAACTGGAACTCGCGCAGGCCGAGCAGGCACGCGCGGCAGCCGCGTTGGCCGGCGCACGTTCCGTCGAGAGCGCGGCCGAGGCCGAGCTGCGCGCGCGATTCCCCGCGCTCGGGTTGCCACCGGCGACCTCGGTGGCCATACCGCTGACGGCGTCGGACGCCCTGCTGGCCGGCGATGCGCGCGGCCGCTACCTCGACGAAAGCCACGCGCTGAAGCTGGCGCTGGCCGAGGAATCGCAGGCGCAGCGCCATGCCCGTCGCTCCGACCTGGAGCGCAAGCCCGATCCCACGGTGGGCGTATTCGTCACGGTGGAGCGCGGCGGCGCCGAGCGGATCGCGGGGGTGTCGGTGTCCATGCCACTGGGGTCCGTGCAGCGCCGCGCCACGGCAGTCGCAGCGGCGGCGGACGCAGAAGCTGCGGCGCGGCGCCGTTCCAGCGTGGAGCAGAGCGTGGGCGCGGAGTTCGACGTGCTGTCGCATACCGTCACTGGTCTGCGCAAGGCGGCACAGGCGCAGGCTACCGCGCTGGATCTGGACCATAATGCGGCCGCTCGCGCCGGCCGAGCCTATGCAGCCGGCGAAACCAGCCTGAGCGAATTGCTGGTGATCCGCCGCTCACTGGCCGACACCGCGCTTGCCGCCCGACTGGCCGCCGTCAATGCGCGCGAGGCCGAGGAGAAACTGCGACTGGACCTGCATCTGCCATCCCGCTTTGATTAGCCGCTGCACGCGGCGCGCCCGGGCAGGACGCGCCGCGCTGCCGTGCTAATGTCCCCCTGGCCAGTCGGCCATGGTGGCACCGCATGCGACCGAACCAACATCCGGTCGCTCCCATCCGATCTGACTAAAGCAACGCCAATGAATATCACATCCACCCTTCTACTCGCTTTCGCCATGTCGACCGACGCCTTCGCGGCAGCCATCGGCAAGGGGGCGACTCTGCACAAGCCACATTTCCGCGAGGCACTCAAGACGGGGCTGATCTTCGGCGTGATCGAAGGCATCACGCCGCTGGTGGGCTGGGCGCTGGGCAAGGCCGCAGCCATCTATGTCACCGAATGGGATCACTGGATTGCCTTTGTGCTGCTCTTCGTCCTAGGCGCGCGAATGATCTATGCGGGATTCTCCACACCCGACGCCCCGGAGGAAGAAAAGCCAAACTCTCACTCGTTCTGGGTGCTGGCCATTACGGGCTTCGCCACCAGCATCGATGCCATGGCAGTGGGCGCCGGACTGGCCTTCGTCAATGTCAACATCGTCTCCACGTCAATCACCATCGGCCTGGCCACGATGCTGATGGTGACCATCGGCGTGATGCTGGGGCGGGTGATCGGCGCCAAGGTGGGCAAGCGGGCCGAAGCACTAGGCGGCCTGATCCTAATCGGCATCGGCAGCGTAATCCTGGTAGAGCATCTGGGCTTGGCCGCTTGATATCGCTCCTTTGGCACGCGCTAAGCGCAAACTGGCGCGTTGATGCACCGCGGCGGTAGGCGTCGATCGTGGCATCACGGTGTTGATCCATGCTGGAGCGCCGAACGAATGGATCGGCGGGCTGGCGCAAGGCCAAACGCCGAGCGACGCCGTGCCAGCAATATGCCCATAGCGAGCACGCCGCAGCGTCTTGGTAGTCGAATCGCGCCCGAGGTGGCATCGGCTTGCTGCGGTCTCATCGCGGGTAATATTGGAGATGTCGGTCAACCAGCCGGCTGAGGAAATCTCCCAAGATGACAAACACCAAGTCCCTGCGGCTTCAAGCCAACACCCTTGCCGCCACGCTGGACGGCACACCCGGCGCCCTCTTGGCACTCGCGCATGCGGGCTACCGCCAATGGACAAAGGCCCGACATCTGAATTTCCCACCTGCGCGCCGCGAGGAATTGCTGCAGGAGATCCTGCATTTCTGCGCGGACACGCATCTGCTCGAGTGCCCGCCCGAAAACGGGTGCCGTCCACAGGCGATCGCGGACATGCCGGACACCCGCTATCCGCGCTACGCACGGCGCAGGCCTCGTCGCATCGCGAGCGATGAGTTTTCAGCTATCCATTGACCCCTCTTTCCTGGAAGCCAATGCCGCCTCGCAGAGGCGGTAAGGTGTTGGGGGCTTGGTTTTCAGTATATAAATACTGGTATGGACAGATTTGACCGTCTCTGGCTAACCAATCCCACTTTGGCCTATGCCGACTGGCAAGCCCGCGAGGCCGCCGGCGCGGACCGGCGCCCATTCTCCGCACGGTCCATCGTCCAGCACGAGGCGATGTTCGAACGCTTCCGACGCCACCTGCTGGCGGCCGGAGTCACCCTGGCCACCTTCAGCTCCGACCACATCGATGCCTTCTGGCAGGCGCCGGAGGCCGAAGGCTACACCGCTGCCACCCGCATGCGATACCTGAAGCTGCTCGACCGGCTGTGCCGCCACCTGGTGGACATCGGCGTGCGACAAGGCAACCCTGCCGAGAAATTGGTACGCGACGGCCAGTGGCCCCAAGACGATCCCCTGCCGATCTTCCTCCCGGAAGACGCCGATGCCCGGCTGCAGGCCCATGTGCAGCCGCATGCCGGCGACGACCTGCCAACGCTGCGAAGCCGCGCCATCGTCGCCTTGTTTCTCGGCACCGGCGTCACGGTTGCAGAGGGCCGAGCTGCCGAGGTGGCCGACCTGCAGCCCGCGGCCGCGCCGCCCTATCTGCATGTTCCCGCGCACGGCGCGCGTGATGCCCGCACCGTGCATCTGGACGCGTTCGCCGTGCCCATCCTTTCGGCCTGGCTCGTACGTCGCGCCACCCGGCCGATCGCCAGCGATCTCTTGTTCTCGCTCAAGGCCAGCGGCACGCCGATTACGGAGATGAGCCTGGGCAAGATCGTGCGCGCCGCGCTGGAAACCATCGCTTTCGAGGCGGACGACATGAGCCCCCGAATCCTGCGCAATACCTTCTGCCGGCGCCAACTGCTCGCTGGCCGTTCGAGCGAGGATGTCAGCAAGCTGATGGGCTTGGCCAGCTCAAGGACCTGCGACCGGATCGCCGCCACGATCGAATAGGCGTCGGCGCAGGATGCGAACCAGTACTGGTCGTCGGTCGTCTTCTTCGAATGCATGGCAACTGGAATGCTCGCCGCCGCGGCCAGCGTCATGATCGGCATCAATCCCTACGCCAGCCTGGCCCTCGCGGCGCTGGTCGGCTTCCTCGTGCTGTCGAGCCAGCGTGCGCGCCGGCTCATCGGCTGGATCTCGACCGCGCTCTATACGCTCATGGGCGCCTATGTCGGCTATGCCTGCGAGTCCTGGTCGCTCGGGATCATCCTGTCGATCCTCGTCTTCCTGGTTTCCTCGGCCCTGCACGACATGGGCAACCAGCACTACGACGACCTGCAGTCGCCCTCTCGCTGAGCGTCGAACGGTCGAATCGGCACGCTTTTCCCCTGCTATTTGAACCGCCCCGCCAGCGACGGCGGGCAACAATGAACGAACCCACCCGCCGTCGCTACCCCGAAGGATCATCCTATGCCTAAACATCCTCTTGCCGCGGCTGCCCTGGTCGCAGCGACGCTGCTGCCAGGGCTGGCACACGCGTTCAGCTTTGGATTCCCCGAAGCGACCTCTGCCGTCCTCACCACATCGACCGATATCGAGGCCGCCTTCTCGCCCGATGCCGGAGCGCTCGAATTGGTCCTGAAGGTCATTCGCTCGGCCAAGCAGTCGATCCGCGTCTCCGCCTACAGCTTCACCTCCGGGCGGCAGCATCGTGATCAACATCGGGAATGACGTGCACCTGGCAGGAAGTCCTGCGCGATCCCTCTACGCCGAGCGGTTGCTGCTGGCGCTGCATGATCGGCTTGGCCTCTCTCTCATGGACCGCATTCCATGGGTCAACTACAGCAAGCCGCCTGGCCCAACCTGGTTGGCTTGCGTCAATCGCGTACGGTTAGGCAGCGCGCACGAGCTGGTCTATTGGCTGACGAATGACCCTGCCCGCGTACGCTCCGACAACCGTCGCGTGCTGCAAGCACATACCGAACGGCATAGAAAGCTGATTGCCGCCGGCGGCGAGACGCGGACGGCAATCTATGGCGATGGCGCGTACCGTCTGGGGCCGGGCTCCTTTGGCGGCGACACCGCGGGCCGACTGCCGCGCAACGTCATCCAGCGTGGCCACGTCTGCCCGGATACCCGGCTATATCGGCAGCGCGCGAAAGAACTCGGCCTCCCTATCCATGGGGCGATGCAACCGACGGACATCCCGGATTTCTTCGTGCGCTTCCTCACCGAGCCGGACGACCTGGTCGTTGATCCGTTTGGCGGCACGGTCCGGACTGGGCTGGCAGCGGATAGGCTGGGGCGTCGGTGGCTGGTAACCGACTGGATGTTGGAGTATCTGCGCGGCGCGGCGGAGTTCTTCCGCGGTGCCGACGGATTCTCCATGCATCCTGCATTCGCCTAGATTCGCGGCTCGATTTGGCAGTTGCGCCGGTCAATTTCGGCTCGACAATATCTGGCATGGACCTCGATACGCCCCTCCCTGAAGCCGAGCTGCATACGGCGCACGTGGCCACCACCATTGGCCTTCCCCAAACGGTTTTCCGCAACGCTGACTCCGGTGGCTGGTGGCACACCAATCCGATGGCCAGCCTCCTCGCGAGCGCCGAGCTTTCGGTCACCGTGCTTCCGGCCAACTTTTTCAGGTAGAGCGTCATGCCTTCCAACGCGTGGCTCCCTATCCAGTTCGCCGGGCATCTGCTTCGCTGCCTGCCAATCGCGAATGGAAGCGCCGGGCAGGCATTCACGCGCTACGCCGAGGATGGGCGTCTGGAGATCGACAACAATAGTGCTGAGCGGGCGCTGCGCGGTGTCGCTTTAGGTCGGAAACTACCTCTTCGCCGGTGCGGACAGCGGTGGAGAGCGAGCCGCCGCGAAGTACACGCTTATCGGCACTGCCAGGCTCAATGGCCTCAACCCGGAAGCGTACCTGCGCCTTGTATTGAGCCGCATCGCCGACCACCCCATCAAACGGATCGCCGAACTCCTGCCCTGGGCCGTCGCTGCTGAACTGCCGTCCCTCGACGTGCCCGCTGCCTAGCTCCCTGCTACGCCAACAGTGAATCGTCCGGTGCCGTCAAGGACGGTGCTGACCGGGCCGTTACGACAATGCGCAGTGTACTTCGCGAGATCTGCTTCCACCCACACGTTGACTGCAGCGCCCAGGCCCATCTGGCCTTCGGTGGGAAATCCAAGCTCTTCGACGACGCTGCTGTCGCCGTCAGCACCAATCGCGTACTGCGAACTTCGGGGGCTTACCGAGTAGGCATCTAGCCCATCTAACCCAGTACTTCACGATGCTCCTTCACATAGTCCATCAGCACCTTCAGCAGGATGGACGTCGCCGGCGACGGACTGCGCCTTGTCAGATGGAAAGCGCCCACTGCTCTATGGAGCATCGGTGGACCCAGCTTTCGGAAAGCGAGTCCCTTTGCGTCGGCAAGCAGTTGCGCATTTGCAGGGAGGACAGAGACTCCCATGTCGTGACGGACCATGGAGAACACGGTCGCCGGGAACGATACTTCAAACGCATAGTTGGGCACGATGTCCAGTTGCGTGAGGTGAGTATCTAGCTGCTGCCGCAGGGGACTACGAGGGGAAAGCGCGATGATTGGCTCCCGACTCAGCATCTCCCATGAAATCTGCCGCTTGTTCGCAAGCGGATGAGCGGCATGGAGCACGGCCAAGTAGGTATCGGTGAAAAGCGGTATGCAGGTTATCTCCCGATGAGCGCCAAGGGATGTCCCTATTCCGATGTCAATCTCTTCATCAATCAAGGCTCGCTGCAGGTCTTGCTCCGCCATGTCAACAAACTGCAACTTGATGCCGGGATAGCGCTGACGAAACATCGCCATGAATGGCACAAGCAAGGTAGTGGACAGCACGGTGGCGCTGGCAAGAGCGACTCGTCCCCGTTCATAGCTCACTGTCTCCCGCGTGCGCTGGACACCGTCCTCAATATCCCGGAGCACCCGTCGCGCCATCCCGAGGAATTCCAGTCCGGAGGCGGTCAATCGCACCATCCGGGTATGCCGGTCAAATAACTTGAGTCCTAACTCTTCCTCCAAGTCCTTGACCAGCATGCTAAGTGCCGCTTGTGTCACGTGGAGGGTATCGGCCGCCGCTGTGAACTGGCTGCAGTCCGCAACCGCAACGAAGGCCCGAAGCTGCCGCAAGGTGATATTCATCAGATAGTCTTAGAAATGAATAAAATAAATTGAATTGTATGATGAAAGATAGCTTGCTTAAATACGGCCATCAAGGATTACAAAGGAAGTCGCCCCATGACTCCCACATCTTCATCGCCCCTGATGCCTGTCTGGGTTCGTGGAATTCGTGTCGAAGCAGAAGGAATTCGCAGCTTCGAACTGTGGCCAAGAGACAGCGAACTCGCCGAGGTGGAGGCTGGAGCTCATGTTGACGTCCATCTTCCGGGCGGAGTGATTCGTCAGTACTCCCTGACGAATCCGGGCGAATCTCATCGATACATCATTGGTGTCAACCGTGACCCGAAGAGTCGGGGAGGCTCACGCTATCTTCACGAGCAAGTTCGAGTCGGTGATGAGCTGGCGATAAGCGTCCCACGCAATCACTTCCGCCTCGATGAAACGGCACAACATTCCGTTCTCGTGGCCGGCGGCATTGGTGTCACGCCGCTCTATGCGATGGCAAGGCGGCTAACGGAGCTGGGGCGACCCTGGACGTTCTACTACTGTGCTCGATCTCAAGAGCGAGCGGCATTCCTGCCCGAGCTATCCAGCCTGGCCGCAAGTGCAACGCAAGGGATCCTGCACCCCATATTTGACGGCGAGCCTGGACAGATGCCGCTTGATGTCAGGAGCGTTGCGCAGCGTTACCGCGATGCCGACCTGTATTGCTGCGGCCCGACGCCACTCATCGACGCGTTCCGCGAGGCCTGTGCCGGCTTGCCGCAAGAGCGGGTCCACGTGGAGTTCTTTAGCTCGGGTGCAGCCAGCACGGCAACCGGCGAGGCGGTGCCGCCTCGCAAGGCCTTCCAGATCGTCCTCCAACAGTCCGGCAAGACACTGGACGTTCCGCCGGAGAAGTCCGTGCTCGACGTTCTGCTGGCAAACGGACTGCTCGTCTTCAGTTCCTGCCGGGAAGGCGTATGCGGTTCTTGCGAGACCCGCGTGCTCGGGGGCGCTCCGGAGCATCACGACCGGGTCTTGTCGCCGGAAGAACGCGCGTCCGGAAAGACCATGATGGTGTGTGTGTCCCGTTGCAAGGGCGAAAAACTAGTTCTGGACCTATGACTGCACCCCGCACGCAGTGGGGTATCGATAACGTTGAAGAGAGCGGGAGAGAAGAGCATGACACGCGAATTTGAGAACAAGACCATCATTGTTACGGGCGCCGGCGGCAACATCGGCCGAGCTTACTGTGACGGGCTGATTGCAGCCGGAGCCAACCTCGTGATGGCCGACTTGGGCGACCTCACGGGGTTGGCGAGCGAGTATGGGAGCAGCGGCGCCCGGGCCATTGCCGTCAAGGTCGACGTTGCCGACCCCATGTCGGTCCAGGCGATGGCCGACAAGGCGATGGAGACGTTCGGGCGAATCGACGGACTCATTAACAACGCCGGCTTCTTCAAGGGCTGTTCGTTTGGCTCCTTCATGGACATTCCGCTGGAGGAGTGGGACCTGTGCTTTGATGTGAACGTCCGCGGTGTATGGCTGTGCTGCAAGGCGGTGGTGCCCTACATGAAAGCGGCCGGCGGTGGAAAGATCATCAACGTGTCCTCGAATACGCCTTACAAGGGGGTGCCGAACTTCCTCCACTATGTCTCGTCGAAGGCCGCCATCATCGGTCTGACGCGTGCCCTGGCGCGCGAGGTTGGCGAATTCAACATTCAGGTCAATACTCTCTGCCCCGACCTGATTCCCGACGCCGATATTACCGCCAAGCAAGGTACAGCCGCCGACGAAAGGACGATCGCAGGTCGCTGTCTCAAGCGCACGCAAAAGCCAGACGACATGGTGGGCTCGGCGCTCTTCCTGCTCGGCAAAGGCTCCGACTTCGTGACGGGTCAGAGCCTGCTTGTCAACGGCGGGGCGTTCTTCAACTGAGCCTCCGCGCAATCCGAACATCTCACAAGACCTGACGCAATGAGCGAAGCCGGACCGGAAGGTCTGGCATTTAGTGGAGTTCCCCATGACAGACCTCTCCAATACCGGCAATCCGCTGCGCGACCTGCGCGGCAAAGCAGAAAGTCCGCCTCTATTCAAGGCACTCAGGAAGTACTGGCACCCCGTAGCCTATGCGGCGGAACTCTTGGACAAGCCGATTGACGTGACCCTGTTGGGACAGTCCGTGGTTATCGCCAGGCTGAACGGTGAAGTTCGTGCCTTGAATGGCCGCTGCCCTCACAAGGGAACAAAACTGGCGTTGGGCCAGATTGTGGATGGCGCGATCGAGTGCCCGTACCACGGATGGCGTTTTGACGGCGAAGGCGCCTGTGTTCGCATTCCGGCCCGTGAGGAACTGACAGATACCATGAAGGTATCGACGTCGTGTTACCACGCGACGGAGCAGGCCGGGATCATCTGGGTAGCGCTTGAGAAGCCCTTATTTCCTACGCCGGTTTTCCCGGAACTGAATGACTCGGCGTACCGCGTCTTGCAGGGCGAAACATACGATTGGGCGACGAGCGCACCGCGGCGGCTCGAGAACTTCGTCGACTTCTGCCATTTTGCCTATGTGCACGACGGCTCCATCGGCAGCCGGGCGAATCCCCGCGTGGAGCCGGTCAGGGTCTGGCGCGAAGAGTCGGTACTGCGCTTTGACCGGAGTGGTATCAAGGAACCCGGAGTTGGGTTGAAGAAACAGTTGCTTGGCCTGACCGAAGAGTGGATCGAGCCCAGGAACGAATATCACGTGACGATGCCGGCGACCGTGCATCTGAAGCGGACGTTCCCCAACGGGAAGCGCTATGTCCTGTTCATGGCGGCATGTCCCGTTGACGAACATACCACCCGCAGCTTCTGGTGGCAGGCGCGCGACTTTGGGACGGAGCCGGTTTACGACAAGTTCTTCATGGACTTCGAAGCCCAAGTGCTTGCCGAGGACAAGCCCATCATCGAGTCTCAGCGCCCGCTGTGGTTCCACCTCTCGAACGCTCCGGACTCGGAGCGTGAGATTCCGGTGCGGGGCGCCGATGTCGTCACGATCGAGTATCGGCGCTGGCTTGCTGAAATTGCTGCGTCCGAAGGGGGCGCACCATGATGCCGGTGAGATCCGCAGCAGTGCGCCACCTCAACGTCCAGCTTGATGGCCAGATCTTGCACGTGCTCAGTTTCGGCGAACACACAACAAGCGCACCGCCGTTGCTCTGTCTCCATGGGGTAACTGGCAATGCGTGGATCTGGCACGATGTCGCCAACCATCTGTCGCGGGAACGGCAGGTCCTTGTCCCGGACCTCCGGGGGCACGGCGATAGTCAGTGGTCCGCCATTGAGGCGTATGCCACCAGTGATCACGTCCGAGATCTGGCCGGCCTCCTTGAGGCGCTGGAAATCGAGGAATGTGATATTGCGGGATTGTCGTGGGGCGGCCTGATCGCGCTCGAATACACGGCGCATCATCTCCGCCGGGTGCGTAGATTAGCGGTTCTTGATGTTGAGCCGTCCTCCCGGCAGGCGGATGATGCGGTGCCGCCGCGCCCCGCACAGTTTCCGGACCTCAAATCGGTCTACATGTGGGAGCGTGCCGCGAATCCAAATGCGCCAGATCCGCTACTGGACCTTTTTGCGGCGAGCTCAGTACGTCCCGGGGATGATGGTACCTGGGCACGTAAGCATGACCGCTTTTTCTTTACCCGCTGGCCATTTCGCAATGACGATTCCTGGGCGACTCTTGAAAACCTGAGGGTACCCACGTTGTTCCTGCATGGGGAGCGAAGCTTCGTTCGACGGCAGGTGATGGAAGAGATGGCGGCGCGGGTCGACGACGCGGTCTTTCACAGCTTGAAGGACACCGGGCATCTGTTGCCACTTGAAGCGCCGCAGGCCGTTGGCGAGCACCTGGAGGCATTCTTTCGGATTTAGTGCACGCGCTTTGCCGGAGCCAGGGGGCGTTGCCCCGAGCTCTGGCTCCTCCACCACATCGAGCCTCAGTAGAAGACAGCAGGAGACAATGATGCCCCCAGTTCATGCAGTAGACGAGAGGATGCCACTCGGCCGGCTCTTATCCCTCGCGTTTCAACATGTTCTCGTACTCTATGCCGGCGCAGTAGCGGTACCGCTTATTCTGGGCGGCGCGCTCAAGCTGTCGCCGGACAAGGTCGCCATTCTCATCAACGCCGACCTTTTCGCTGGCGGTGTGGTGACCCTTGTGCAGTGTCTTGGCGCGTGGAAGCTGGGCGCGCGTTTGCCAGTGATGATGGGGGTGTCTTTCGTGTCAGTCGGCCCAATGATTGCCATGGCGGCAAATCCCGACATCGGTATCACCGGCATCTATGGGGGGGTTATCGCTGGTGGCCTGTTCGGCATGGCAATCTCGCCGCTCGTAACGCGGCTCCTCCCTTACTTCCCTCCGGTGGTAAGCGGCTCAATCATTCTGCTGCTCGGGCTCTCCATTGCCCCGATTGGGATACGGTGGGCGGGAGGAGGCGTTGGCGCCGCCGACTTCGGTAGTCCTGCCAACATCGGGATAGCTCTGACCGTACTGCTGTTCATCGTACTCCTCCACAAACTTGGGAAGGGCATCGTCAAGAACATTTCCGTACTGTTGGGTCTCGTCTTCGGTTATGCGCTCTGCGTGTTGCTCGGCAAAGTCTCGTTTGCCGAAATCAGTAGTGCCCCGATGTTCGGCCTGGTATTGCCGTTCCAGTTCGGCTTGCCAACCTTCCATTTCGCGGCGATTGTCAGCATGTGCATCGTCATGACGGTAATTCTCGTTGAGTCGACGGGCATGTTCATTGCCATTGGCGATATCGTCGGGCGGCCGGTGGACAAGCGGACGATGACGCGAGGTCTGATGGCTGATAGTGCGGGCGCGGTGTTCGGCGGAGTATTCAATACGTTCCCCTATACCTCTTTCACCCAGAATATCGGTCTTATCAGCATGACCGGTGTTAAGAGCCGCTATGTCTGCGCTGCAGGCGGCGTCATCATGATGGTTCTGGGGGTCATGCCAAAGCTGGCGCACGTTATCGCAACCGTCCCGCCTTATGTCCTGGGTGGAGCCGGAATTGTCATGTTCGGCATGGTCATCGCCGCAGGCGTCAGAATGCTCTCAGCGGTGGACTTTACGAATAACAAAGACAATCTGCTGATTGTGGCCGTCAGTTGCTGCGTGGCCTTGATTCCGATGGCCGCACCGTCGTTCTTTGCACAGTTCCCAAAGTGGCTGACTCCCCTTACACACAGCGGCATTCTGCTCGGTGCAATGTCGGCATTCAGCCTGAATCTGCTGTTGAACGGCAAGCCACGCAGTTGCGAGGCGACGCTTGCAGAGCATGGGGCCGCTATTCGCAGGAGTGAATCCTAGTGCGGTAACCTTTGCGCTAACGACACAATCGCCCCGCGCCAGCTCGCTGTCTACGACGGTCCTCAACTCCATTGAAAACGAAGTCAACCATGGATGTCTTTATGCAACACAAGTTCAAGCCGGTCGTGAAACCGGCGGTCTTGGCCGCGGCCTTGCTGTGCGGCAACGCGATGGCACAATCCAGCACCACCTTGTACGGGATGGTCGACGCCTATGTCGGCGCCACCAAGGCACGCGGTGCCGACCGTGCCTACGGCGTCAACAGCGGCGGCATGCAAACCTCGTACTTCGGCATCAAGGGCACCGAGGATCTTGGCACCGGCCTGAAGGCGATCTTCGACCTGAACGGCTTCCTGCGCCCGGACTCCGGCAAGCAAGGCCGCTTCGACGGCGATGCGCTGTTCACCCGCAACGCCTTTGTCGGCCTGCAGAGCGCAACGCTTGGCACGGTGAAGCTCGGGCGCAACACCACGCCCTACTTCATCTCGACCATCCTGTTCAACCCGCTGGTGGACTCCTATGTGTTCTCGCCGGCGATCTTCCACACCTACTTCTCGGCCAGCAATGGCCGCGTCTATGACCCGGGCATCATCGGCGACTCGGGCTGGAGCAACTCGCTGGTGTACTCCACGCCGAATTTTGGCGGCCTGACCGCCAACGCGATGTACTCGTTCGGCGAGCAGGCAGGCAGCGTCGGCAAGAACAAGTGGGGCGGCAACGTGCTCTACTTCAACGGCAACTTCGGCGCCACCGTAGCCTTCCAGCAGGTCAAGTTCAACAGCACTCCGGGTGATGTGACCTCGCCCACGGCGCTGGCCGGCTTCGACAAGCAGAACGCCGTGCAGGTCGGCGTGAGCTACGACTTCAAGGTGGTCAAGCTGTTCGCGCAGGGCCAGTACATCAAGAGCGACGTCAACAGCGCCACGGGCGACATCAAGCACACCAACGGCCAGGTTGGCGCTTCGATCCCGGTGGGCAACGGCAACGTGCTGGTCTCCTATGCCTACGACAAGACCAAGAACAGTGTCGCGGACTTCAAGCGCAACACGGTCGGCGTCGCCTACGACTACAACCTGTCCAAGCGCACCGACGTCTATGCCGCGTACTTCTACGACAAGCTGAGCGGCCAGTCGCACGGCGACAGCTTCGGCGGGGGCGTGCGTCACCGCTTCTGATTCTGCGCTCCGCGCTCGCCGTGTAAGGACAACGGCCGGTGCCTACCGACCGGCCGTTTCGCATTTGCGCACGCCCCGCCCCATATCTACATAGTCAGCCCTGCGGAATCCCGGCCGTCCAAGCGTGGCAAGGCTTGGATGGCATTTGCGCGGATCGAGGTAAGCGCCCGGTGAACCCGTCTTGAAGGGAAAAAAGAGAGAGCAAGGAGCATCGTGTCCATCTAAATTCTTGGTGGACACGTGAACACTATCGAAGAGAACGCACCGGCACGACGTCGACGCCGGCACAGCGCTGAGTTCAAGGCCAAAGCCGTCCAGGACTGCATGCAACCTGGTGTTTCGATTGCGGCGGTAGCCCTGCACCATCGGCTGAATGCGAATTTGCTGCGGCGCTCGGTCGCTGAGCACGAAGAACTAGATGCCGCAAGCGAAGCCCGCGAGTTGATGACGGTGCCGCAAGCTGAGTTCATCCCGCTGCAGATCGGCGAGCCCACGCCGACGCATTCAATGCCGGAGATACAGATCGAAGTGCGACGCGGTGCAGCGACGATCAGTATTCATTGGCCTGGATCGGCCGCAGCAGAGTGTGCCGAGTGGCTGCGGGGGTGGCTGCGTTGATCCGCATCGAGGCGATCTGGTTAGCTACCGAGCCGCTGGACAATGCGAGCGGGGACCGACTCGGTACTGGCGCGGGTGGTGAAGGTATTTGGGGCCGGCCGGCCACACCATGCTTGCTGAACCTGGCTGCGCATGGCCTGCCTGTACAGTTCAGTAGGGCCGCCTATGATCGCGGCCATATGAAGCTGATCGTGGGCTGCGAGACGGGTAACGTCAGCTCCAGCTTTGCCACGAGGCAGAGCTAGTACACGACCAACGTACCGCCGGACCACGCGTAGTCCGGCGGCGGCCATTTATCCGCGGTGCACCCAGCCTGTCATGCGCTTCTCGATGACGGCAAACAACTCATACATCAGCATCGCCATCACCGCGATCACCACCAGCCCGGCAAACGCCAGCGGCATCTTCATCGCTGAGCCCGCCGAAACCAGCAGGTAGCCGATGCCTTCGTTGGCTGCATTCATCTCCGACACCGTAGTGCCGACAAACGCCAGCGTAATCGCGACCTTCAGCGATGCGAAGAAATACGGCATGGCGCGCGGCAGCCCGACCTTGAACAACACGTCGCGCCGTTTGGCGCCCAGCACGCGCAGCACGTCTTCCAGCTCCGGCTCCAGTGTGGCCAGCCCGGTGGCGATATTGACCATGATCGGGAAGAACGAGATCAGGAACGCGGTCAGGATCGCCGGGCCGGCGCCCAGGCCGAACCACACCACCAGGATCGGCACGAAGGCGGCCTTGGGCAGCGCGTTGAAGGCCGTCATCAACGGATAGCTGGCGGCATAGAGCAGCCGCGACGAGCCCATCGCCAGCCCCAGCAACACGCCCACGGCAATGGCCACGCCAAAGCCCACCATGGTGGTCCAGAAGGTGCGCCACGCGTGGCCGGCGATCACGCCGGCGTATTCCACCAGCGAGGCCACGATCGCCGACGGCGTCGGCAGGATAAAGTCGGACACGCCGAAGGCCATGCAGGCGCCCTGCCACAGCACTAGCACGGCACCCAGCAGCAGCCACGGCGCCACGCGCTGCACGCGGCGCTCCTGTGCGGAAGTAAGAGTCGTCATCGTTGGGTTGCCTCAGTGTTGCCGCACACGGCCGATCTTCTCGCGCAACACGTGAACCAGGTCGGCAAAGGGTTCGGTATAGGTAAGTTCCAGGTCGCGCGGGCGCGGCAGGTCGATCTCCCTGCGCATCAGGATGCGGCCCGGGCGCTGGCTCATCACGTAGACGGTATCGGCCAGGAACACGGCTTCGCGCAGGTCGTGCGTGACAAGGATCACGTTGAACCGCTGGGCCTGCCACAGGTCACGCAGCACGCACCAGAGTTCTTCGCGGGTAAAGGCGTCGAGCGCCCCGAAGGGCTCGTCGAGCAGTAGCATGCGCGGCTCGTGGATCAGCGCGCGGCAGATTGAGGCGCGCTGCTGCATGCCGCCGGACAGCTGCCACGGGTACTTGTCCTCGTAGCCGGCCAGGCCCACGGTATGAAGCAACCGGCGCGCACGGTCGACATATTCCTCGCGCTTCGCGCGCAGCGTCGAGCGGTACGGTTCGACGATCTCCAGCGGCAGCATCACGTTGTCCAGCGTGGTGCGCCACGGCAGCAACGTGGGCGCCTGGAACGCCATGCCGACCAGCTTGAGCGGGCTGGTGACTTTCTGGCCCGCGATCTTCACGGTGCCGCGCGTGGCTAGCTTGAGCCCGGTCGCCAGCTTCATGAAGGTAGACTTGCCGCAGCCTGACGGGCCAACGATGGCGATGAACTCGCCCGGCGCCACCTGTAGTGAAACATCCTCGACCGCAAACTCTCCCTTACGCGCGAGATCGTCGTTGTAGGCGAGCCAGACGCGATTGAATTCCACGAAGGGCTCTGCGATCTCCGCGGGCGCGGCACTGCAGCCGGAGGCGGGCAAGAAAGTAGCCTGGCGCGTCATCATCTCAGTACATCCAGTTCAGCTGCGCTCGGCAGGAACGCGTCGGTCCACAGCACATCGGGGTTAATGCGGCCCTTGGTGCCGAAGGCATCGGCCACCTGCGAAGCCATCAGCGAGAGGCGCGGCTTGTTGACACGGCCGAAGCCCTCGGCCTTGGCGTCGGGCGACTTGACCACGCTGTCGAGTGCCAGCTTCAGCCGGCGCACTTCCAGCTTCTCGTCGATGATGCCGTCGCGCGCCTTGACCGCCTTGATGCCCTCTTCCGGACGCGCGATCACGTCGCGCGCGGACTTGGCAAAGGCGCGTAGGAAGGCCTTTACCGCCCCCGGGTTCTTCCTGATGAAGTCCTCCGAGGCAATCACCGCATTGCCGTACAGCTTCACTCCGTATTGCGGATATGGCAGCACCACGATGTCCTCGTCCTTCACTCCGCGTGCGTTCAGATTCAGGATCGACGAGAACGAGAATCCGGTAATGGCATCGAGGTCACCGCGCGCGAGCATGGTCTCGCGCAGCGTCGGGTCCATCGCCTGCCAGTTGAACGAGGCCGGCTGCAGGCCGTTGGCCTTGGCGAAGATTGGGAAGGCGCGGCGGCCGGCGTCAAACACCGGCGCGCCCATGCGCTTGCCGGCCAGATCCTTCGGCGCGCGGATTCCGGACTTCTTCAGCGCGAGGATCGCTGCCGGCGTGTTGTTGTAGACCATCATCACGGCCACCGGCTTGTTCTTCGCGTCAGGGTTGTTGCCGTAGAACTCCATCACTGAGGCCATGTCGGCGAAGCCCATGTCATAGGCGCCGGAGGCCACGCGGTTGACCACGTTGCCCGAACCGTTGCCGGCGTCGATCGACACATCGAGTTTCTCGGCCTTGTAGTAGCCCTTCTGCTCGCCGAGCAGGAACAGCGCGGACTGGCCCTCAAAACGCCAGTCGAGCTGGAAGCGAACGTTGGTCGGCGCCGACTGAGCGTGGGCCGCACCAGCAAACTGTGTCGACAGCACCAGGCTGATGCCGCCCATCACGCCGAGTTTCAGCAGGCGGCGGCGCTGGCCAGCAACGCTGCGAGGCGCGGCAGCACTGCCGGCCTCAACACCGGACGGATTGACGCGGGAACGTGGCATGAACTCTCTCCATAAAGTTGATCACTTGAAGAGAGTCGTCCGCAAGTTACGTGCCTGCATTTTCAGCCCATTTTCAGGGCATGGCCGCTACGGATTGTCTGCCACAAAATGTGCAATTTGCTTTACCGACGAGCGTTGCCGAATCTAATTGTCGGCAATTCGCCGCGGCGTGCTGGTGCACGAATGGCTTCACGGCAAATGCCGGCGCCGCCGGGCACGGCGAAGCGACCCGCATGCGAGACGTCAAGCTGCTCGACCGGCTCTGCCGGCATCTGGGCTTCGCCGGCGTACGAGCATCCAACCCCGCGGAGTAGCAGGCGCGCACTGGCCGCTGGGCGACCCCGATCCGATCTTCCTACCGGAGGATGCCGACGCCCGCCTGCAGACCTATCTCCAGCCCTCCACGGAGCACGACCTCCCGGCCCTGCGGACCCGCGCCATTGTTGCCCCCTTCTCAGCACCGGCGTGACGGCAGCCGACGGCCGCAGTGCCCGAGTCGCCGACTTGCAACTCGGCGACCGCCCCCCTATCTCCACGTGCTCGCGTATGGCCCCCGGCACGCGCTGCTCGATTTCCACAATGCCGCTACCACAGCGCAGGTCCGCCAGGACGCGCGCGCCCTCGCCGCGCATGCGGCGCGGACCAGCGCCGACCTGCAGGCCGGTGGGGCGCAGCCGTCGGCAAGTGAAAGCGCGCAGCGCCCCGCGGCTGCCGGCGCGATGACGTCATGGGACGGGAGCCCGCAGAGGGCGAGATCGTGATGAACGCATTTCAGAAGACGGACTGTCGCAACGCAGGTAAGTACGTCAAAATCAGTGCGTTGAAGCTAGAAGGTGAAGCTGTGTTGACAATCGAGGCAGTTCGCGATTTCTCATTCCACGTCCAGACTAACGGCCTGCTACGGCAAAGAACGCTAATCTTGAACAGGCTTTTGCCAACGCATTCCCCCTCCTGAGCCTACCGGCCCTAGGGAGGGGGAATGCGTCGGCAGAAGCCTGTTCAAATCAGCCGCTTAGCGGAGATGTGGCGGATTTTTTACGAATAGCGGCCAACCCTCGATGCGCCTTCCGGAACGGCGCCGGCATATCGCATTTACGCATCTATTCAACCAATAACGCAGATATTCCAATTGACCCATCGTGGGCAGGGTATTCATCCGGGATGGACGCCCAATGCTCTCCCTGCGGAACTGATCTCCCGCGGTTGACGGAAAGGCGACCCGCCACACCACATTTCTCCATGTGGCGGATCGCCTTCTTTTTCGCCCAAATATCAAAATAACGCACAACACGCTCAACATGCGCAGGCATTTCGATTGCCCGATCGATGGCAGGGTAGTCAGCCAGATATGGCACATCTAGTATCCGCGCTGCGAGGTTTCTGCTAATAGCGCCCAGACGATCCGTCGCTTTCCGCGGGAGGATCGTCTGGTTTTTTTGCCGGCGGGACGGGATCCTCCCTACCGCCTCGCAATCCGACGTGTCTGCGATGGCAGCTCGCCGAACGCGTCGCGATACACCTTGGCGAACATACCGAGTTGCTTGAACCCCCAGTGCATCGCGACTTCAGCAACCGACGCATGATCGCTGTGCAGGAGTTCATTGCGCACGCCCTCCAGGCGAATTCGCTTCAAGTACGCCATTGGCGTGGTGTTCTTGAACGTGGCAAATCCGACCTGCAGGGCGCGCACGCTGACGCCGGCGGCCTTGGCAATATCCTCGACGAGAATGCTGTCCCGCGCATAGGCATGGATGAACTCGATCGCGGATCTTACATGCCGTGGTGACGGTCCCGGCGCCTTGCCTAGCAGCCTGTCGGCATAATTGTGCGGCAAGCCCTCTAGGAAGACCCCCACGGCAACGTCACGTATGCTGGCCGCCGTGGCCATCGCCGTCACCCTGGATCCGTCATCGCCGAAACACGACTGCATCAGCTGCATCACCGCACCACCCAGTCTCACCCCGTCCGACTTCGGGGAAACCTCTGCCTGGAACATCAAAGGGCGCGTCACGGGTGCTTCCAGCAGGGTCGAAAGCCGCTGCGTGATATCGCTCGCCGAGACCAGCAGCATGTCGTAGCTGCCCGCCTGCCATTGCCATTGGCTGACCTGCGTCGCATCCAGAATTGCGCAAGCGCCTGCCGACCAGGTGCGCTCCTGTTGCCCAATCCGCGCCCGCAGACCGCCCTCATGGAGCAAAACGAGCGCGTAGCCGTCGAACTGCCTGTCAAATCGGAATTGAACGCCCGTCGTCGTCTGGATTTGATGCGTCACCGCACCGCCGGCGAGACTCGACGCCAGCCGCACATCAAAATGATCTCCCCTCCCCGAGTCGATCTCGACATTGCCCCAGATCGGTCGCAGGCGCGCCGCAAATTCGTCGGCGTCGCTCGCGATCAGCTTCTGGGCATAGATCTCTGGTCTCTCATTCATATTTTCTCGCCAATCACCCACTCTGCTGGGGCGGTTCGCAAAGACGGTGCGCATACTTGAGCGATGCGCTTTATTCTCATCATTCCCCCCTCACTTCCTGAAACGATCAAATTCTGCCATTAAAGACAGTCACATGGTATCGTGATTGAACCAATAAGAAGAGCAGAATCCCCTCAAGAGGCTATTTGCTCACTTCATTCAAAAGTCGCGCTTTGGTGAAATTCCGGCAATGAAGTCGATGCTGGGATAAGAAACGGGAGAGAGCTGTGAACGGGCAGCTTAGGGACATTCTCACTACACTACCGAAACTTTCGGTTTCTCAGATCCAGAAGCCGTTCAATGTGATGCACGCCGAAGGCATCTCACACGCTCGACACGGCCTGAGCGAACGTCAACAGGTCGTGCTCGTCCTGGTTCTGGAGGGACTGCCCAATAAGCTCATCGCACGCCGCTTGGGCTTGGCGGTGAATACCGTCAAACAACATGTCGCCGCCATCCTGAAGCGCCTTGGCGCTCGCAAGCGCATAGAGCTTGTATCGAGGATGAAGCCATTCCTTGACGACAATAGCGGCCCATCTGTCTGCCCACCGAGCGACGTACCTAATCAACCTGTCGGCGCGACTCTGGGCTGCACATTCGAGACAAGGGCCCTCGGCCTCACGAACCGCCAAGGTACTGTGCTGCTCCATTTGCTCGATGGCATGTCCAACAAGGCAATCGCGCAGCGTCTTGGATTAACGGAAAGCACCGTCAGAAAACATGTTTCGGCCATTCTGCTCCAGCTTGGTGCATGCTCGCGACTACAAGTCATATCCAGAATGCGACAGCTCAGCTTAGCTTCGCCGGCCTCGATCGATTAATTCAATGTCTTTAACACGCACTAAATATCTATTCTGCGCATTCTCTTCTACTCCCCCTCCGGTGCGGGGTAGAACGCCGTTGTGCTCGCCGATCTGCCCGGCGCATGCTATTGCTTGGTAAATCACTTCTTCCCAATTGCGGCTTTCGGCGGCGTACGCTCTTGTCGTCTGACCTATGCGCATCACTATTGATCTCGCCACGACGCTCCTGCTTCACGGTACCTCGACATTGGCGGGCGCCATTGGCATCCTGAACACTCGCCGGAAATCCACCAAACCAGACGGGTTGGCAATGCTGGCCACGGGGTTCAGCGCATTGACTGTGGGCGCCACCCTGTCCTCCCTGGGCGAGAGGGCCGCGCTGCCTCCATGGCTATGGGCACACCTTGGCCTGCTGCTCGGCATCACGGGCTACGTACTGGTCTGGTGCGGCATCCGCAGCGTGAGCGGCCGGCGCAGAATCCATCGCTGGCTGATGCTCTCGCTCCCCGCGGGATGGTTCCTTGCTGGGATCATCACTCGTTTTCCACTCGTCGACACACTACGAACCAGCTCCTACCATCTCACTGCCGTATGCTTTCTCGCCGCTGCGGCCGTCAATCTCTGGAGAGATCGCCTCAGTGAACCGCTCCCTTCGCGGCTGCCCCTGGTTGCCTGCCTGGCAACCAGTGCGGCAATCGAAGCGGCTCGTCTCATCTTTGTCGTCGGCAACATCGCTAACTCGTTCGACCTGGCCACGGCCCTTTTCCTGCAGATTTTCTGCAATTTCTTGATCGCACTTCTCGTGGTAGCCCTGGTCAGTGAACGCGCCGAGGCAGCACTCCTGCTCGCGGCACAGACTGACAATCTGACCGGTGTCGGCAATCGGCAGTGGTTCCTCTCCCGTCTGCCGGCCAAGGTGCTCCCTGGTGGTGCCGTCGCCTTCCTGGACCTCGATCACTTCAAGTTGATCAACGACCGTTTCGGCCATCCCGTTGGGGATCAGGTGTTGGCCGCCTTCGCCAGAACCATTCAGGGTGGTCTGCGCACGAGTGATGCCTTCGCGCGATTCGGTGGCGAGGAGTTTGCGCTCTATCTGCCCAAAGTCAGCGCGGACAAGGCCGTGGAAATTGCAGAGCGGTTGCGAAAACGCGTCGAAGCCATGAGCGTCGATACGGCCGGCACAAAGGTGAAGGTAACGGTGAGCATCGGCGTCGCATGGGTCAACGCCAGCGACAAGCGCTGGGACCACTGGATTCAGGCTGCGGATAGTGCCTGCTACGCAGCAAAGCAAGCCGGCCGGAATCGCGTCGCGCGGTCTGACTGCAACGCATCCCAACTCGAAGAGTTGAGCATTTGCTGAAACGCGAAAGCCCGCGCGGCGCCAATCGAGCGGGCTTTCATGTGATCTTGTTGCGGAGGCAGGACTTGAACCCGCGACCTTCGGTGCACTTCCCCGACGAGCTTCCAGCTGCTCCACTCCGCTGCCTACCAGCATAGACCGATTCACCTCGCCTTAGAACTCATTTCAAAATGAACTCTCTTCACGCTGAAGGGTGCGCCAGCAAATAAGGCAACAGGCCAGCTTGAGAAGAGCTTCGTGAATGTCTGCGCGACGCTCGAAGCGGGTGCGCAGACGACGGAATGCGTGCAACCAGGCATGAGTACGCTCGACGACCCAGCGGATCTTGCCGAGTCCACTACCGTGGGGCTGACCACGCCGGGCGATCGAAGTCGGGATGCCGGCAGCATGAAGCGGTCGACGATACTTGTCGTGGTCGTATGCGCGGTCTGCGTAGATCCGACCTGGCTTGCGCAAGGGACGGCCTCGACATCCCCGGATCGCAGGAATCGCTTCGATCAGAGGCAAAAGCTGGGTGATATCGTTACGGTTCGCGCCGGTCAGGATGACCGCAATCGGCGTGCCGTTGGCGTCGGTAGCGACGTGGTGCTTGGAACCGGGTCGCGCGCGGTCGGTGGGGTTCGGTCCTGTTTTTGGCCCGCCCCAACCGCCCGAACTGAAGAGGAGTCGATGATGACGCGCGAGAAATCGATGCGGTCCGCTGCACGCAACTTTGCCAGCAAGATCTCGTGCAGGCGATCCCATACCCCCGCGCTTTGCCAGTCGCGCAGCCGCCGCCAGCAACTGACCCCGGAGCCGCAGCCCATTTCGATGGGTAGTTCGTTCCAGCGAATGCCGCTTCTCAGCACAAACAGGATGCCGGTCAATGCGGCCCGGTCCGACACCGGCATACGACCCGGATACCGGAATCGCCGCGGCTTGGCTGGCGGCAGAAGCGGTTCGATCAATGCCCACAATTCGTCGTCGATGATCGGCTTGCCCATCCTCTCTATCCTGTTGTCACAACGGACGAGGTTAACAGCTTCGCCTTGCGGTTAACAGTACCCAGCTGGTCTTTTTGAAACAGGTTCT
>NZ_JBYOJU010000064.1:0-43718 GCF_057798855.1 Cupriavidus sp. 96C5-1 | reverse complement strand
CGCGCCGGTTCGCGTGGTGACGCAGGGCGGCATGCTGCTCAACGAAATGCTGCTCAAGCAGGAGGCCTGAGATGGTCTTCTCGCCCATCAGAAGTATCCTCAAGCGGCGCCTGGTCATCGTCTTCCTAGCCGTTGGCCTGCTGGCGGCCGGCGTGCTGAGCTTCCTGCAGTTGCCGCTGCAGGCGTATCCCGGCGTGGCGCCGGTCACGGTGCAGGCCATCACGCAGTGGTCGGGCCGCAGCACGGTGGAGGTCGAGCAGCAGATCACGATCCCGGTGGAGAACGCGCTGGCCAGCGTGCCGGACGTGCAGTCCTTCCGCTCGGTCTCGCTGTTCGGGCTCTCGGTGGTGACCGTCAAGTTCAAGGAAGGCGTCGACAACTTCAAGGCGCGCCAGAACTTCGTCACCTACCTGTCGCAGGCCAACCTGCCGCCCGGCGTGCAGGCCGCGCTGTCGCCGGACAGCGACGCCACCGGTGAAATCATGCGCTTCGGGGTGGAAGCCCATGGCGTGGACCTGACGACGGTGAAGACCTACCAGGACTACACCATCTACAAGGAACTGAAGCATATCTCGGGCGTGGCGGATGTGTCCGCCTTCGGCGGCATGGTCAAGCAGTACCAGATCGTGCCGACGCCGGAGAAACTGCAGGCCTACGGGCTCTCGCTCAAGCAGGTGATCGACGCCATCTCGAACGCCAACGCCAATATCGGCGGCGGCCTGATGAAGGCCGGCGAACAGCAGTTCGTGGTGCGCGGCGTGGGCCTGCTGCAGAACATCGAGGATATCCGCAACGTAACGGTCTCGGTCGCCAGCGGCGTGCCGGTGCGCGTACGCGATATCGCCGAAGTGCGCATCGGCCACAATCCGCGCCTGGGCATGGTGCAGTACAACGAGCACGACGATATCGTCGAAGGCATCGTGCTGCTCAAGCGCGACGACAATGCGTCGGAAGTCCTGGCGCGCGTGCGCGACAAGATCGCCGACCTCAACCAGAACGTATTGCCGAAGAACATCCAGATCAAGCCGTTCTATGACCGGCAGAACCTGCTCGACATCACCATGGGGACCGTCGAGCACGCGCTGTTCGTCGGCATCTCGCTGGTGCTGATCGTGCTGTTCATCTTCCTCGGCAGCTTCCGTGCCGCGGCGGTGGTGGCGGCGGTGATCCCGCTGGCCTTGTGCGTGTCCTTCATCAATATGGACCACTTCAAGGTGCCGGCCAACCTGATCTCGCTCGGGGCGATCGACTTCGGGCTGATCGTGGATGCCGCGGTGATCGTGATGGAAAACATCATGCGCCACCTGGAGGAAGGCGAGACCAACGTCGAGGACGGCATCGTCAAGGCCACCAGCGAAGTGCAGCGGGCCATGATCTTCTCCACCGGCATCATCATCGTGGCCTACTCGCCGCTGTTCTTCATGGGCGGGGTGGAAGGCATCATCTTCAAGCCGATGGCCTTCACCATGGGCTTCGCGCTGCTGGCCTCGATCGTGCTCGCGCTGACCTTCGTGCCAGCGGTGACCTCCTTCGTGTTCAGCGGCTCGCTGCGGCCGCACTCGCCGAAGTTCATCGAGGTCATCCTGCGTGCCTACAAGCCGCTGCTGCGCAAGCTGTTGAAGAAGCCCGGCCTGGTTTTCCTGGCCGCCTTCATCGGCCTGGCCGGCACGCTGTACAGCTCGCGCTACCTCGGCACCGAGTTCCTGCCCACGCTGGAAGAGAACAACCTGTGGCTGCGCATCACGCTGCCCAACACGGTCGATCTCGATTACTCGGCCTCCATCTCGCGCGACCTGCGCGGCTTCTTCCGCGAGCAGCCGGAAGTCAGGGCGGTATCCGTGCAGATCGGCCGTCCGGACGACGGCACCGACTCCACCGGCGTGTTCAACCAGGAGTACGCGCTGTACTTCAAGCCCCCCGCCGACTGGCCCAAGGGCGCCACCAAGCAGCAGGTGGTGGAACGGCTCACCAAACACCTGGACCGCATCCCCGGCATCGAGTACAACTTCTCGCAGTACATCCAGGACAACGTGAATGAGGCGCTGTCCGGGGTCAAGGGCGAGAACTCGGTGAAGATCTTCGGCCCTGACCTGGTGACGCTGCAGGACACGGCCAAGGAGGTCGAGTCCACCCTGAAGAAGGTGCCGGGCCTGGCCGACGTGGGCATCTTCAAGGAACTGGGCCAGCCCACGCTGAACATCACCGTGGACCGCGAGAAGAGCGCGCGCTTCGGCATGAACGTCAGCGACATCCAGACCGCGGTGCAGTATGCCGTCGGCGGCGATGCGGTCACCAACATCCTGGAGGGCGAGAAGACCTTCGGGCTGTCGGTGCGGCTCAACGACCAGGCGCGCAACAACCCGGACGTGATCGGCCGCCTGCTGGTGGACACGCCCGACGGCCAGCGCGTTCCGCTGTCGATGGTGGCCAAGGTGGAGGCCACCGACGGGCCGTTCTTCGTCTACCGCGAAGCCGGCAAGCGCTATATCGCCATCAAGTTCGGCGTGCGCGGGCGCGACCTGGGCAGCGCGGTGGCCGAGGCGCAGGAGAAGGTCGGCAAGGCGGTGACGCTGCCGGCGGGCTACAGCATCTTCTGGGACGGGCAGTTCAACCAGATGAAGATCGCGCAGAAGAAGCTGGCGGTGATCGTGCCGCTGACCATCCTGGTGATCTTCCTGCTGCTGTACAGCACCTTCGGCAACTTCAAGGACGCGCTGATGGTGGTGCTGAACGTGCCGTTCGCGGCCATTGGCGGCCTGCTGTCGCTGCATATCGCCGGAGAGACCCTGTCGATCTCGGCGGGCATCGGCTTCCTGTCGCTGTTCGGCATCGCGATCCAGGACGGGGTGATCCTGATCTCCTACGTCAACCGGCTGGCGCAGTCCGAAGACCTGCACGAGGCCGTGGTCGAAGGCGCGGCGCTGCGCTTGCGCCCGGTGGTGATGACCGCGATGCTGGCCGGCCTGGGCCTGCTGCCGGCGGCGCTGTCGCACGGCATCGGCTCGGAGGCGCAGCGCCCGCTGGCGCTGGTGATCGTGGGCGGCATGGTGACCACCACGCTGCTGACCTTGCTGGTGCTGCCGGTGGTGTTCTCCTGGGTCAACCGCAACCGCGGGCGCAAGGGCGGGTCCGATGCTGCCTCGCTGACGCCGGCCGAGGGTATCTGAAGCTGAACCAACCAGTGGCCGGCACGCCGCAAGGCGCGCCGGCCATGGCGCTGTGCCTTGGCGCCGGCGCAACCGTGGCACAGGCGCAAAAGGCCCCCGCGAAGGGCAAGCATCGGTGTCGCCGACTGTCTTCTGGGGCAGCAGGCCCTATCGATCGATCCCTTAGCCAGGATGCGCGGCGCGCTCGCATAGCGGGCACACGCGCATCAGCAATGGCCCATCGTCCGCCTGATTCCGGGACGGGCTATCGCGTCCGATCGGAGCGCATCGACATCCAAACGTGGCCGGCGCAGGCGCGTCGAGCACACTGGCCGGCACCACCGCATACCGTACCCCAAGCCGCACGCGGCGCTCCCTGTTTCCCGCCGGGTCCAACGTCAACAGCCACAGCCGGATCTGCAGCGACCAGTGCGCCACGGTTTCCGGCTGGATCGCCAGCTTCCGTGCGGCTTGGGCGGGGGATACGGGTAGGGAGATCAGTGCAAAGAATGCGCGGAGCTTGTCTTCCGGCCGCAGACGGGCCATCGGTGTCCCGGTCAGGCGATTGAACCGCCGGTTGCAGCCATGGCAATGAAACTGTGGCAGCCCGCTGTGATCCAGACCATCATAGGTCGCCCCCCGCGCATGGCAGCGAGGACAGCGCGGCGGGCGACGGCTTGCCGTATGCAGCTTGCGCCATGCCGACAGCAGGAATGCCGTCAAGTCGGCATCCGCCACATCGGCGGGCCCCAGGGGCCGAACGTGCATCAGGGCAGTGGCCTTGCGAGGATCGCCCGGATAAGGAATGTCGAGCGGGTTTCCCAGCGCAATAGAAGGGCCGGCGTCCGTTTGCGTCGGACGTCTCGGTGAAGGTGGACTCATCGGTCAGCAGGAAAGCGCTGGGTCATCAGAGCCCGGGGGTTATTCCAGACTCATCGTCATCAGCTATTGGCTTTGCAGCATGGCCGCTACTCGCACGCCATCGCTGCCGCTTGCTCGGTGCCGGGGTTCCCGTGGGAGCATCCTGGAACCGTGTCTCTGCGGTGTTCAGTGCCCGCCGTTAGTTGGAAGACTTCGCTCCTGCTTCGGCTACAGCCACGTCAGCCGGCTTGTTCCACCATCCGCCTCCCAGCGCCTGGAACAATGCGGCCGTATCGCCAAAACGAGTGGCCTGCGCCTGTACCAGGGTAATCGCCGTCTGCTGATAGGCCTGCTCCGCGGTCAGCAGGGCCAGATAGTTGACGTAGCCCAGTTCCTGCTGTTTGCGCGTGAGCTCGAGCGAGGTTTTGGCCGCGCGCTCGGCTGCCACCGCCGCATTCAAAGCGTTAGCATCGGCATGAAGCGCGTGTAATGTATCCGCTACATTCTGGAACGCTGTCAGCACGGTGCTGCGATACTGCGCCGCAGCCTGGCTCAGCGCCGCCTCGGCACCGCGCTGCCGATGCAGCAAGGTGCCTCCAGCGAAGAGCGTCTGGGTCGCACTGCCGACGAGGGTGAAGAATTGCCCGGCAGGCGAGAACATCTGGCTGAATTGGGCTGCATTGCCTCCAAACGTGCCATTGATGGCGAACTGGGGAAGGCGTGCCGCCACCGCCACGCCGACCTGCGCGCTGGCCGAGTGCAGTTGCTCCTCGGCGGCCCGGATATCGGGACGCTGGTCCACCAGCTGGGACGGCAGGCTGACGGGCAGTTCCTCCGGCAGATGGAGCGACGACAGCGCAAACGTTTCGTCCACGTCCTCGTTCGGCAGGTTGCCAACCAGGACGCGGATCAGGTCCCGGGTCTGCTCAAACTGCTTTTCGAGAGGCGGAAGCAGTTGCTTGGCCTGCGCCAAGGCCGTTTCCTGAGCCGCCACATCGAGACCTGCGGCAGAGCCGTACTTGAGCTGCCCCCGCATGATCTCGAGGGAGCGGGTATTGGCGCTGATGATGCGTTTGACGGCGGCGATCTGGTCCCGCACCGACGCCTCCTGGATCGCTGCGGCGACCACGTTGGAGGCAAGCGTGATATACGCTGCCTCGAGCTGGAACCGCTGGGCGTCCGTCTGTGCCTGGAGCGATTCCACCGCGCGCCGGTTGGCGCCGAAGACGTCTGGCACGAAGCCGACCGTCAATTGGGCGCTGTGCCAGTTATAAATAACGGGGGTGCTGCCTGGGGGCGTGGCGTCGGTCTGCCCAGTCGAGATGACGGATCCATTACCCTGGAGCCCTGGCGAGTTGCCGCCTGTATTCCCGGATATCTTGATGCGCGATGGCGAATAGCTTGCCTGAATCGTTGGAAAGAATAATCCCCGTTGCGCGTACACGTTCTCCTGGGCCTGGCGTAGCGCAGCCTGGGCGGCCTCGATAGTGGGGTTGGCCTTGAACGCCTTCCGGATCAGGGAGTCGAGTTGCGGCGAGCGGAACAGGGTCCACCATTCGGCCGGGATATCGCGCGCCGTGTTGAAAGTCTGCGCTGCCCCGGCGATTCCAGGCGCCGAGGCAGTCGCCATCGGCAGGGGGGTGGGCGCGTAGTCGCTGGCTTGAGGGGCTTTCGGCCGCTGGAAATCCGGCCCGACCGCGCAGCCGCCGGACGCTACGGCAACCAGTGCCGCCGCAAGTTGAACCAGCCTCTTCCTGGTTCCGAATTCAACAGAGTGCTTGCGCATCATTTTCACCCACATCGCTCTTTCGTCGATCGCTTGGTCGACAACTCCAGCACGACTACCCGCACGGCCGGCACTGCAGGCAGCATGAACGGTCCCGGCGGCATTCCCCCACCACGACCGTCGCGGCATGGCACGCCCATTGCCTGTCAGCGATGGCATGGCGGCGATTCTATGCGTGAACGGATTGACCGCGTACTGTGATTGATGACAGTAGACTGCGCGCCTGCCCAGTTCCATCATGCGCACAAATTCATGCAAATTTCGGGGTCCTGTCGTGCGTATCGATGCCAAATCCGCCGCTATCGGCGGCGCTGCCGCAGCCATTGCCGTGGTCGGATTGATGTTCGGCTTCTCGGCTCGCACGCAGCCCACGTCCCTTTACGGTCCGCAACCGGAGCAAGGCAATGCCGGCGGTGGCAAAGCGCAGGTGGCGCCTACCGCGCGTGGCGAGCAGGCAGTGATCCTGCTTCCGACGCAGTTGCAGCACGTCAAGGTCGCGCCGGTGGAGGAAAAGGAGTTCGCCAGCCAGCGTGAAGCGATCGGCAATATCGATTTCAACCAGGACCGTTCGGTCCAGGTATTCACCTCCTACCAGGGCAAGATCCGCAGCGTGTTCGTCAAGGTCGGCGACGACGTCGAGAAAGGCAAGCCCCTGTTCGAGATCGATAGTCCGGATCTGGTGCAGGCCGAATCCACGCTGATCTCCGCCGCCGGCACCCGCAAGCTGACCACCAAGGCGCTGGAGCGCGCCAGGCAATTGTTCGAGATCCAGGGTATCGCCCAGAAGGACCTGGACCAGGCCGTGTCCGACCAGCAGGCAGCCGAGGCCGCCTACAAGGCCGCGCGCGATGCCGTGGCGATCTTCGGCAAGCGGCCGGCCGAGATGGACCGCATTGTCGAGGAGCGGAAGATCGATTCGATCCTGACGGTGGCCAGCCCGATCGCCGGGCGCGTCACGGCGCGCAATGCGCAGCCCGGGCTGCTGGTACAGCCCGGCAACGCACCGGCACCGGTCACCGTGTCGGACGTCTCCACCATGTGGATGCAGGCCTTCGTGCCGGAAACGGAGAGCCCGCTGCTGCATGTGGGCCAGCCGGTCCGGATGAAGGCGATGGCGTTCCCGGGCCGGGTCTTTGCCGGCTCCGTCGCCACCATTGGCGCCACGGTCGACGCCAACACCCACCGCATGATGGTGCGCTCCGAGATCAGGGATCCCAAGCATGAGCTGCGGCCAGGCATGTTCGCCTCGTTCGAGATCCGCACCGGCGACGCGATCCGCTCGCCGGCCATCGCGGCCGACGGGGTCGTGCGCGAAGGCGACGGCAGCATGACGGCCTGGGTCACCACCGACCGCAAGCGCTTCGTCCGGCGCACGGTCACGCTGGGGCAGCAGCAGGATGGCTGGGTCCAGATCGTCGACGGGCTCAAGCCGGGCGAATTGACGGCCAATGAAGGCGCTCTGTTCCTGAGCAACGCCGCCGCGCTCGCCCGCCAATAAGGCCGGCCTACCCCGCAAAAAGGCGATCACAAGCGATCACAAGCGATCCATCGAAGATCAAAGAAATACGAAGAGGTAGACCGTGCTAAGGGCCATTCTCCGGTTGTCGCTGACCCGCCGACCGCTCATCCTGCTGTTTCTCCTGGTCTTCGTTGGGGCGGGCCTGTTCGCCTTCTCCAGGCTCAATATCGAGGCATACCCGAACCCGGCGCCGGTGATCCTGGAAATCACCGCGCAGGCGCCCGGCCTGTCAGCCGAGGAGATGGAGCGCTACTACACGGTGCCGATGGAAGTTGGCCTGGCGGCCACGCCTGGCGTCGAAAGCATCCGCTCGACGTCGTTCTACGGCCTGTCCTTCGTACGCGTGACCTTCAAGTACGGGATCGACTATTACTTCGGCTACACGCAGGCCGCGCTCAGCCTGCAGCAGAACGTCAGCCTGCCAAACAATGTGCAGCCGCAGATCCAGGCCTCCAGCCTGGTGGGGGAAATCTATCGCTACCAGCTCAAGGGGCCGCCGCACTTCGGCCTGACCAACCTGCGCACGCTGCAGGACTGGGTGCTGCAGCGGCGCCTGAAGACCGTGCCGGGCGTAATGCAGGTGGTGAGCTGGGGCGGCACCACCAAGGAATACGACGTCGAGGCCGACCTGCACAAGCTGGAGACCTATAACATCACGCTGCCGCAGATGGTCACGGCTCTCGGCAACGCCAACATCAACGTCGGCGGGCGCACCATCAACCTTGGCCAGCAGTCGGTCAATATCCGCGGGGTCGGCCTGATCGAGAACGTCAAGGACATCGGCAGCATCGTCCTGACGCAGAACAACGGCGTACCGGTGCAGGTCAAGGACGTGGCCAAGGTCAAGATCGGCTTCACGCCGCGCCTGGGCAAATCCGGACGCGACAACGAAGACGACGTGGTCACCGCCATCGTGGTGATGAACCGGACCTTGCAGACCAATGAGGTGGTGGCGCGCGTCAAGGCCGAGATCGACAAGATCAACAGCGACGGCACCCTGCCCGCCGGCGTCAAGGTCGAACCTTACTACGACCGGTCCACGCTGGTCTCGGTCACCACCCACACCGTCCTGCACAGCCTGCTGTTCGGCTGCCTGCTGGTGTTCTTTATCCAGTGGATCTTCCTGGGCGACCTGCGCAGCGCGATCATCGTCAGCGTCAACATACCGTTCGCGCTGTTCTTCAGCATCATGATCCTGGTGCTGGTCGGGGAATCGGCCAACCTGCTATCGGTCGGGGCGGTCGACTTCGGGATCATCGTGGACTCCTCGGTGATCCTGGTGGAGAACGTGTTCCGGAACTTCCAGATGCCGCTGGCGGAGCAGGCGCGCCTGCTGGCGAGCCGCGATGCGCGGATACTGGGGATGCGCGTGCCGGATCGCCTGCGCATGATCTTTGTCAGTGCGCTGCAGGTGGACAAGGCGGTGTTCTTCTCGGCCGCCATCACGGTGGCTGCCTTCGTGCCGCTGTTCACCATGCAGGGCGTGGAGGGGCAGATTTTCGGGCCGATGGCGCGCACCTACGGCTACGCCCTGCTGGGCGCGCTGATCGCCACCTTTACCATTACGCCGGTACTGTGCACCTATCTGCTGCCCAAGCATATCGAGGAGAAGGAAACCTGGCTGGTGCGCGGCCTGCACCGGCTCTATGCGCCGGCCTTGAAGTGGTCGCTGTCCAACAAGCGGGTCTCGGTCACCATCGGCGCCCTGGTGCTGGTCCTCACCGGCCTGCTGATGACCCGCCTGGGCACGGAGTTCCTGCCGTCGCTGGAGGAGGGCAATCTGTGGATCCGCGCCACCATGCCGCCGACGACTTCGCTGGAAGCCGGCATTCCGCCGGTGGCCAGGATGCGGCAGATCCTGCTGCGCCATCCCGAGGTGGCCACGGTGGTATCCCAGCATGGCCGGCCCGATGACGGCAGCGATGCGGCCGGCTTCTTCAATGCCGAATTCTTCGTGCCGCTCAAGCCGTTCGACCAATGGCCGGCCGGGATGACCAAGGACAGGCTGGTGGCGGAGGTCCAGAAGGAGTTCTCGGACGAGTTCACCGGCATCACGCTGAATTTTTCGCAGTACATCCAGGACAATGTCGAGGAAGGCTTGTCCGGGGTCAAGGGCGCGAACTCGGTCAAGATCGTCGGGCGTGACCTGGGGACGCTGGAGACGCTGGCCGACCAGGTCCTGCACGAGATGGGCCAGGTCAAGGGCGTGACCGATCTCGGCGTGTTCCGCGTACTCGGCCAGCCCAATCTCAATATCCGCGTCAACCGCGAAGCCGCCGCGCGCTACGGGCTCAACACCGGGGACGTCAATACCGTGGTGCAGGCAGCGCTGGGCGGCACACAGGCCACCACGGTGCTGGAGGGCGACCGCCAGTTCGCGCTGACGGTGCGGCTGGCGCCGGAATACCGCGGCAATATCGAGGCTGTGCGCAATATCAAGGTGGCCTACCAGGCCGCGAACGGCAGCAATGCCTATATACCGCTGAGCGCATTGGCCGATATCACCCTCGATACCGGGGCGTCCTATATCTACCATGAGCGCAACCAGCGCTTCATCCCGGTCAAGTTCAGCGTACGTGGCCGCGACCTGGGCAGCACCGTGGCCGAGGCGCAGGAGCGCATCGCGAATGCCGTCAAGCTGCCGGAGGGTTACCACATCGAGTGGGCCGGCGAATTCGAGGAACTGGAGCAGGCGAAGAAGCGGCTGGAACTGATCGTGCCGGTCAGCATCCTGATGATCATCGTGCTGCTGTACGGCTTGTTCAATTCGCTGCGCGACAGCCTGATGGCGCTGGCAGGCATACCGTTCGCCATCGCGGGCGGGGTGGCGGCGCTGTTCCTCACCGGGCTGGACTTCAGCATCTCGGCGGCGATCGGCTTCATCTCCCTGTTTGGCGTGTCGGTGATGGACGGGATCCTGATGATCTCGTACTACAACGACCTGCGCGGCCAGCAGGGCTTCAAGTCGACGGAGGCGATGTTCCACGCCGCCCAGCAGCGGATGCGGCCCATGCTGATGACGGCGCTGTCCGCATGCATCGGCTTGTTCCCGGCGGCGATCTCCACCGGCATCGGCAGCCAGGTGCAGCGCCCGCTGGCCACCGTGGTAGTGGGCGGCATGCTGGTGGGGCCGCTGATGCTTCTGGTGATCGTGCCGGCGCTGCGGATGGTGTTCCTGGGCAAGGAACCGGATCCAGGTGACACCGCCACCGTGGCGGAAAACGACGCGCCGCATTGATCGATCTGGCCGGCGATCGCGGCATGCCGCGGTCCACGGCGATTTCCGGCCGGATCCCCGGGGGCCTGCCGCTCCCGGATCGGCGCGGCACGTACCCTCCCCTGTCCACGTAGACCCCGCCACGGGCCGGCAGCCTCGGCCTTGCGCCGGGAGCATCGACCGGGTGTATGGCTTCCGGCTGCACTACAGTGCCGCCGCCCAGCGCCGCGGCGTGTATATGGCGCCGGGTGCGCCCCGACTCTAGACTCTGTCACGCAGATACACGATCAGGACAGAGAATGAAAGCCACAACCAATAGCGAACTTGCGGCACGGCGCACGCAAGTCATTCCACGCGCCATCGGCAATGCCCACGCCATATTCTGTGAGTCGGCCGAGAACTCGGAGATCTGGGACGTCGAGGGCCGCCGCTATATCGACTTCTGTTCCGGCATCGCCGTCCTCAATACCGGGCACCGTCATCCGCGCATCATGCAAGCCATTGCCGAGCAGGCCGGTCGCTTCGCCCACACCTGCTTTCAGGTGGTCGGTTACGAATCCTATATCGCGCTTGCGGAACGCCTGTGCAAGCTGGCTCCCGGCCCGCATCCAAAGAAGGCGTTCTTCATGACCACCGGCGCGGAAGCGGTCGAGAACGCCGTCAAGATTGCGCGCGCCTACACCAATCGCCCAGGCATCATTGCATTCCATGGCGCCTTCCATGGCCGCACCATGTTCGCGTTGGCTATGACGGGGAAGGTCGCGCCCTACAAGATCGGCTTCGATCCGTTGCCCGGCGAGGTCTATCACGCGGCATATCCTTCCGAGACGGACAATATCAGCGTGGAGGATGCCATTCGAAGCATCGAGGCAATTTTCAGGCATCAGGCCGATCCTTCACGCATCGCGGCAATCTTCGTCGAGCCGGTACAGGGGGAAGGCGGCTACATTCCCGCGCCCAAGGCGTTTCTTCTCCGCCTGCGCGAGCTTTGCGATGCACATGGAATCCTGCTGGTAGCGGATGAGATCCAGTCTGGCATCGCCCGGACCGGGAAGATGTTCGCGCTCGAACATGCCGGCGTGGTGCCGGACCTGATGACCCTGGCCAAAGGGCTCGGGGGCGGCATGACGCTTTCCGCGGTATTGGGCCGTGCCGATGTTCTCGACGCCGTGCCGCCTGGCGGGCTTGGCAGTACCTATGCTGGTCATCCCATGGCCTGCGTAGCCGCGCTGGCGGTACTCGACGCGATCGAAGAGGAGCGCTTGTGCGAGCGCAGCGCCGACCTTGGCGATCGCATGCGCGCGGCGCTGTGGCGGCTGAAGGAAACCGTGCCGCAGATCGCGGATGTGCGCGGCCTTGGTGCCATGACCGGATTCGCACTGTGCCATGGCGGCGACGCCGGACGGCCGGCGCCGGGGCTGGCCAGCAGGCTGAAAGCCGAGGCCGCGGAGCGGGGACTGTTGCTGCTGACCTGTGGCCCGCATGGCAATGTGGTGCGCATCATGACCCCCCTGACCATCTCCGATGCGCTGCTGGACGAGGGGCTTGGCATCATCGCGGACATCCTGACGGAGTGCGCCGCCAGCCCGGACTGGCAATAGGCCGCGCCGGCAGCCTTCGAAATGCCGTTGGCAACGTTCCATGACAAAGCCCCTCACCTTGCTGATCGCCGGCCATGCGCGTCTCCCGCAGGGCATGCCCGCGAAACAGGTATTCGATTCGTTGACGATCACGGTCGAGATCGACGCTCGCTATGCCGTGGTCATCGATGCATCCTGCACGCTTGTCACCGAGCACGGCAGGCGTTTCATTCGCGATCTGCTGCGAGGCCGTAGTCTCCGCGACGGCATTGGCGAGATGACCGGATTGATCCAGCAATGCTATGTAGGCCGAGCCAGCCCGGCGCTGGCGGCGGCGCTAAAGGACCTGCATCAGCAATACGAGAAGCTGCAGCCTGGCAGGGAGCCGAGACCGCTCGCGCCAAATCCGCTATAGCGACGCCCTGCCGCTCCACCGCCGTCACCCACGGCACGGCGTAACCCAGGTGCGATGCGCCCTGGCGTCATCCCACCCGCACCTTGCTCCGCGCAGATTTGCCCCTGTGGCAGCAGCAAGGGCCTGAAAATCGAGATCTGCTGTGAGCTGCCAAACGATGCGGCATCGCTTCGTCGGGTTGTGACATCATGTCGCGGGGGACTGTTCACCCTTCTCATCCAGCGCACACGACACACGTTTTGGACAAGCCAATGGATATCACGACAGTCTCCGCCTCCCCACGCAAGCACCACCTCGCCAATGGCGCAGGATTCCGCGTGCTCGCCCACCCGCATCATTCGCGCCTGCATCACATCGTGCTGGACGACAACGTGCTCGCGGCATTCTTTGGGGCATGCAAGCATGTCAACAGCCAGAATCTCGAGTATGTGCCGACCATGCGCTTCATTCTGGCCAGGGAACTGGAGGCACGCCTGGGTATCGCATTCAGGCAGTCTTTGCGCGCCATCCTGCACGATCGCAATGCCGGCGGCTTCACTGTCGGCGTGCAAGGCACGACGGTGGATGCCGATGACTATGTCAAGTTCGGTACCGCCATCAGCCACCTGATCGGCCCCGGCAATCATGATGCGATGTCCGGCACCTACTATGCGCGCTTTCTGGTGAAGGATACGGACAACAGCGATTCCTATCTGCGGCAGGCCTATCGCCTGTTCACGCTGCACACCGATGGGACCTTCGTGGATGAGGCCACGGATTGGCTGCTGATGATGAAGTTCTCCGAACGGAATGCCAGCGGGGGCGAGTCACGACTGCTGCATCTGGACGACTGGGAAGCGTTGCAATCATTCAGCGAGCATTCGCTGGGGTCCTATCCGTTCACCTACAAGTCCCCACCCAGCAAGAACGTGGCGCAGTTTGTCAAGCGGCCCACGTTCTTCAAGGTCAACAACCAACCCTGCATCTGCTACATCGATCAGTTCGTCTGCCCGGAAACCATCGAGCATGCCGCCTGGCTGCAGAGCCTGTCGGACTCCATGGAGGCGTCCGCCGGTACCTCGGCCATCCCCCTGCCGGTCGGCGACCTGATCATGCTGAACAACCAGTTCTGGCTCCACGGCCGCGCGCCCTTTGCGCGGCATCCGGATCTGCACCGCGAACTGATGCGGCAACGCGGGAAATTCTCGGAAATATAGCGAGGCCGGATGGGGGCCGCTGGTCCTCACGCGCGCACAAGGCACCGTTGTGACATCCTGCTGGCCGATGACGAGATCATCTGCGGGTTCGGCAAGAACGTTGCGTTGCGCAACATCGAACGCAAGGAAAGCCGCGGTTTCGTCGCGCATGCGGCAGCCGTTGGCGAGATGTTTCAGGCCCGGCTGCGGGTATTCGCCGACCACCCGCTGATCGAAGAGGCATGTGGAGTTGGACTGATTGGCGCGCTGGAACCGGTGGCGAGCAAGGCTACGCGCGAAAGCTTCCCGCCGGGCGTGGCGCGCCCGCCTTGCCAGCACGGCAAACTGTGTGGGTGAGACGACCATCACAGTGCTAGCGATGACGCGTCCCGCTGTACGTTGTTGCGCCTGGACGGCATCTCTATGATGGATCCAGGCCAGCGGGAACCCCCGGATTGCGTCCCCGCGAGGCCACAACAAAAAGACAAGGAGACAGCAATGGCCCGAGACGTCGATCCAATCACGTTGGCGGTGGTGCGCGGTGTGCTGGAGACGACCCAGCGCGAGATGACCCTGACGCTGGAAAAAACCGCGCGATCCAGTGTGTTCAATGTTGCCCATGACTACAGCAATGCCATATTCAATCATCGCCCGGAGATGATCCTGCAGGGGCAGGATATTCCGATCCACCTCGGCGGCCTGATACCCGCCATGAAAGAGGTGGCACGCTACTTTGGCGATGATCTGCACGATGGCGATGTCATCTATCACAACGATCCCGCCTACAAGGGCAGCCATATCGTCGACTGCTGCATGTACAAGCCGGTGTTCTTTCGCGGCGAGCTGGCGTTCTGGACGGTGTGCAAGGGGCACGTCACGGATATCGGCGGGCCGGTCCCCGCTGGCTACAACCCGGATGCCAAGGAGATCTACGCCGAAGGGCTGCGCATCCCTCCGGTCAAACTGTGGGACAAGGGCGTGGAACGCTACGACGTCATCAACTTCATGCTGACGAACATGCGTTCCCGCCGCGACCAGGAGGGTGACCTGAAGGCTCAGCTCGGGGCCGTCAACGTGGGCGCCCGCAACCTGATCGCGCTGCTCGAGAAATACGGCGTCCAGACAGTTCGCGACTGTATCGATGCGCTCATGGACATGGCAGACCATCACATGCGGCAGATCATTCGCGAGGTGCCGGACGGCACCTACGAAAGCGCCGCGATTCTCGAGGACTCCGGACATGGTTATGGCGAGATCGAGATCCGGGCAAGCGTGACCATCGAAGGGGACACCTGCCACATCGCCATAGCGAGTCCACGGCAGATCCCGTACTTTATCAATTCCTACGAGGGCAACTCCATCTCGGGCGTCTACCTCGGCCTGATGATGTTCGCCCAGCTCGACCCACCCTATAACGAGGGACTCTACCGCTGCGTCAGCGTCGATCTGGGCCCCAAGGGCACCCTGTGCAATGCGCAGGAACCGGCCCCCCACGTGAATTGCACCACGACACCGATGGAAACCCTGGCCGACGCGGTGCGCCTGGCGTTCGAGAAGGCAAGGCCCGGGCGCGCGGTCGGTTCATGGGGACATTCGAGCGGTGTCAACATTGCGGGGCGCGACCAGCGCAATAGCGAGGAGTACGTCACGATGGTGCTGGCCTCCCTGGTGTCGGGCGCCGGCGCGACCGGCTATATGGACGGCTGGCACGCCTGCGGTCCGCAATCCTGCTTCGGGGCCTTGTACTCCGGCGACATCGAAACACTGGAATACGCCTACCCGATCATCATCCACAAGTATGGCCTGATAACGGATAGCGCGGGTGCCGGCCAGTATCGGGGCGGCTGCGGGACGGTGTGGGAAGTCGAGCCGATTGGCCACGAGATGACCGTCGTGAGTTTTGGCGAAGGGCGCAAGCGGCCGGCAATCGGCGCAAACGGCGCGAGCGTCGCCATTGCCGCAAGCAAGCTGGGCAGGGTTGAACTGTGGCGCAACGGCAAGGTGATCGAGAGCCATCAGGAAAACGGCGTGCTGAAGGTGAAGGACGGCTTCCGCCTCGCCACCTACAACCCCGGCGGAGGCGGCTGGGGATCTCCTTTCCTGCGCGACCCAGCGATGGTGGTCACGGACATCCGCAACGGCATCGTGTCCATCGCTGCGGCAAGAGCCGAGTACGGCGTGGTAGTGAACGCGACGGACCTGACGGTCGACCATGCCGCTACCAACGCGGTGCGTGCCGATCGAGAACAGCAAGGGCAATAGGGGAAAAGGGGAAAAGACATGAACAGCAAGCAATTTCGCCTGGGCATAGATGCGGGCGGCACCTTCACGGATTATGTGCTGGCCGATGGCAACGGCGGCATCCATTTGTTCAAGGCGACTTCCACCCCGGAAGATGGCACCCGCGCCATTGCCGACGGACTCGGCCAGATCTCGGAAGCGCTCGACAAGCCGGTGAGCCAGATCCTGTCCAGTCTCGACCTGTGCGTGAATGGCACCACCGTGGCCTTGAACGCGCTGATCCAGCACAGGGGGGTAAAGACAGGGCTGATCTGTACTGCCGGTCATGAGGACTCGCGGGAGATCCGGCTTGGGCACAAGGAGGAAGGGCATCGCTACGATGCCAGGTACCCGCCGGCAAGAATGCTGGTGGAGCGCCGCCTGCGGCGCCCGATCAGGGAACGCGTGCTGTCCGATGGCACGATCCACACGCCCCTGAACGAAGACGATGTACGGGCTGCCTGCGCGTTGTTCCGGGCCGAAGGGGTCCAGGCAGTCGCGGTGTCCTTCGTCTGGTCAGTGGCAAACGGAGTGCATGAGCGGCGCGCCGCCGAGATTGTGCGCACCATGCTGCCGGATGCCTACGTCTCGGTCGGACTGGAGGTCTTTCCTCAGATGCGCGAGTACACGCGAACCTCCACCACCGTGGTGAATGCCTATCTTGGTCCGGTGCTGGCACGCTATGTCAACAGGATCGAGCGGTTCTACGTCGAGAATGGCGTCGGATCGCCGGTTCGCTTCTATCAGTCCAATGGCGGCATGGCATCGAGCGACGCCATCGTTTCCCGGCCGGTCAACGCCATCAATTCCGGTCCCGCCTCCGCCCCGCTCGCCGGGCTCTTCGTGGCCAGGCCGTTTCGCTACAAGGACCTGATCACCGTCGATATGGGCGGCACATCGTTCGACATCACCCTGACCAAGGGAGGCATCACAAACATCAACAAGGATATCGATTTCCTCCGCTACCGCATCGGTACGCCGATGGTGCAGGTCGAGACACTGGGCGCGGGTGGAGGATCGATTGCGTGGATCGACGCGATGGGCTTGCTCAAGGTCGGCCCACAGAGCGCCTCCGCAGTGCCTGGACCGGCCTGTTATATGCGCGGCGGCACCGCGGCCACCGTCACCGACGCCAATGTCGTGCTGGGCTACCTGAATCCCGAATCGCTGCTGGGCGGGCGCGTGCCGATCAACGGCGCGGCATCGAGGGCCGCCATTGCCAAGGACATCGCGGAGCCGCTTGGAATCAGCGTTGAGAAGGCCGCATATGGCATTGTCAGCATCGTCAATGTCAATATGATCAACGGCATCCGGCGCGTCTCCATCGAGCGCGGCTATGATCCTCGTGATTTCGTTCTGATCGCTGCCGGCGGCGCAACCTCGCTGCACATCGCCGGGCTTGCCCGGGAGATCGGCGTCAGGACGGTTCTGGTGTCGAAGCTGGCATCGGGTCTGTGTGCCTTCGGCCAGTTGCTGTCCGATCTCAAGTACAACTATATGGCAGCCTGCCCGATGCGCATCGAACCGCACTCCAACCTTGGCCGGGTCCAGCGGCAATTCGAACAACTGGAGGCCGAGGCAATTGCCGCGCTAGGCAAGGAAGGCTTCCCGCGTGACAGAATCCGTGTCGAGCGTCATCTCGATATGCGCTACTGCGGCCAGGCCCATGAGTGCTCCGTCAGCATCGGGGAACTCCATGTCGGCCGCGAAACAATCGGCCGGATTCGCGAGCTGTTCGACGCTCGGCACAAACAGCTGTTCACCTATGCCGAGCCGGAAAGCCAGGTCGAGATCGTCAATGTCGAGAGCACGGTGTACGGCATGCTCGAGCAACCGCCGGCCTTATGCCTGCAACCCGGCTCCGGCGACATCGAGCGGGCCGTCAAGGCCCGCAGGAACATGATCTTTGGCCGTGGACAGGGCATCGAGGAAATCGCTTCGCCCATCTACGATGGCACCATGCTCGGCGCCGGCGACGTGGTGTGCGGCCCCGCCGTGATCGAAGAAGTCACCACGTCGATCGTATTGCCGCCGGACTGGTCGGCCCGCCTGGATGCGAGCGGCGTGTACGTCCTGACCGATACCCAGCGCGCAGAAAAAAATGAACGCTAACTATATCGCCGGCGAATGGATGGGCGCGAACGGCAGCGTCGAGAATATCAACCCATCCGATTGCAGTGACATGATCGGCGAATACGCCCAGGCCAGCACGGAGCAGACAAGCATCGCCGTCCACGCCGCCAGTCAGGCGCTCGGCGCCTGGCGCGAGACCGGGCCGCAGGCACGTGCGGACATGCTTGAACGCATCGGCGCGGAGTTGGCCGCGCGCAGGGAGGAACTCGGCACCCTCCTCTCCAGGGAGGAGGGCAAGACACTTGCCGAGGGCATTGGCGAAGTGGCGCGGGCAGCAGCCATATTCAAGTTCTACGCGGGCGAGGTGTTCAGGATCCGTGGCGAACGGATGGACTCCGTTCGCCCTGGGCTTGCCGTCGAGGTCACCAGGGAGCCGGTTGGCGTGATTGGCATCATCACACCGTGGAATTTCCCCATGGCCATTCCCGCCTGGAAGATCGCACCTGCCCTCGCCTACGGGAACTGTGTGATCTTCAAGCCGGCGGAACTGGTACCCGGCAGCGCATGGGCGCTGGCGGAGATCATCAGCAGGGCCGGCCTGCCGGCGGGCGTGTTCAATCTGGTGATGGGCAAGGGCAGTGTCGTCGGTCAGGCCATGCTGGAGAACCCGGACGTGGCGGCCATCAGTTTCACCGGATCCGAGAAGGTCGGCCGCCACGTGATTGCCACCGCCACCGCGCGCATGGCAAAGGTGCAGGTGGAAATGGGAGGCAAGAATCCCCTGGTGGTACTGGATGACGCGGAGCTCGACGCCGCTGTGGATTGCGCGTTGCAGGGAGCCTTCCATTCCACCGGGCAGCGATGCACGGCCTCCAGTCGCCTGATCGTCGAGCGGGGAATCCATTCGCGCTTTGTCTCGCGTCTGGTACAGCGCACGCAGGCGCTGCGCGTTGGCCATGCACTGCATGCGCAGACCCAGATCGGACCGGTGGTGGACGCCTCCCAGCTCGGACAGGATCTCGCCTATATCCAGATCGGGAAAGATGCGGGTGCCCGCTTGCTGTGTGGCGGCGAACGCCTGCCACTGCGTCACGATGGTTTCTACCTGCAGCCCGCCCTGTTCGCGGATGTCGTGCCCGAGATGCGCATCGCGCGTGAAGAGATCTTCGGTCCGGTCGCCTGCGTTCTTGTGGCGGACAGCTACGAGCACGCGTTGGCACTGGCAAACGATACGCCGTACGGACTGAGCAGCGGGATTTGCACTCAGTCGCTGAAGCACGCCACTGATTTCAAGCGCCGCGCACAAGCGGGCATGGTCATGGTGAATACGCCCACCGCGGGTGTCGACTACCATGTGCCGTTTGGTGGCAGAAAGGGATCAAGCTACGGCTCGCGGGAACAGGGTAGCCACGCTGCCGAGTTCTTCACCACCGTCAAGACATCCTACACCGCGTCGTAAGCGCCCTGGCGCCGCCACGTTGCGGCCGCACTACCTGGGCTGGGAGGCCGGCACAGAGACAGGCAGCAGACGAAGGTGGGGATCGAACCCGCCGGACCGGTGCGCCATCGTTGCACGCGCGTATTCCCAACACGCGTATTCGATCGCCCGGGCCGGGATATATACAGCCGGTCAAGAAGACCGGAGAAGCAGGAGACACCATGAAAAATACATCCAGCAGCCTGTCGCCCGGGCTAAAGCAGCGCCACATCACCATGCTATCGATCGCTGGCGTGATCGGGGCCGGGCTGTTCGTCGGTTCCGGCCATGCCATCGCCAAAGCCGGCCCCGCCGTATTGATCGCCTATGCCATTGCGGGCTTGCTCGTGGTACTGGTCATGCGCATGCTGGGCGAGATGGCAGTGGCGTCGCCCGATACAGGCTCCTTCTCCACCTACGCCGACCGCGCCATCGGCCACTGGGCCGGGTTCAGCATTGGATGGCTCTACTGGTGGTTCTGGGTACTGGTTATCCCGCTGGAGGCAACCGCGGCTGCCACCATTCTGCACACCTGGTTTCCTGGCATAGCCATGTGGATCTTCGCTTTCGGCATCACGCTGGTGCTGACCGCGGCCAATCTGTGCAGCGTCAAGAACTACGGCGAATTCGAGTTCTGGTTCGCCCTGACGAAGGTACTCGCCATCGTTGCCTTCCTGGCGCTCGGCGGTGCGGCCGTCCTGGGCATCCTGCCCGGCAGCGGGGTCTCCGGCGCATCGCGGCTATTCGACAGCGCCAGCTTCATGCCGCATGGCTTCGGCGCTGTGCTCGCGGCCATGCTGACCACCATGTTTACCTTCCTTGGCACCGAGATCGTCACCATCGCCGCGGCCGAATCGTCGGAGCCCAAGCGACAGATCATCAGGGCAACCAACTCCGTGATATGGCGCATCACGCTGTTCTATCTCGGCTCCGTCTTCCTGGTAACCGCGCTGGTGCCCTGGAACGATCCGCTGTTGCCCAGCCACGGCTCCTACCAGCGCACGCTCGAGCTGATCGGCGTGCCGCACGCGAAAGGCATCATCGACGTGATCGTGCTGGTGTCGGTGGCTAGCTGCCTCAACTCCGCCCTCTACACCGCTTCGCGCATGCTTTACTCGCTCTCAAGCCGGGGGGATGCGCCCAGGGCAATGTCGCGCACCAATGGGCAAGGCACGCCCGTGATGGCAGTACTGGGCTCCACTGCCGTTGGCTTTCTTGCGGTGGTCGCCAACTACGTCGTGCCGGATCAGGTGTTTGCCACGCTGCTGGCATCCTCAGGGACGATTGCGCTGCTTGTGTATCTCGTGGTGGCCATCTCGCAGTTGCGCATGCGCTACAAGTTGATCGATGCAGGGCAGCAGCTGGATTTCCGCATGTGGATGTTCCCGTGGCTGACCTGGGCTGTGATCCTGTTTATCTGCATGGTGCTGGTGCTGATGGTGATTCGCCCGGATCACCGCCTGGAAGTGGGTGCGACCGGGGTCCTTGCCTTCCTGGTGGCCACCGCCGGCATGCTGCGCGGCGTGCGCGCCGCGCAGTTGCGCACGCGCGTGGCGAGTAGCTGAGCCTGCATGGCATAGCCGGCAAACACCTGCGGCCCGCCGCTCCCGGTGAGCGCGAGGCCGCGCCTCGAACCGCACCGACTGAGCGGTTTCAGGGCTCGAAACCGTCTTTTCCAGCCACGCGTTTCTCCCTCCCGGCGCCTCGATCCCCGCGGCGGGATACCACGCGCTGGTATGCTTCCGTCAAGTAAAAGAACTTAGGAGGCGTCATGTTTTTCCTGGATGCAGGTTCCTCAAAGCCGCTGGTACAGCAGATCGTGGAGCACTTCCAAACGCTGATCACCGAGGGAAAATTTCACTCCGGCATGAAGATCCCGTCCATTCGGAGTTTCGCGGAATCGCACGGTGTCAGCGTGTCCACCGTCGTCGATGCCTATGATCGGCTTGTGGCAGAGGGCCTCCTGATCCCTCGCCAGAATGCCGGCTTCTATGTGCGCAGCTTCCAGCATGGCCAGTATCTTGCGCCCGAGGCCGGCAACCTGGCGAACGTCCGGTTTGATTCGCTCTGGATGCTGCGCCGCATATGGGAAAACCGGTCTGTGGAAATCAATCCAGGCTGCGGATGGATGCCGGAGAGCTGGATGGATGATGATAGCCTGCGCCGCAACATGCGCAATGTGTCCAACCACTCGAGCGGTTCGATGACCGGCTACGGGACACCGAAGGGCTATCTCCCGTTGCGGTGGAAGATTTCCGACTGGCTGAACGAGGATGAGATCTTCTGCCCGCCGGAACAACTGCTGATGACCAATGGCGCCGCGCACGCCCTGGGCCTTCTGACCCAATACCTGCTGGCCCGCGGCGACACCGTGCTGGTGGACGAGCCCGGCTACAGCCTGCTGCTATTCCACCTCAAGCGGCTCGGCGTGAATATCGTCGGCGTGCCATGGACCGCGCAAGGCCCCGATCCCGTGGCGATGGAACAACTGCTGAAGCAATACAAGGTGAAGGTATTCTTTACCAACCCTCGCCTGCATAACCCGACCGGCGCGTCATACACCACGGCCACCGCGCATAAGACCCTGCAACTCGCGGATCGCCATGACTTCCTGATCGTCGAGGACGATGTCTGCTCCGATCTCGACGCCAGCACGCGCCGCTCCCTGGCCAGCATGGATCAGCTCGAACGCGTGATCTATGTCAGCAGCTTCTCCAAAACCATCTCCCCCAGCCTGCGCGTCGGCTATATTGCCGCGCATCCGGATCTGGTTGAAGATCTGACCCAGTTCAAGATCATGACCGGGTTGACGAGTTCGGAGGTCGAAGAGCGCATTGCCTATCAGATTCTCACCGACGGCCGTCACCGGAAGTACCTGAAGGGCCTGCGGGATAAGCTCGTGCAGGCGCAAGACGACACGCGGCGCAGGTTGCAGCAGGCAGGCATGCTGCTATTCAACCAGGCTCACGAAGGCATGTTCGTCTGGGCCCGCCATCCCCGCCATGCCGACGCGCACGAGCTATCGAACCAGGCACTCAACCACGACATATGCTTGGCGCCGGGCCATCTGTTCGTACACGACAAGCAGGTATCGCCATGGCTGCGCTTCAATGTCGGCTACTGCGCGAGCGACAAGCTCTATGAATTCCTTGCCGCCGCATAAGGAGCGCAGGCGCGGCAGGCAGCGCGATCCATTCCAGCGGCCTATCCCTGAGCGGCTGCGACAGCACCGGGAGAAGCGCGCCCGATAACCGCGCAGCCGGGGTTCACCGCGCCTTCAGCCGGCTTCGCCGGACACCGTGCCGTACTCCCCCAACGCCGGCACGCCATCGCCGCTTTGCGGCAAGCCCAGGGAGAACCTGACCGGGAAGCCGAGTGCGATGGCCCCCTCCTCCGGCAACGGGCGGATCATGCCTCTCGCCAGTACGTGCGGGTCGGCAAACAGTTCCCGCGCGCTCAGCGAAGGGGAGAAGGGAATGTCCAGCGGCGCGAAGACTTCGCTCCACTCCGCCAGCGTCCGGGTCAGGAAGATGCCGGCCAGCAGTCCATGCACTTCCGGCTTGTGCTGCTGGCGCCCGGGCCGGGAGGAGAAGCGGCCATCGCGCAGCCCGGGGAAATCCGCGCCGAGCGCTTCGCACAGGTTCACCCAGAACTTGTTCTCGAGGATACCCATGGCAAGGTGACGGCCGTCGCGGGTTTCGAAGATGTCGTTCTCCGGCATGACCGTCGGCGAGGCAAGCGGGCGCTCCGCGAAGTCGCGCGCGGCCCATGCGCCATGCGCCGTCCAGGACAGGATGGCGTCGTGAATGGAGACATCCAGGTGCTGCCCGCGGCCGTTCTGCCGCGCGCTCATCACCGCCACGGCCAGCGCCAGCGCCGCGTAGCCGGAGGCCGCGTAGTCGGAGATGCGGGCGCGCGGGCGCGAGACCTTGTCCTCGACCTGGACCGGCACGGACCAGTAGCCGGCCAGCGCGAGATAGTTCAGGTCGTGGCCCGCATGGTCCGCGTAGGGCCCGGTCTGGCCGAATCCCGAGATGGAACACAGCACGATAGCCGGGTTGATCTCCGCAAGCGCGTCAAAACCCAGGCCAAGCCTGTGCATGACGCCGGGGCGGAATCCCTCCACGACGGCGTCGGCGTCCCGCACGAGGTCCAGGAATGCCGCGCGGCCTTCTTTCGATTTCAGGTCGAGCGCACAGGAGCGCTTGCCGCGATTGAACTGCGCGAACACGGCTGGCCCCAGTTGGCGGGAGGTATCCCCTACCCCCGGCTGTTCCACCTTGACGACCTCCGCGCCAAGCTGCAGAAGCAGCGCGGTGGCGTGCGGGCCGGGCAGCAACTGGCTGACATCGATGATCTTGACATCCTTCAGGCACGACCACTCCGGTTTCATGATCTTTCTCCGGTGGTTCAGCCAAGGTCGCCGCTCATGCCGATCGCGCGGATCAACTGCCCGTAGCGGGCGGTATCGGCAACGACGATGCCGTTGAACTGGGCGGGAGAAGCGCTGCGGCGCAACTCTCCGGCACTGGCTTTGATCTGGGCATCGAGGCGGCCGGCAGCCTGCATTTCGGTGACGGCGGCAAAGAGCCGCTGGGTCAGGTCGGCGGGGAAATGCGCAGGCGCGAACAGGCCGCTCCAGTTGTCGATGACGAAGCCCGGCGGCAGGGCCTCGGTGAACGTCGGTAGCGCCGGGAAAAAGGTGGAGCGCTCGGCTGACGACACCGCCAGCGCCCGGATCTGGCCATTGCGCAGGTACTGGCTGGCCGTGCCCAGCACGGGCATGCCGAACTGGGTCTGGCCGCTCAGCATGGACGTGATGATTTCGGTAGCCCCCTTGTAGGGGATATGGACCGCCTGGGTACCTGTCTGATGCAGCATGGCCTCGACCGCCAGATGCGCGATGCTGCCCTTGCCACCCGATCCGTAGTTGAGCTTGCCGGGGGCATGCTTCATTGCCGCGATCAGGTCGCCCGCTGTCTTGTAGGGCGCGTCCACGGGCACCACGAGCGCGGTCGGTCCGCCGGAGATTGCGGCGATGGAGGTGAAGTCGCGTGCGGGATCGTACGGCATGTTGCGATACATGTGCACGTTGATGACATGCGTATTCGCGAGAATGCCAAGCGTGTATCCGTCCGGCGCGGCGCGCTTGAGCGCGTTCGCGCCGATGATGCCGCCGGCGCCCGGCATGTTCTCGACGACGAGCGGCTGGCCCAGCCTGGCGCCCAGTTCAGCCGACAGCGCCCTGGCGATATTGTCGGGCGCGCTGCCCGCCATGAATGGGACGATCAGGCGGATGGGGCGGTTCGGAAAGGGCGCGGCGGCGCGCAGCGGGGTCCATATGCTGCTCAACGCGGCCGCGCTGGCGGTGGCAAGCCAGGATCGGCGGTTCATGGGAAGTCTCCGTTTTGTCGCATGCGCAGTGGTACTGCGCCGGTGGTATCGAGGATCAGAGGCGGCGTGCGTTCACCGCATGGGTTCGAGGATCGCGCGGGCAATGGTGTTGCGCTGGATCTCGCTGGTCCCGGTGAAGATGCGGAACATGCGCAGCTTGCGGAAGGTCTGCTCGACCGGGTGGCCGCGGGTCACGCCGACGTTGCCGTGGATCTGCACCGCCTTGTCGGCCACTTCGAAACAACGCTCGGAAACGAACAGCTTGCATGCCGCCGCCTTCATGCGCAGGTCGGCGCCGCTATCCGCCAGCAGGGCGGTCTGCGCGATCATGCTCTCGCAAGCCCACAACGCGGCGGCCATATCCGCGAGCATGTGCTGGATGGCCTGGAAGCGCGCGATGGGTCCGCCGAATTGCCTGCGGGTGCCGGCGTATTCGAGCGAGGCTTCATACACCTTCGTCGCCAGCCCCAGCATGCTGGGGCAGTGCAGCAGCCGGTTGACGTTGATGCGCGACATGCCGAGCTTGAAGCCGTTGCCCTCGCCGCCAAAGATATTGGCGCGCGGCACCCGCACGTTGGCGAACTCGATGTCGGCATCGATGTGCTGGCCCGACATCGGCACGTAGTCGGTGCTGACCTTGACGCCGGGCAGGTCCAGGTCGATCAGCACCGCCGTGATGGCCGGCGGCGAGGCGGCCGCGTCGGTGACGCACATGACGATGGCGAAATCGGCAAACGGCGCGCCGCTGATGTAGTGCTTGCGGCCGTTGACGACCAGCTCGTCGCCATCGGCCACCGCCGTGGTGGCGATGCTCTGGGCGTCGGAACCCGAATGCGGCTCGGTCAGGGCGAAGCAGGTCGATTTCTCGCCCCGGATCACCGGCTGGAAATAGCGCGCGAGCTGCGCGGGGGTGGCGTACTTGAGCATATTGCCAACGCGCGGCGGACCGCCCAGATCCCCCAGCACGTGGGGCGCCAGCACGGCGCCGCTGGCGGCCAGGTCCGCCTTCAGCGCGCATTGCTCGGCAATGTTCAGGCCCTTGCCGCCGAGCTCGGCCGGCAGGCAGGCGGCATAAAGCCCCAGCTCGCTGGAGCGGCGCCAGACGCCGCGCAGCACCTCCCTGGGCCAGGCGTCTTCCGAGCCGAGGCCGAGTTCCTTCTCCAGCGGCAGCAGTTCCTCGTCGATATAGCGGCGGATGGCGGCGCGGGTCTCGACCAGCACGGGGTTGGTCAGATGATCGAACATGGCTTTCTCCTCAATTGACGCGGCGGGCAACACCCTGCCAGTACGGCTCGCGCACGAGCTTGCGGGCCAGCTTGCCGCTGGCGTTCTTGGGCAGCTCGCCGACGAAGTCGACGGAGCGCGGCGACTTGTAGTCGGCAATCCGTGCGCGGCAATGCGCGATCAGGTCCGTGGCGCTGGCCTGGCGACCGGGCCTGAGCGCCACCACCGCCTTGACGCTTTCGCCCCAGGTGTCGTCAGGCACGCTGATCACGCAGGCTTCCATCACGTCGGGATGTTGGTACAAGGCCGCCTCCACCTCCGTCGGGTACACATTGAAGCCGCCCGAAATGATCATGTCCTTCTTGCGGTCGACCAGGTAGATATAGCCCTCCTCGTCGACCCGGGCCAGGTCCCCGGTGCGCAGCCAGCCGTCGACGAGCGCCTCGCGCGTCAGTGCCGGCTCGCCCCAATAGCCCTGGAACACGTCCTCGCCGCGGATGACCAGTTCGCCGACGTCGTCTCCTGTCACTTCCCGGCCCTGCTCGTCGACGACGCACACCTCGGTCTCCCCGAGCGCGCGCCCGCACGAGGCCAGCCGCTCGGGCCGGTGCGCCAGCGCCTCGGCATGATCGGCGGTCGACAGCCGGGTCACGCCCGAGGTGGACTCGCTGGCGCCATAGCCTTGCGACAGGATCGGGCCGATGCGCTCCCATGCCTCGCGGATGCGCGCCGGCGCCATGGGCGCGGCGCCGTAGGCAAGCGTCTTGAGGCTGCTCAGGTCGGCGCTGGCCAGCGTCGGTTCCGACAGCAGCATATTGATCATGGCGGGCACCATGAACACATGGGTGATACGCAGGCGGGCCACCTCCGCCAGGAAATGCGCAGGCTCGAATTTGTCGAACAGCACCAGCGTGGCGCCGGTATAGAGATACGGCTGCATCAGCATGCCCGAGGCGTGGGTGACCGGCCCGATCAGGGCCAGGCGGTCGCCCGGCCGGGCCGGCTTGTCCATGCTGAGCAACATCTTGCGCAACGCTGCCAGCCGGTTGCCGTAGCTCTGCATGGCCGCCTTGATCCTGCCCGTGGAGCCGGAGGAAAAATGCAGTACGGCGAGATCGCCGGGGGCTGGCGTGACATCGGGCAATGCCGTGCCGGCACCGGCCAGCATCGCCTCGTAGTCGGCATAGCCCGCTGCCGGCCCGCCGATGGCGATAAAGGCCTCGACCGAGCCGAAGCCGGCGCTCGCCGGCGAATAGCCGGTGTAGCCCGGCCCGGCGATCATGACGCGCGGCGTGCAGTTCTCCATCACGTCCGATGCCTCCGCCCCGGTAAAGCGCGGGTTCAGCGCTGCCTTGACCAGCCCGGCCTTGTACAAGGCGCATTCGATCTCGACCAGTTCGGTACGGTTGCGCGACTGGATCGCCACGCGGTCGCCCTTGGCCAGGCCGAGGCCCAGCAGGGCATTGGCCAGCCGGGTCGAGCGCTCGTCCAGCTGGCGATAGGTCAGGACACGATCCTGATAAAGCACTGCGGCGTGATCGCCCCAGTACCGTGCGGCGCGGCGGAGGAAGAAAGCGAAGCCCATTTGTGTCTCCATGGATGTTCTGGGCCCCAGTCTGTAAGATGCAGGGCATCACTACAATGCAGCAACGGCTATAAAGACATAGCCAACAGGAATGTCCAGATGGAGACAAGAGACCTTGAATACGTGCTGGCCGTCAGCACCCACGGCGGCATCGGACGCGCCGCCGAGACCCTGGGCATCAGCCAGCCGGCCCTGAGCAAGGCGGTGCAACGCGTAGAGGCACAGATCGGCCTTCCGCTGTTCGAGCGCACGGCCAACGGGATGACGCCGACGCAGGCCGGCACGCAGTTCATCGAACGCGCCCGCCGGATCCGCCTGGAGTACGAAGATGCGCTCAAGGAGATGCAGGGCATGCGCACCGGGGAACAAGGCGTCCTGCGCCTGGGCTACTCCCCCTCCATTCCCAATCCGCTCGTGCTGGATGCCTGCCGCCGCCTGATCAAGGAACGGCCGGTGGCCAGGCTTCGCCTGCGCAGGCGCCTGGCGCGCGAACTGATGGACCTGCTCCTGGCAGGTGAGCTGGACCTGGTCATCGCGCCGGTGCCGGGCCAGCAGGCGAGCGAGTTCGCGGTAGAGGAAATGTTCGACGACCGGCTCGTGGTCGTGGCCGATGAAACGCATCCGCTGCATCGCCAGCGCGAAGTGAGGCTGGCGGACCTGACCGGCCAGGAATGGCTGTTGCCCGGGGCGCATATCCTGTTGCGGCAGCAGCTCGACGCCGCCTTTCGCAAGCAGGGACTCGTAGCGCCGGCGCCGCGGATCGAAACCGATTTTGGCAGCTTCTCGCTCTTTCACCTCATGCGGGGCACGCAGATGTTGAGCATATCGGGCGCAAACACCAAGGCGATGCCGGCCGGATTGCGGGCGCTGAATATCGGTCTTGACCAGTTGGACCTGCGCCGGCGCGTGGGCGTGATCTCCCGGGCCGGCGCCTACCTGTCGCCGCTGGCGCAGCGAATGACCGCGCTGCTGCGGGAGCAGAGCCGCTGAGGCATGGCTGCGGGCGCTCCGCTTACCCCCATGACAGCCGCCCTGATCCGCGAGAACAGCATGCCATCGGGCGAATCTGTTACGTAACAGATTCGCCCTTCCTGTATATAGGCAGGCCGTGACCGCGATGCCATCATTGGCGCCAGCTCACCATTCACCACCCACTTACCAGACACAATCGCAGCATGGAAGCCCAAAACTTTACTTTGCGGAAATACTTCGACCGGATCGGTTTTCAAGGATCCGGCGAGCCGGATATGGAAACCGTCGCCGGGATGATGCGGTGTCAGATTTTCACGGTGCCCTTCGAGAACCTCGACGTACAGGCGAAGAAAGCCGTCTCCCTGGTCCCGGAGGAGATCGTCGGGAAAATCCTGGACCGGCAACGGGGCGGCTATTGCTACGAGGTGAACGGCATCTTCGCGATGGCACTGCAGGCGCTGGGCATTCCCTATCAGTTCGTTGCAGCCAGGCCCATGTTCTACCCGGTCAAACGGCCCAAGACGCATATGGCGCTCGTGCTGACGGTGAACAGCCAGCGCTGGCTGTGCGACCTGGGCTTCGGCAGCTATGGGATCCGGGCGCCGATGCGGCTGGATCAGATCGACGTGGAGGTAAGACAGGATGGCGATACCTTCATGCTGAGCCGGACGGACGCCGGGGAGTACCTGCTGAAGGCGCTGGTCGACGGCGAATGGACCAACCAGTATGCATTCGACCTCTCCGCACAGGAATGGATCGACTTCGTACCGGCAAATTACCTGAACTCAACGCATCCGGATGCGATTTTCGTGCAGAAGCTGCTGATCGTCCTGCACAACCCGGAAGGCCGGAAGATCCTCCTCGGCGACACGCTGAAGACCGTGGCCAATGGCAAGACCACGGTGCAGGCCATTCGTCCGGATGAGCGTGTTGCCGTCTTGTTCCGCGAGTTCGGGCTGGAGGCCGCGGCAGCCTGAGGTGCCGGCGGGCGCCCAGCGGCCAGGGCGGTCACGGATGGCAGCGGCCCGCGGGCGCGCTCGCCGCGCGCTTTCCGAACAGCAGGATTTCATCCGCAACCACCTGGCGCAGCGTTGCCGGCGCCGATGGCATCGGTACGAACACGCTGTCGGCCATGCCGGCCGGAGAGCCCTCAATGTCTCGCCGGGCAGGCATATTGCAGCCAGAGCGCCTCGAAAATCTCGCAGGTGATCGCCACGCCGTCGAATTCCGGGTCCGCGTTGATCTCGTCGAGATAGGGCACGGGCACGATTCCGAGACTGGTATTTTCCGTTTTCAGGTATGCACTCGCGAAACCCACGTCTCCGTTCGCGAAGAATTCCAGTTTCCGCGTTTCGTAGCGTTCGCCGTCAAGCTCCGACACGAGGCGAACCGGCTCCGACGACAACTCGTGCGTCCAGGCGACATCGATGTATTCCACGGAGCCTCCGTTCAGGTTAATGCATGCCGGTCCAACGCAAAAAGCGGGCTCTTCGCTAGCGGCGCGGCTGCCAGCGCGACAGGGTTGGCCGCCGCCAGCCGCCATGAAACCGTCCCACGCAGCCAGTCGTGGAACCGGCCCGCCGCTGCGCTCCTTGCCGTTGCATCCCGATAGACGAGATAGTATGCCAGTTGCCCCTGGTGACGGACCGATCCATTGCGCCGGACGCATCGCCTGCCGATTCGGCGGGATCGACGCATTCAGACCGCCGATGCACTAGAATCCCGCACTCCGCCCCCCTCTGTCCGACGACATTGGCGGCCCGCTTCGCTTATTGCGAGGCATGCCAAACCATGGCTTGATCGATGCGCAGATCCAAGGCTTATATGCGTGCATTGCTATTGTTGCTGATCGCACCCGTGCTGTGCGCCCTCCAGGCGGGTATGGCGGCAGAGTGCCGGCCCGGCCCCGGCGCACCCCCCGTCGACACGCCGTACAACGGGTATCAGCCCACGGGCTACAAGGGCGCGCTGGAGCGCGACGCGCTCTGGTTCCGGTCCGTCGCCACCGTCAGGCAGGCGGACGCCTCGACGCGGTATGTCCTGAAGCGCCAATCCGCGGCGCGCCGGCAGCGGTACGAATCCATCGAGCCCGTCATGCTCGGCGGCAACACCTTCGGCTTTGCCGCATACCGGGACGGCTGCGGCACGCTGCTCAATGCCGATGGTGCGTCGCTGGGCGTGGCGCCGTTCAATGGTATCGAGACTGACTATCCCACCGAAGGCATGCCGGATCGCGGCGCACGTTTCAAGCTATCGTTTTCCGACGGCACGGACAGCGACTACGCCTACGTCATGTTCGTCAACGGACGCATGCGCGCCATGTCCCCGCACCACTATGTCTCGAGCTATTCGTATAGAGACGTCAAGACCTCGGGCGTCATCCCGCCTCATCTGCGGATAGTGGCGACCGCGTCCACCGGCGCGTTGGGCGTACTCGATATGGCTACGCTGCAGGAGGTGCTGATGCCAGAGTGGCTCGGCATCGGCGCGCTGAGCGATGCGTCGGTCCTTACCCCGGACGGCCACGCCGTCACCACTTATCTGGTGGCGGCCGGCAGTGCGGGACTGCGTCTGCACACGCTCGGCGGCAAGGCGATAGCGCTGCCCCGATTCGATCAGGCGCGCCTGGTCTACGACTGGTTCTCCTCCCCGGACGAACGTGGTCTGCCCAACCCGGCCGTCATCGAGACCATCGACACCACGGCCAGAACCTGCCGGATCTATACCGTGAGCCTGAAACCACTGCTGGACGATGCCATACCGCTACCGAGCCGGGGAACATGCCTTGCCCGCAGCCGGCCGGCCGGGCCTTACTTCATGTTTTCCGACAAGAGCGGAAAGACCCAGGTCTATCGCAAGGAATTCGCCGGCAGCGAGGGCAAGCTGGTCAGGACGGCAACCGATGTCGACGGCGAATTCACCTACGGGTTCCGCACCGGCGTGATGGTGCTCAAGAGCACCCGGACCGGCACCGCATCGTATCGACTCGTGGATGCACAAGGCGAGACGCTTGGCGGCATGCCCCTTTCGGGCTTCCGCGATCTGGGCTGCGGTTTCGTCCAGGTTCAGCGCGAAGGGAAATGGTGGTCCCTGCATGAAGATGGTCAGCTGTCGCCTGAACTAGGCTATCCGTTCAGCTGCTGACGAGGGCCATCTTCAGATCCATGCGGATAGCCGGGCGCGAAAACGCAAGGCTGAATGAGCGATCTTCAGCGAACGGCGACGCTCGCGGCAGCGCGCCGCGCCAGTTCGTCGGCACGAACGCCGGCAAAGGGCCAGGCGCGCGCGGTCATGCTCATGTCGCAGTTGCCGGCCTTGGCGGCACCCTGCATGACATGGCGGACCGCAGCCGCCATGTCCGGGCTGATAGCCTTGCCGGCATGGCCCAGCTGCCACGACAGCACATCCGCCACGGCCATGCCGCAGCGCTGCGGGTCGCGGTACAGCGCGGCGTCGTGCTCCAGCAGCATCTTCACCTTGGATGACTGGTCCAGCTGCATCATGATCACCAGCGGCAGCGCGTCGTTCTGGTCCACGCCGTTGATGCGCATGCCGCTGTCGCTGCGGTCGGTCTGGTCGGCACCCGCCTTCAGCCACGCCAGGTACAGGTCATCCGGCAGCCATGGCGCGCTCAGTGGCGCGATCGCGTTGTCCTTCAGGCCTCGCGGACTGTTCTGGTATTTCAGGCTGACGCCGGCGGCAACCATCCGCTCGGCCACGGCACGCGCGCTGGCGCGCAGACCGTCCCAGGCAGGACTATCCTTGCTGGCTGCCGCGCGCGACTCCATGTCGCTCCACATACGCAGCAGAGCCGACAGCGGCTCGCTGGTGAGCGGCGCCGCCGGCTTGCCCGAAGCCTGCACCAGACGGTCCACCAGCGCTGGCTGCAAGTAGCGCGCGGACAAGCTCAGTGCCTCGTCCAGCCCGTTGCGCGCCACGGCGTCCCTGCCGCCATAGCCGCCCACCGAAGGGTCCGCGCCACGATCCAGCACAAAGGCCACGCGCTCCGGAATGGCAAGGGCCACGCCCGGTTTCAGCTCGCTGCTCGACTCGCGCAGCGCATCGAGCAGCGGCGTTTCCCACATGACGCGGTTTCCATAAATGAGCCAGATGTAGGCCGCGTTGATGTCGGCGCCCTTGGCCAGCAGCTGATCCGCAAACCAGCGCGTGCGGAAGTTGCTGATGGCCGCGTGCAGCACGGTGCGGCCCTTCTCGTCATGCGTGCGGGGATCAGCGCCGTGGGAGAGCAGGTACTCCAGCGTGGCGCGATCGTCCCCATAGTAGGACGTGCGCCACATCAGCAAGGGTGTGCCGTTGTAGTCAGGCGCCTCGATCGACGCGCCCGCCGCCAGCAGCATATCCGCGATGGCATAGCGCTGCGCCAGGGGGCGCGTATCGCGCCCGTCCGGCATGGCGCCGGCCAGCATGGCCCGGCGCGGGCCCGGTCCGTCAGCCTTGGCGCCGGCGGCCAGCAAGGTGCGGACGATGTCTTCCTGCTTGTGGTACACCGCCGCGCCAAGCGCCGGCACGCCATGCTCGTTGACCCCGTCCGGATCCTGGCCGCGCGATAGCTGCGCGCGCACCGCGTCCAGATCGCCGGCCTTGATCGCCTGGAAAATCTCCAGCCGCGGCCGGCATGTGGCCGGGGTCAGCTGCTTCTCGTCCAGCGCGGTGCCGATACGGGCCGCCACGTTGGACGGGATGGCATGGTTCGACGCCAGCCGCAGGCTGCAGTACTGGCGGTAGTCCTCACGCGCCAGCGCCAGGTAGTAGTCGCGCTTTTCCGTGTTGCGCTCGCGCTCGCGTTGCTGCCAGCGCGCGTCCGCGCGGTTCAGGTAGGCGGCGATGCGCGACGGGTCCCGGCGCAGCACCTCGCCCAGGATCAGGTCGGCCTGGGCGGCATCGCCGGTCTCGGCCAGCCAGAATCCATAGTCGTTCAGGGCGACCAGCGTGTCGGGGTATTCGCCCTTGGGATCGATCTCGCGGTAGTCCTGCTCCATGACGAAGGTGCGCAGCTGCGCCAGCGCGCGGGCGAATTCCGCGGTCTTTGCGCGGGGAATGGCACGCGCCGCCTGGTGCAGGGCCCGGAAGGTCGCCAGCGTATCGACCGGTGAACGCTGCACGAAACGCAGGTCGGCCGGCAAGGCCGTCAGGCGGCTCGGATAGCGCACCAGGGCTTTGCCCAGCGTGGCCATGGCCTGGGCCTGGCGTGCCGCGTCCCAGGGGCGCGTGCTGGTCACCGTCGCAGCGCCGGCGTCGGCGCGCACCGTGATGGCTTCGCCGGCGGGGTCAACCAGGTAGCCGTTCACCTGCTTGCCGTCGACATCGTTGTAGGTATAGGCCACCCAGTAGAAGGTCTCGTCGCCCCGGGGCGCGGTGACGGACACGTTTTCCTCGCGCGCCGGGCGCCATGCACCCGGGTCGATTGCCAGCGCCGGCGAGCGGAACGCCAGCGTGGACCTGCTGCCTTCGCGCAGGTAGCGGTAGAAGAACAAGCGGTTCTCGACCTGGCCGACCAGCAGCGCATCGCGTGCATTCTCGGTGCCCCACACACGCCGTTCCGGCTCGTTCAGGGGATAGCGGCTCAGGCGGATGGATTCGATGGCCGCGCCGATATCATGCGCCAGCGCGGGACGCGGATTGCCTGCGGCGCAGGCAAGCGCCAGCGCCGCGGCGCCGAGCAATCGGGAAATCCGGGGAACGCGGCGGCCCTGGGAATGGGCGATGGAAGGAATTCGGAGCATCCGGGACTGAGCAGAGTGATAGGCGGGCCGATGATACCCTCCGCTCGCTCGTCAACGCCAGGGGCTGCTTACGTTTGCAGGAATGTGCTTGCATCTCGTTGAGCGCGCGCTGCGCGAGCACGGGCGCGGGCGCGAATGCCATGCCGTCGAGCAGGCCAGCATTCCGGTCGACCAGGAACTACTGCATGCGTTGAAGAACCAATTCGTGACTTGGCTTGCCGAGCCACTGGTCATGGAAGGGCAGGACACGCACGGTTCGCCTGTGTCATACAAGAGGATTCGATGGCAGCATCAAGGTTGCCTCTCGAAAAGCAAACCTCCACGGGATCAGTGCCATATAAATCCTGATCAGCCGAAACGGCAGGGTGCGTGACGAACGCGGTGCCCAGCGGTGCTATTCCCCCAGCCGATCCGCCCGTACGATGACGGGACCGATGAAGCTCAGCTTGCGCCGTGAGGCATTTGGCCCGTAGGGCTGCATCTTGAAGTGGGGCCGTCGCCAGTGGCTCCTCATCTCACGCATGCCGCTGCCCGTTGGTGCTTTGGGTGCCGCTGCCGGCTCCGCATCCAGCATCGCAGGGCCGACGACGTGACGGTCATACAACTGTTCAATCTCGGCGAGCCGGGCCGTACGTTTGCGTCCACCCAACCCTCTGAAGTTCCTCGGCGCATTCGTGTAGGCGCGGTCGTGCACGATATGCGCGTCACGGACGGTCAGATACAGCAGCATCTTGATCGCGTAAGCAAGCGCACCCCGCCAGTGTTGGCGTATTTCCTCGCTGTCTGCCATCGGTTCGCGGAACGCCTCATCCAGCAGTTCGCAGATCGTTCGCTCGGGCCGTTCAAGCGATAGCTGGATGGCATCCATCACGACGCTCCGGGTGGCGTCCGCAGTGTGCGCCCAGGTCACAAAACTGTATGAAGCATCTCCCTGGAAGATGACGATGGCCTCGTAGCTCCCCGGCGCGGCCCACATCGATGGCTCTGGAATGAGACAGAGCGTGTCGGCAGGCAGTGTTAGCGAGCCGATCGGTACGTCGTCTGCAATGTAGGCGGAACTCAGCAGGCGATGCAGCGCCTGGCTGGGCTCGTAGAACACGCCACCTCGAAGATCGAAGGCTTGCCATACGACGCTCTGCGACGCATGCAACGCCAATTCCGGAGCCGATCGCCCTCCCGATTCCGCTGGCAGAAGGCTCATGGCAAAGTTGCCCGTATGGCTTAGCAGGGACCTGATGTTCCGCGTGCGCATCGCCTCCGTGAGCGTCTCCCCATCCGTATGCGCATCCACCACCTGGCGAAACGTCTGCCATGCGGCCAGCGCCCCGGTCAGCCGATAGCGCACTGGTGCCGGCAAGCGTGCATAGCGCGCCTCATTGGTCTGGATGCTCTTCTCCAATGCGGGGAGCAGCGCGCCGCGCATGACCGCCACAGTTCTGGCCAGCGCATCGGCGGCAGGATCGAGGGGCACGCCATGTGGCTCGGCCAATGGCGTGCGGCCGCGATGTTTCGCATAAGACTTCAGGAATGCCCTTTCGTGCCGAACGACGATGTGCAGGGCGGCGGGTTGCATTCGGGCCCGGTCGATCCAGGCAAAATGGAAGTAGATGCCGGACTTCAAGGTCATGGTCACGCCCGCCCTGGGTTGCCGCATGGTCAGCCAATCGATCAGCCCGGGGCGAATGCCAGTCCAAATGTCGACGGCGAGCCGTTCGGTCTCGGCCTCGCTCCGCGCTTGCGAAGTGCCAGTCGTAACCCACATCGAAACGCCCGGCAGAATATCCCGGCAAAGGACCGGCTTCCCGTCGAGCGACCATGACGCCTGCAGCGCGAGTCTGACGAAATCAAACGTGCTGTGACCCGGGCCAGCCGGGATGTCGATACGCCCCCCCTCGCGAATCGCCAGGTCCGTGATGCCGAACGCTTGGCTACGGGCTTTCGGGGCAGGTTCATAACGGGCGTGCTTGTCGTGCATGGGCACTCTCCATCCGAGCCGATTCGCCGCCGCCTGCCGGCACGACTTCGACCTGCCTGGCAGCTTTCGCCTTGAGCAAGGCCTGCGATCGAATGACTGGATCCAGTACAACATCGTGTCACTAAAAACCGCCCGACGCGCTTCGTGACGTCGCGCATTGGGCATCCCAGATGGCAAATCATATAGAGGCAGCACACATCAATTCCCGAGAAAAATCTCGAAATTCGTAGGATATTTCGCAATGTCCGTGCCGAATGCAGCCAATCACATGCCTTTGGGGCAAGCGCCGGGATAGGCTGCGGTTCTCCGATGCCTGCCGTCGCCGTTGCCCCTTACGGTCCCTTGAACGAAGAGACAGGTGCTGGAAGTCAGGGTCTTGCGCCAAGACCGGAACGGCGGCAGCGGCAGCGAAGCCATTTCGCCAGGCCTTCGCGCGCGTCGAAGAAATCGGGGGGAGGATCGCACGCTACCAGGCAGCAGCCCTTTGCCGGATACAATGCGGCAGCGCCTGACCAGTCCAATGTCCAATACCGACCTGATCCCTGATCCATCCATGCACAATCCTGACCGGGCTTTTCTTCTGGGCCCGCTGCTGAAGGGGGTTTCGCGTTCCTTCTACCTCACCCTGCGGGTGCTGCCCGCCGGGATGCGCGATCCGATCGGCCTGGCGTATCTGCTGGCACGCGCTGCGGACACGATCGCGGACACCACGCTGATTCCGCCGGGGCTGCGGCTGGAGCTGCTCCTGTCCCTGCGCGGACAGGTCAATGGCGCCGCGGACGAAGGCGCGCTGGTGCGGCGCATGGCGGCGGAAGTGGCGGGTCAGCAGACGCAGTCGGATGAAAAGATCCTGCTCGAATCGCTCGGTCCCGCGCTGGCGGTGCTGTCCCAACTGAGCGAGCCGGACCAGGCCGCGGTACGCGAGATCGTGACGACCCTGACGGAAGGCATGGAATTCGACCTGCGTACGTTCCCGGACGAATCCTCCGGGCAACTCGTCGCGCTGCGCGAACCGGAGGAACTCGACCGGTACACCTACCTGGTCGCGGGATGCGTTGGGGAATTCTGGACCAGGATGACCTACGCGCATATGCCAGGCACCCTCAAAGGCGAGCCCGCTTCGATGCTGCGCCGTGGCGTGCGATTCGGCAAGGCGCTGCAGATGACCAATGTCCTGCGGGATTGCGGCAAGGACCTGCGTATCGGCCGCTGCTACCTTCCGGCCGCGATGCTGGACCGGTTCGACCTGACTCCGCAAGACCTGCTGCTGCCGGCGACGTCCCGCCGCGCGCAACCGCTGCTGTTCGAACTGCTCCGGACGACGCTGGAACACTACCGCCAGGCGCTGGCATACACGCTCGCGATCCCCGCGGGCGCCATCCGGCTGCGGCTGGCCTGCCTGTGGCCGATCCTCATCGGCCTGGAGACGCTGCTGCTGCTGGTCCACAACGACGGCTGGCTGGATCCGGCCAAGGTCTCCAAGGTACGGCGCGGCAAGGTGTACCGGATCCTGGCGTGTTCCGTACCGCTGGCGGCATCCGACAAACTGCTTCGCACCTGGGTTGAGCGGCTGATGGGGCGAATCGAAGCGCGGCTGCAAGGCTGACACAACCCGTACCGGCAGCGCGCGCCCCAGGCTTGCGGCAGGCAAAACAGCGATACACTTTCCGTTCGTGCGGCTCGGCGGCGTCCGCTCCGGGCGCCGCCCTTTGCGCCGCGATGCAGCACGGTCCCCCGAACGCCGTGCAGCCGCCAGGAATGTGCCATGCCGCTTCGTCTTCCCCCGCTTTCGTCTCTGCGCTTCTTCGAAGCGGCCGGGAGGCATCAGAGTTTCAAGCTTGCCGCCGCGGAACTGAACGTAACGCCAAGCGCGGTGAGCCACGGGATCGTCGGGCTGGAACAGGCGCTGGGCGTCGAGCTGTTCATGCGCGAGCCGCGCGGGCTTACGCTGACGCCGGAGGGCGCGGACTACCTGTCCTACATTGCCGAGGCGTTCTCCCTGATCGCCATCGGCACGCAGCGCCTGCCGGACAATCGCGCGAATCGCGCCATCGCCGTGAGCTGCGCGCCCACCGTCGCATCCCGCTGGCTGCTGCCGCGCCTGCATGGTTTCTGCCAGCACTGGCCAAAGCTCAATGTCAGCGTCGACACCTCGCAGCGGCAGGTCGGCTTTCCCGTCGATGGCTTCGATTTCGCCATCCGGATGAGCCGGGCCCCGGTCGCCGGCGCGGCATGGACCCGTTTGTTCGGCGAACGGCTGGTGCCGGTGTGCAGCCCGGCCTACCGCGACACCTTGGCCGATCCGGCAGGAAACGTCGATCTGCGGCGGGCGACGCTCATCCATGTCAGCCCCGCCAGCGAGGATTGGCAGGCCTGGCTGGATGGCACCGGCACGGCCGGCATCGAGCCGTCGGGAGGCTTGCGCTTCGATACGATCCAGCTGGCGTTCGAGGCGGCCGCCGCAGGCCTTGGCGTGGCACTGGGCAGGCGTCCGCTGGTCGACCGCGACCTGGCTGCGGGGACGTTGGTCGAAGCCAGCCCGAAGGCCATGGCCGCTGAAACCGCCTACTGGCTGGTGAGTTCCGAGGCCGCGGACCACCGGCCCAGCCTGCTCGGCTTCAAACGGTGGCTGCTGAAGGAGGCCGAGTGCTTCGGTACCGCCGCCGGGCCGGGGATCACGGCCAGCTAGACAGTGTTCCGCTGCCTCAAGATCACAGGTGAGAAATTCTCACCTGCCGTCAAAATCTTCTCCTTTGCCGCGCAAGCCGCCCGCTGCCACCATGGGTGTCCAGGAGGGCAAGGTTGATGTCGACGGCAAACAGCAGGCACGTTGTATCTTTGAAGAACCAGGCGGCATGGGTTGTCGTGTCGGGGGCGCTCATCCTGAGTGCCGCGATGGGGATCCGGCAGACCTTCGGGCTGTTTATCGGGCCATTCTCCTTCGACCGCGGCATGCCGGTCACCCAGGTCGCCTTCGCGATCGCGCTCCACAATCTTGTCTGGGGATTCGCCCAGCCTTTCGCGGGCGCCGCGGCGGACCGCCATGGCTCCGCGCCAGTGGTCGCCTTTGGCGGAACCACCTTTGCCGCCGGCCTGGCCCTGGCGGCACTGGCGCCGTCGGGCGCCATGCTGGTGGTCGGCATGGGCCTGCTGGTCGGCATCGGGGTCAGCTGCACGACCTTCGGCGTGGTGCTGCCGGCGGTCGGGCGCCTGGCTTCCCCGGAGAAACGCAGCATGGCGATGGGCCTGGCAAGCGCGGGCGGGTCGCTGGGACAGGTCCTCGTCGTTCCCCTAACGCAGACGATCCGGGAAACGTCGGGCGTCTCCACCTCTCTGCTCGTACTCGCGTTCCTGATGCTGGCCGCGGCGCCGCTGGGAATCGTCCTGGACCGCCGGAACCCGGGCGGCGCGCCATCGCGGGAGCCGCCGGCGCCTTCCCTGAGAGCGGTGCTGTCCCAGGCGTGCCGGCACCCCGGCTACCGCCTTCTCACCATTGGTTTCTTCGTTTGCGGATTCCAGCTGGCCTTTATCGCAACCTATCTGCCCGGCTACCTGTTCCTCTGCCATATGCCCGCGGGACTGGGCGCAACGGCGCTGGCCCTGATCGGCCTGTTCAACATGGCGGGAAGCTGGGCCTGCGGCTGGCTGGGAGGACGCTTCCGCCAGCAAACCGTGCTGGGCTGGCTTTACCTGATCCGGGGCATCGCCATCGGGGTCTTTTTCCTGTTGCCGAAGACGGTGGGCTCGGTCGTCGTCTTCGCCGCCGTGATGGGCCTGACCTGGCTGGGAACCGTGCCGCTGACGAGCGGGCTGGTGGCGAAGGTGTTCGGCACGCGGCACCTGGGGACGCTGTTCGGGGTCTGCTTTCTCAGCCATCAGGCCGGCTCGTTCCTGGGGGCCTGGCTGGGCGGCTTCGTCTTCGACGCGACCGGCTCCTATACCCTGCTGTGGGGCGCCACGGCGGTTGCCGGGCTGCTGGCGGCCATGCTGCACTTTCCCATCAACGATACGGCGGCAGGAAATCCGGCCCTCCAGTCCGGGCCGGCACGCACATGAGCGCGATCGCCGCCGGCGCGGCCGGTCCAGCCCCGCAAGCGCTGATGCTCGGGCCATGCCGATGCGGACATGGTTGCCGTGCTGAAGGCCATCGAGGCGCGGAGCAGGGCTCAGGGGTGATGCGCACGCCTTGCCGCCCGGTCACACCAGGCTCAAGCCCCACCCGATGACGCCGCTGGCGACGACCACCGCCCACGGCGGGAGCTTCCAGAACATCAGGGCGACCAGGGCCACGAGCGCCAGCCCGAAGTCCGCCGGCCGGTGGATGGCGCTGGTCCACACAGGCTGATAGAGCGCGGCGAGCAGCAGGCCCACCACGGCCGCATTCACGCCAAGCAGCGCGGCTTGCGTGTGCACGCTGCGGCGCAGCCTTTCCCAGAACGGGAGTGCGCCGGCCACCAGCAGGAACGACGGCGCAAAGATGGCAACCAGGCAGATCAGGCCGCCGGCCCAGCCCGTTGGCGTGTTGTTCATGGCGGCCCCGAGAAACGCCGCGAACGTGAACAAGGGGCCGGGCACGGCCTGGGTGGCGCCATAGCCGGCCAGGAACGCTTCGTTGCTCACCCAGCCGGTGGGCACGACGGCGGCCTGCAGCAGCGGCAGTACGACGTGGCCGCCGCCGAACACCAGCGATCCCGCACGGTAGAAGGCATCGAACATGGCAACGGCACGGCTCGGCACCAGCTGCGCCAGAACCGGCAGGCCGAGCAGCAAGCCAAAGAACACCGTCAGCAAGACCACCCCGGCGCGATGGCCGACCCGGATCGCCAGCGGCTCGTGCACCGCCGCCTGCGCGGGCTTGAACAGCACCAGGCCCGCGATGCCGGCCGCGGCGATCACGCCGACCTGCGCCCACGCCGACGGCACCATCAGGACCACGCAGGCCGCGATAGCCATGATGGTGACGCGAAGCGGGTCCGGGCAGAGGTTCCTGGCCATGCCCCAGACCGCTTGCGCGACCACCGCCACGGCAACCACCTTCAGGCCATGCAGCGCGCCGGGCGCGATGACGCCGCCGAAGCCCGACAGGCTCAGCGCGAACAGGATCAGGGCGCAGGCCGACGGCAGGGTAAAGCCCGCCCATGCCGCGAGCGCCCCGGCGTAGCCCGAGCGGGACAAGCCCAGGGCCATCCCCACCTGGCTGCTGGCAGGCCCTGGCAGGAACTGGCAAAGCGCCACCAGGTCCGCGTAGCCGCTCTCCGAGAGCCAGCGGCGGCGGCTGACAAACTCTTCGCGAAAGCATCCCAGGTGCGCCACGGGGCCGCCAAAGGAGGTGAGCCCAAGACGCAGGAAAATGAGGAAGACTGCCCAGGGATTACGGTCGTCGGTTGGGGCGTTGGTCATGCGATCGTCTTTGCGTTGCGTCTTTGCAAGCAGCGGCAATGGCTGCCGGCTATGGTCGGGATTCGATCCCGAAGCCGATTATGCTGTAAAAGCCGTGACGCAGAGATGATGCACCTCGTCATCGTGGCTGCGGTGCCCATGCCCCAGACGCAGGCGGGCATTGAATTCGCGCGGCTCCGGAAACGCTTGCTCCGACTCGACGGACCCATCGCGCTGGATGAAGGTGAAGCGCTGACGGCCGCTGTCCGCGCGCTCCGTCTCAACGCTCATCCCGCCGGCGCTCCAGGCGCAGCCTTGGCGGCGCCGTCAATACTGACTCCCGGCATGGATATGCTACCCTCCGGCTCAGTAATTCCGGCAACAAGACGAGGCAAGGGGGATATGGCACACACTGTTCGAGACAAGGCCAAGCTGCTGGCGCGGGTCAGGCGGATACACGGGCAAACCGCCGCGCTGGAGAGGCTGCTCGACAGCGAGACGGATTGCACCGCGGTGCTTCAGCAGATCGCTGCCATCCGCGGCGCGGTGAACGGCCTGATGGCCGCCGTCATCGAAGGGCATCTGGTCGACCATGTGGTGAAGGAAGCGGAACCGGAACAACGGCAGCAAGACCTGGACGTGGTGCTCCAGGTCATCAAGTCTTACCTGAAATAGCCGCCTGGCCAGGTAGTGACGCCTGGCGGCATGCGCCAGGCAGCGGAACGCTGGCAGTTGCCGGCAGGCGGGGCGGGATCCCGATCCGGATCGCGCCAGCGCCGGTGCCGGCGCGGAATCATCTGACTCGCAAAGAGAGCATCCGGAGACTTCAAGCATGACAGAACCCACGTTGACCGATCTGCCCGCGCCCCGCTTCGAAACCGGCCGGTCTCTGCTGATAGCGGGATTCAGCGGGCGCTTCACCATTGAGACCAACGGCGGCATTCCCGCCCTCTGGCAATCGTTTATCCCGCATATCGGCAAGGTGCCGGGCCAGGTGAGCAACGTTACCTATGGCGTTTGCTGCAACCCCGATGGCAATGGCGGCTTTGAATACATCGCCGGGGTGGAGGTGCGCAGCCTGGCAGGCCTCGATGCGGCATTTCGCTGCATCGAGATATCTCCGCAGCGCTACGCCGTGTTCGAGCATGCAGGCCCGCTCTCCACCCTTCCTCGGACGTGCATGCGTATCTGGAACGAGTGGCTGCCGGCGTCGGGCATGGTGTCGGCGTTTGCGCCTGATTTCGAGCGCTACAGTGAGGATTTTGATCCTGCGGCGGGGACTGGGGTGTTGGAAGTCTGGCTGCCGGTTAGGGAGCGGGGATGTGTTTAGGATTCGGGCGTGGGTGGGTTGAGACAGGTTTGCAGGGCCTGAAGGCGGAGTGGTGTCGGGGTCTTGGGCTTGGGTGGGTTGAGACAGGTATGCAGGGCCTAAAGGCGGAGTGGCGTCGGGCTCTTGGGCTTGGGTGGGTTGAGACAGGTCTGCAGGGCCTAAAGGCGGAGTGGTGTCAGGCTCTTGGGCTTGGGTGGGTTGAGACAGGTCTGCAGGGCCTAAAGGCGGAGTGGTGTCAGGCTCATGGGCACATGGAGGTGTCACTTTTCTTTACTCGTAAAGAAAAGTAACCAAAAGAAAGCGATCCTTGCAGGAGGCTGGCTTATCAGGATCGGGGACGTTTCGGATTCGTGGTGGGCGCGGCGGTTCTAATAAACTGCTGGCGCTACCGGCACGAACGGCATTGCCACTGCGAATGACGGTGGTTTCATTGTATGACCCCTGAATGACGATCTCGCTTGCCCATTCAGGCATCTGCCGTTACCAGTTTATATGGCCACTCGATCATGAACGGCACTGGTTTCGTCGTGGGCGCGGTGGCTCCAGATTTTGGGTATTCGCCTCAAGCCGGGGCCACCGCGCCCAC